>CAYTRQ010000563.1:0-3433 GCA_964440025.1 uncultured Polyangiaceae bacterium | reverse complement strand
AGCCTGTCCGAAAGCGATTGACGTCGAATTCATCGCCCAACTCAACAGAGACTACATGAAGGCGACCATCCAATCCCGGGAAGAACAAGGACAAGGTCGACCCAACAAGTAACCAATGGAAGAGAGCAGAAGAGGGGCTTTTAGGGAGGGATAGCTCCTGCTCCCCAATGAGCCGGGGGAGCCCCTACTGCCGAATTGGTAAGATGGGGGCCCAATGGAGTTGCTCGAGGAGGTCGTCGTCGATGACCATCCCTCGGTCGCTGAAGTAGAGGGCATTTTCCGTCGAGGTGTCTCGTTGCTCTGCCACGAAAATGATTCCTCGCCCTTCTCCATTGTAACCCAGTTGCACGATTGCGTTCTTGAGCCAGCGGCCACCGCTTTCGAAGGTCAGCTCGCGTGGCAAAGTGTAGTAGCCTTCGGCCGGAAGCTTCTTGAGGGTGCGGGACCAGGTTGGGCTCCGGAGTGGGGTGGTGGGTTCGCCCCAAAGCCAACGATTGTTGGTGTTGCGCCCAGGACGAACGACGAACTTCTGCCCGTCTTTTTCGCCAATGTAGACGAGTACTCCTGCGGGGAAGGCCTCCTCGTGACCGGGCATGGCTGTTGTTGTTCGGTAAAGACCATTGGACGGAAGATCGAGCATGATGGCCGGCAATCTAAGGATGGGGTCCTTGCCTGGCAAGGCTGCCGTCGTTGAGAGCTAGGGCTTCTTTTCTGGCTCTTGCGCGTTCCACGTCAGTCAAGCGCTGTAAGCTGCCGCCCGATTCAAGGCGTTCGCCCTGGAGCTCGATACGTTTGGACCGATGGGGAAGGCTCTCGTCGTTGAGCGATGGCCAAACTGCTTCGGGTTCTGTACATGTGAGCGCAGCAGCAGCTTTTTGGTTGGAAGGGGTCCGATGGCAACGAGGAAAACAGGATCGACACCGGTGGCGAAGAGGAACCCAGCGAGCAGGAAGAAGGGCTCCGGACTGACGGCCGAGAAAACGTCCCAAGGACGAGCGAGCGGAAAGAACGTCCAGGGCAAAGCGGGAGCCGTAGCAAAGCGTTCCAAGGCGCTGGCGAAGCCGGTCAAAGCAGGGAAGGTGAGTGGCGCGAAGAAGGCCGCAGGAAAGACCGCCAGCGCAAAGAAGGCGGTAAAGAAGCTGACGAAGAAGGCTGCAGGAAAGACCGCCAGCGTGAAGAAGGCAGGAAAGACCGCCAGCGTGAAGAAGGCGGCGAAGAAGCTGACGAAGAAGGCCGCAGAAAGCCCCCCCAGGGTGAAGAAGACCGCAGGAAGGGCAGCCGGCGTCAAGAAGGGGCAAAAGGCCCGCGGGAACTCGGAGGGACGAACGGTGTCTCAACAGGGTGTGGAGGTCGGTTCACGAGCACCGAAGTTTTCTCTCCGGGATCAATCTGGCAACCTGGTCAGCTCTCGTTCTCTCGCTCGAACAACCTACGTCCTCTATTTCTATCCCAAGGATAGCACGCCGGGATGCACTCAGGAGGCCTGTGACTTTCGTGACGAGCACGCCGCTTTCAGAAAGGCAGGTGTGCAGGTGTTTGGGGTGAGTCCCGATTCGGAAACGAGCCATCAACGGTTTGCGAAAAAGCACGAACTGCCATTTCCTCTCCTCTGCGATCCAGACAAGGAGCTTGCCCAGGCCTACGGAGTTTGGGCGCTCAAAAAGAACTACGGTCGCGAGTATTGGGGCATCGTGCGGAGTACCTTTCTCATTGGTCCCGACGGCAAGGTTCGGGGAGCTTGGAGGAACGTCAAGGTGAAAGGGCATGTGGAGTCCGTGCTGGCTGCAGCTCGCGGAGGTGAAAGCTGATGATGAGTCGTTCAACGGCGCTGTGGGGCGCTGCAAGGCGTTGGTGGCCAGGCTTTTTGACGCCGGATCTTTCGATGCTCAGTTTTTCCTTTCCGAGAAGCGCGCGGTGGTTGCTTGCGATGATGCCCTGGATACTCGGTGGGCTGACGCTCGCGTGTGAAGATACCGGGAAAAAGAGCGCTCAATTGGCTCGGTCTCATGTCGAAGATCTTGCGCAAGCTGCCGTTTCGGATGTCCAGGAAGTGCGCAAGGGGTTGCCCCAAGGTGCGGAGAAGCTGGCGCCATTATTCGAAGATGCCCATCCGGAAGTTCCCGATCCGGAGTCTGCCAAAACCGCACTGAGTCGCGCACGGAGGAAAGTTCCGGATCTTCGTGTGGCCAAGAGCACGTTCTTCGCCGTAGCCACGCCGGATGGCCGTGTGCTTCGCAGTGATGGAGACACCGATGAATTAGCGGAAAAGAACATCTTCAAGGCCTTTCCGAAACTCAAACACGCACTCGAGCGGGGCTACGTCGAGTCTTTTGGCTCGATGAAGGAGGCGGCCGGAGTGCGCGGTCGCGAGGACGCGCAGTGGGTGGCAGCTGCTCCCGTGAAGGTCGACGACGAGATTGAGGGGCTCTACATCACTGGCTGGTCTTGGTCGGCGTACGCCTACCGACTGGAGACGGCTATTCGTTCTCAGGTGTTGGGGAACACGGCGGAGGGCGACAAGGTACCTCTCCTCTACGTCTATGTCATCGCTCACGGAGATATCTACGGGGCTCCTGTGTCGCCTATGATCAATGCGAAAGCGATTATGAAGCTATCTCCGCTCGAGAAGCTCGAAAGTGAGGAAATTTATTCTCAGCCGCTGGAAATCGACGGTCGACAGTTCGGGGTTGCAGTCAAACGGGTTCCCAAGCTGGGCGAAGACGTTGCCATTGCGGTGCTGCGTAGCGAAACGTAGGGGAGTCGACTGCCCTCGCCCCGCTCGACTCGCGTCCATCACGCTTGCTTGAAGATCGCGGGTGGGCGGCGACGAAGCTTTTTTTCGGGCAGCTACGCGAGTTCGTTGTTTCCGCTCCGCCCCAGCCGGTGCAGCCCGTAAAGTGCAACCCCCACTCCGACGAGAGTCATGAGGGGCGAGAATGGATTTTGATTGCCGAGGGAAAGGGCGATGCCGAGCAGTGCCATGGTGAGTCCCCAGCCGAGCTTTCTTCTGGCAGAAACTGCAATCCCGTTGCTCGGCAACCGAGTGGGGGAAGGCCGGAGCCGGCCATGCTCGGCTCGATTTTGTGGGCTTTGGCTTCGGTCTGGTGGGCTGCGCTCTTGATGTGAGGGCTCTTGGTCTGAGAGGGAGGAGTGACGTGGCGCTGGAGACATCGTCCAGTCCTCGTTATAGTTCTTCCAGCGGCGACTGACCACCGCTTGTGCGCAGAGGCAGAGGAGCGTTGCTTTCCGTGCACCACCTGCGCTCTGGTCAGGCACGATGGATTGGAGTAGGCACCACGAGTGCGCCGTTTCAGGCTCAACCCACGCTTGTCCCGTTGTCTCAATGAGCGAGCGCGCAAGTCGCGCGCTCACAGCTCGGTTCGCATCCACAAATGGATGCGAACCAACAAGCAACAAAGCGTTCGACGGCAAA
>CAYTRQ010000562.1:0-3437 GCA_964440025.1 uncultured Polyangiaceae bacterium | reverse complement strand
CTCAACGTCTGATTGGCCAGGCCGCCAAAGGGAAGCGGTTGGCGAAACAGGAAGGGGACGGAGTAACTCTCAACGGCCTCTCCGATGGCGAACGCGAATTCATTGCACAGCAGTTTGATGTTTCGGCGATTGAAGCCCGAGGGGGATGGTTTCTCCCCGAGTCGGTCGCGCTCAATCTCGGCCTGCTGAATCTGCTGTACCACTTCGAGCGCTCCCCCCGGTATGCATCTGGGATCGCGGCGGACGAACGCCAGTGGGTGAACCTCAAGGCCTCACCAGAGGGGGTCTATGTCTGGAGCTTACTGGAGCCTTTTTTCCGTTTCTGGCTGGCCCCGCTGCGCCTGCGCGGCGATGAGCAGACCAAGGGAAAAAAAGAAAAGCGCGTCCTCGCTTGGAAGGAGTACCTGGACACCTGCGCGGCTCTTGGGAAACCTCCTCCCGAGCCAGTCGAGAAGATGAAGTACGGCGGAGGCTGGAGCAAACTGCGCTCGGCGGAACAGTTGGCCCTCAAGACAGAATTCATCAAGTCACTTCCAATTCAAGTGCCGGACATCGCGCAGCGTTTCCGTGCCCTGCGCATCCAGGAGCTTGCAAAACGCTACTTCGGAAAGGCCAAGCGCAAGCCACCAAAGAGAACGGCGGTCATTTCTGCGGCATTCAAGCCCACGATTGCGGCATATTTCCAGGCTGATTGGTTGTACTTGCTGTCGTATTTGGGAGCAGAGCCCCACCCCGACGAGGAAATCGTTACTGCGCTGCCTCCGACTCGACTTCACGTAGCGGGGGCCGAACGCGCTGCGCAAGTGGCGGCCCAGACGGGCCTCTCGGTCGCCCAAGTGGCAGCAGTCCTGGGCTCCCAATGGGAGGGTGGAGTTTCTCCGGTCCAGCGACGGGTTGAGGTTTTCCGTCGCTACTGGTCTCGATTCGATGAGATCCACGCTCGACAGCGCTCCGGCATGGGCTCGCTTTGGGGGCTCGTGGGCGAAGAATGGTTCTCCTTCAGCCGAGAGGGCGATTCGAGCTACCGAACGGCGCTGCACAACGAACTCCTCGATGCTCAGCTCCTATCCGAGATCGAGAGCCTCTGGGGAACGACCGTCCACCGCAAGCACCCGTTTCGCGTGGTTTCTGAGCCTTTTCCCCATGCGGCTATGGCAAAGGCGCTCGGACCTGCTCTGGAGTTTTGGCAGGGGGTAGCGCTCACTGCTTGGTTCATCTGCGAAACTGGATACTCGCGTACAGATATCAAGGGCATGCGAAAGTACTACCAACGGCCCCTCTCGGCGCTCAGCGAGTACGGCGTCGAGCCCGATGACGCCTTGTTCTCCGAACTCCTCGACGATGAGAAGCGGCTTGGTCGCCCCAAGGCCATCGAGGAGAACGTGAGCAAGCTATCTGTTGCTGGGCTGGAACTCTCGCTCAGCATGTCGACGGGGAGCCGACGTGAAGGGTTCGAACGGCTCCGGGCTACCATCGACCGGCATCGGCGCGAATGGACAGCAAAACACTTCGATGCGTACCTCAAGGCCCGCTGGGAGGGAGATCTCAACCGAGTGGCCGAAAAGTTTGCTAGGCGGTCGGCGGAACGGGGCCGGGATCCGACGCTCAAACAGTTTGCGGGAGACGCAGAGGAAGCCGCCCGAAACTGGTTTGGTGGTGATATTTCGCTCGTCTATCAGGCCATTGGTCAATCGACTCCGGCGCGCCCTACGTCATCGCTGCGACTGCCAAGAGATCGCCTGGCTTTCGGAAAGCGAATGTATGAGCGACTAAGCGCGACTCTTCGCGAACGTGGAGACGAGCATCACGCCTGGAATGCAGACCGCTTGGTTCCGCTGGCATTGGCCTATGTGCGGGCCCTGGAGACGAGCGAGGACGAACCAACTGAAAAGGACGTGAACGGCGCGAACCTAGCCCACCACGGATCGGCGTTGGCGAAGGCTGAAGCGGACCTGTTCGGGAGTTTTGCGAGGTTGGTAACGTCCGTTCTTGCTGAGTTCCAGCCACCGGTCCGGAACCCAAAAGGCTCAGCGGAGCGTTAAGGCTCCGGCGCTCCTTGTCCAATGTGCGCCATACCCCACAGCACCATCTCCACACCCCAAACCCCTGTACCGAATCGACGCCTGATAGCTGTCGATATCCGCCGGGAGATTCTGAACGATCTGTTTCAGCGCCGTCGTAGCAAGGAACTCGATCTGCTTGTCCCGCTCGGGCGCGCCCTCCGGACAGCGCGTGACGGTGAGCGTGAACTTCAGGGTGTGAACGCCCAACTCGGATCGATCGAGCCCTTGGACCTCGACGCCACCGACCACGCCCGAGCGAATTGTCTGCTCGGCCTGTTTCCTGAGCCAATCGCGGTACAACGCAACGGTCATCTGTTCCTCGGCTAGTTCTTCCTTGGTGATGCCGTGCTTCTTGGCCACGATGCCGTCGATGTCGCGACTCGGGTCTCTTGTCCATTCGGCGTGATATTCGGCGTCGAGCTGTAGCTGCGCCTGGTTCGGTGGTGTGGGCGCCTGATCCATCGGGGGCGACGGTGCAGTCGGCGAGGGAGTCGCAGCGGGCGGCTTCGTCGCGTTCGGCTCCGACGACCTTGGCGGCTGGTTTTGGCCTCCCGGCGCCGCTTCGGGGCCATGTTGCTGCCCATCCACACACTGGACGATGGCCCCCAATGCCAGGAGACCGATGACCGTTGCCTTCTTCCATCCGAATCTCCGGACGACGTCCATCGCTTTGTCGAAATCCACCGCTTGCTCCTCCGTACTTTTCGCAAAAACCGGCATTGAACTACCAGGTTTCCTAAACACGGTAGCTCTATACCGGTTTTTGAGGAAGGGAAAGAGGGTAGCGAAATGTCGTGGGTGCGGAACAACCAGATGTGCTCGAGCATTTTGCTGCGAACGTGAAACGGCTCCGCACCCGGGCCTCCCTTACCCAGAAGCAGCTCGCTGAACTGCTAGACGTGGACGAACGGTACCTCCAACGCATCGAGCGAGGCAGCGTCAACGTGGGACTTGTGACAGTCGGAAAGTTCGCGGCGGTGCTGGACGTTCCGGCATCTCAACTCCTCCGAAAAGCGTCTCTCCCGAAGGCAAAGGTTGGGCGACCGCAAAAGCGTTCGAGATGAGGACTTCCGAGCTGTGAGCGCGTCGGCGGTTTTCTACCGGTGACCCAACTCTCTCAGCGCGACAAGAAGTTCCATTTCCTTCTGGCGTTCGTGCCCCAGCTAGACGGCACAAACAGAGCACACGTAGTCTCGATCACTTGTCGGTAGAGACTGGTAGAAGGTGAGTGATTTGTTCACTCGGAGCCTCTCCCCGTCCCGACGTCGGCAGGTTTACTCGAACCGGAGGCAACGTGACGAATGAAGACATGCTGCGATGCAGCGCCAAGATGAGACAGGTCCATCGACCGCACCCGAGATGCCCCTCGTGTGG
>CAYTRQ010000561.1:0-3449 GCA_964440025.1 uncultured Polyangiaceae bacterium | reverse complement strand
AACTCACGCGTCAGTTTATTTCCATTAAAGATCGATTATTTTGACCGGGCTCCTAAGCCGCGACGTCGAGAGACACATCGGGCAAATGTCCCCGACGTTTGAAGCAGCGCGGGTTCAAGCGAATGTGGTCGACTCGCCAAACCCGGCCCGCAGCGATGTCGGCGGCAGCAACCGGGTAACCGGGCCGCGTCTCGAAGCGAGGCCTTTCAGCCGGCAGCGGTGTGCCCAATCGCGCTTCCTCGGGAGTACGACCACCCAGCGATGCATGCGGCCGTTTGGTGTTGTACCACTCGGCAAAGACAGAAAGCTCGGTGTCGACCTCACTACGACCCAAAGGGATCGGGGCTTTCCTGGTCCCTTCGTCCTTCAGGGTCAGAAAGAAGCGCTCGATAATGGCGATGGATCCCTTCTTGCCGACTGCTCCGAATCGCACCTGGATGTTATTGTTTTCGAGCCAAGCTTTCAAGAGACGAGCCGGTTTCACGGTTTTAGAATTGAAAAACTGGGAGCCCTTGTCGTTGGTGAGATGTTTGGGAGCAGAGCCGAAGACAGTGACGGCTTCGTCCAAAGTCTGGATGACTTGAGCGGCGGACACGCCAGCTCCAAAACAGCGAATGGCGACAACCTGACGAGTGAAGGAATCCAAGACGGCGACGACGCTTCTGGTCTTGGGAAAGACGCGTGGGAAGCAGGTGGGCCACCAGGAAAAGAGAGTGCTCAGATTGGTGGGAATGCTGGTGATGTCGGCATGCCAAATGTGGCCCGGGTAGCGAGCAACCAGCTGCGTGGAGTCGGGCTTCTTGCGAGGGAGCCGAGAGCGAATTAGCGGTCTGTGAGTATTCTTGGGCCGCGCAAGGAGGCGGCGCACAGTGGTGGCCGCCAGTACCAATCCGGCACGAGCCAGAAACTCTGCAATCTTACGATGCCCGAGATGCGGGAAGGTGCGTTTGAGAGTGAGAACGACCAAGCGCACGTAGTCGGGAAACTTGTTGACGGGCGAGCGGGGACCTTTGACGAGAGAATCGTCTTCAGATTCCCGGTGCCACCAGGCGATGGTGCGATCGCAGACGAGAAACTCGCGTGCGGTGCGCGCGTGGGACCATCCGCGTGCCATCTGAATGTTGAGGATCTCGAAGCGCTCGGTGTCCGTGTAGTATCCAAGCCCCCTGCGAGCCGGACGTTCTTTGCGATTGGCCCGACGGGCCCGAGCGGAGACGAGGCGGATTTGAGCACGCAGGAGATGGGCGTCGCTTTCGGCACGCTGCAACCGCACGTGGTGACGATAGAGCGGATGAATCGTCTCATGCCCACGACGGTAGAGCTCGACCGTGGCGGTGTGTGCGAGCGCGACGACCGCGAGAACGCCACGCTTGATGTGGAGATTCCAGTCGTAGGGCAGGGGAAGGTCTTGCGGCTTCAAGGTCGGCGATACCTAGTTTCGCAAGCCCCCGGTGTTCAATGATCCAAGTCAACGAGCCGGCGGAGAAAAGAGTAAGAAAACCCTCCGAAGGGCCTCGAAAAATGGTAGAAGCTTTTCTTCGAAAAGCGGCCTGAGACTGGCAATTTTCAAACGTCTCTCGGACGCCCCACTCCGTGAAAACCCACGCCTTTCCTGACCCGGCTGCCACGGTCTCGGAGCAGCCGGGTTCCCGAATGGGACATTCCAATAACGCTGGCAGTCCCACCATCCGACGCAAAGAGCCAGGCAGCCGGCAAAACGCCAGCTGCCCAGCCAGCCCGCAGGCGGGCCCTCAAAGGGCCGCCCGCACCCGAGAGACGGCCTCATCCAAGCACGTATGCACCAACGACGCTGGCACCCTGACCACAGTGTACCCAGCCCGCACGAGCTTGCGCTCGCGCGCAGCATCAGCAGAGCGCCGCCGCGCATGATAGCTGTCTCCGTCAATCTCGAGACAAGCGACCGAGAGGGAGCCACGAAATCGGCAATGAAGCCGGCAACGACCACCTGCCGCTTGAAGGCGACCCCAAGCCGCCTGCCCCGCACCCGCTGCCAAAGAAGCACCTCCGAAGGAGTCGGCGCAAAGCGCATCTCGCGGGCGCGAGCCTGAAGAAGCGCCTGCCGCCGAGCGAGACCGCGAGCTGATGAAGATTGAAGAACTGACATAACAAACCTTTCCGTCCGCCGGGATGACGGGCTTTTGCCCCCACCCGGCGTCAGGTTTCGTGCCGGCGCCCCACCAAAATCTTCGCTGTCGTGATGCGCCGGCCACGAAACGTGCGCCGCACAAGGGAAAGCCCGTCATCCCGGCGGGTGCGATGGGGCACGGAGTCAGCTCAGCGAGGGCATGTCCGTGCCGGACGAGAAGCTGCTGTGCTAGCGTGCGAGCTCGATGGTGGACGCCTCACACGACGCGCTGTTTCGGTACACGTTTTCCAAGCCGGAGTACGCCGCAGTGGAGCTGCGCGCGGTGCTTCCGCGGGAGCTTTTGGAACAGATAGACCTGTCTACCCTCAAGCCGGAGCCTGAGTTGACAGTGGGCAAGGACCTCTCGGTGCGCCATTGTGACATCTTGTACACGGCCACAATTCAAGGAGAGCCTGGCTACATCTGCCTGCTGCTGGAACACCAGAGCACGGTCGACCGGCTGATGCCCTTCCGTATTCTGGAGTACGTCGTCCGCTTGCTCTCGAAACACTTGGAGCTGGTGGAGCAAAAGCTTCCCCTGCCGGTGGTCATCCCGGTGGTCGTGCACCACAGCGATGCGGGCTGGACGGCGAGCACCGAGGTAGCGGAGCTATTTTCGCCCAGCATCGCCGAGGATGCCGACCTGGCGCGGCACATTCCGAGCCTTTCGTTCTTTCTTGACGACATCAGCCAAGCCAGTGACGAAGCGCTGAAGGCGCGAGCCGAAGCGGAGGTCGAACAAGTCGTCCCGCTCGTCTTCTGGGCGCTTCGTGACGCCCGGGACCGGGAGCGTCTGCTGGCCGGCGTTGCGGCGTACGCACACCTGATGGCAGCAGTGCAGAGGTCGCCCAGCGGCAAAGATGCGCTGATTGCGGTTTTCCGCTATCTTAGTAGAGCCAAGGCAGAGCTCAGTCGAGAACAGCTGGAAACGATCATTGCCGAAGCACTACCCCAACCGAGGGAGACTTTGATGACACTCGCCGAACAATGGGAACAAGAAGGCCTCAAGAAGGGCCTGCAGCAGGGTCTACAGCAGGGTCAGCGGGAGATTGTTGCAAAGTTGCTGAAACTCAGGTTTGGGGAGCTTTCTGCAGAAATCGAGGCCCGAGTGAACATGGCGAACGAGACCGAGCTGGAACGCATCGCCGAACGCGTGCTCACCGCCCGAACGCTTGAAGAAGTATTCGACTGACCTTTCATTGCCCGAGCAATGTCGACAGAGGCTGTCGAGATAGTCGCACTGCAGTAAGTGTCAAGGTTCGCCCTAATGGATCGTGCTTGGTTCGGCCAAGCTGATCCTGTG
>CAYTRQ010000560.1:0-3462 GCA_964440025.1 uncultured Polyangiaceae bacterium | reverse complement strand
CCCTGCGCGAACCATTCGGCAGGGAGGAGAAATCGATCGGGCTCTCATCAACGAACTGATGCAACACGGCGGCCCTGCTTTGCTCGACATTCTGATTGAACCTCGCGTCAAGCTGCAAAGCGGCGGACGAATCGAGGCTCTACAACACATGTCCATGCTATCCCAGTAACCCCAATGACCTCCATCAAAGGCATAGGTGTCTACTTTCCCGAGCAGGTTCGTCACAACACCGCGTGGCCCCCCGACTTCGGCGCCAAGCTCGCCCCCAGCGGAGACCGTCTTTTCAACGACATCCCCAACGCCACAGACGACGCCGCGACGATTACGGATCGCTTCCTTGCCGAGGAAGCGAACGATCCCTTTCTTGGAGTACGGGAGAGGCGCGTCGCCCCTGAAACGTTGACGAGTATCGAGGCAGAATCGCTCGCCGCCCAAAGAGCCCTGCTCGACGCCGGCGTCGACGGCTCGGACCTCGACGTCATCATCTCCTACTCGGTCACGCCAGAGAGACCGACACCGGCCTCTGCCTGTGCCCTCTCCGAGCGCCTGGGAGCCACATCGGCGCTCGCATTCGGCATGGACGCGGCCTGCGCCACAGCGCTGGTTCAGCTCGAGACAGCGCAAGCGCTGATCGCTACGGGCCGAGCAAAAAACGTCTTGCTGACCCAATCTCATCTTCTTTTGCGAGCATTTCCCATGCTTCATCCGGCGTCTCCTGGCTTGGGGGACGCCGCGACAGCGATCGTCCTCTCCAAGGACGGACGCTGGCCGATTCTTTCTACCTACTCGACAACTCATGGTGAGTTCCACGAGGCCGTCACTTGGGTTCGCGGAGAAGGAGAATCAACGGACACCCCATGGTGGCAAGCTGGCGCGGGCTTTCGGATTGGTTCGCGCAACAGGGCAGCGGCAAAGGCGCTACAACGAGACACAGTGAGCTACGCTGCGCAAACTATCAAACGACTCTTTTGGGGAGCCGGCATCGACGTCGAACGCCTCGACCTCCTCGCGAGCGTGGAGCCGCGTGGCTGGGTTCCCCGTGCCGCGGCCCAGGTGCTCGGCCTGCCGGAGACCGTCGTCACCAGCGTCTACGAGACTCGAGGTCACCTTGGCGCATGCGGACCCATCGCCAATCTCGAGGCCGCCTATAGAAGTGGCCGAACGGACCGAGGGCAGCTCGCAGCGCTCTATGCCCAAGGCGCAGGATTCACTCGTGCCGGTGTCCTCCTCCGATTGGACCTTCCGGCCGGCCCACACTAGCATCCTCAGTGCGTCGCTGGTAGCGAGCTTCGCTTCGCCCTTCATCCATGGTCGCCCCCGTCGACACGTTCGTTCGTTTCTGTACTCCTGAGCTCTACAGACAGCACAGGAGCCAGTTCGATGCTCGCTCTCTTCATGGCGGTGGAAGAGTCATCTCTGATCTCGCGACAGGCGACATCGCAGTTGCTGTCGAAGAAGCAAGGAATCAACTCGGTGGTTCTCCACTCGGCTTCGTCACTCCCAACGAGAGCACCGCTCTCGAAGCCATCGCAGCCGGCGCCGATGACGCTATCTGCCTCCAGGACGGAGATCCCACAACGATCACGGCATTCCTCGACCGCATTCGCGTCCGCGCCAGTGTGAGGCGAGAAGCGGAGCGCAATAGTCAGGATCTCGCGCAAGCAGAAAAGCTCACCGCTCTTGGCACTTTGGTCGCAGGCGTCGGGCACGAACTGAACAACCCGTTGTCCATGATTACGCTGGGCTTCGACTTTTTGCGCGATGCCCTTTTGCCGGATCTCACCGCGATCTGGCGACTGCGCGAACACGCTGAGGAAACCGGGCGGGTGTCACCGGAGGAAGCCGCCGAGCTTCTCCGCAGCCTCCGTTCCAGCGCCATGGACGTCCGCGAGCTTCTTGCCGACATTTCCGAAGCCACGGACTCGGTCGCTCAGCTCGTGCAGGACCTGCGCGTTTTTTCTCGTAGCAATATCGTCGAGGCTCCAACCGTTTTTCAACCTCGCGCGGTGATCGAGCAGGCGCTACGCCTGGTCCGTCGGGAATTTCGGGTTGGAACCGTCATCGAGCAAGACTACGACGACGATTTGCCCGAGCTCTACCTGCCGCGCAATCGTCTAGCCCAGGTCCTGACCAATCTCCTCGTCAACGCTGCACATGCCATGCGTGAGGTGGAACGAGAAATCCACAGGCTCCGAGTGACTGCCCGCTCCGACGACCAACACATCGCTATTTCCATCACCGACACCGGCCCTGGTATTCCGGACGAAGCGCTCGAGCGCATCTTCGATCCATTTTTTACCACGAAACGTGAGGGCCAAGGAACCGGTTTGGGGCTTTCCATTTCCCAATCAATCATCAAACATCTCGGAGGAGATCTCGCAGTTTCCTCCATCTACGGTGATGGTGCGACGTTCATCTGCTTTCTCCCTCTACCGAGCGCCGAGCAGCTGCGCAGCCTTCACCCTCTCGAACGAACCCCTCTTCCTGCAAAACCTCACCAGGGAACCCGCCATTCGGTGCTCATCATTGATGATGATGAACGCGTCCTTCGGGCCACTGCCCGTGCTCTCCGTCATCAATACAAACTCCTGATTGCACGAGATGGAGAAGAAGCGAAAGAACTACTGGCGTCTGGATCTCATGCCGACGTCGTCGTCATGGAGCTCGAGCTTTCGGAGATGGACGGCCCCACCTTTTTCGATTGGCTCGCGGAGCATCAGCCCCGGCTTGCAGAAAGAACTATCATTGCCACAGCGGCACAAGAACGGCCAGAATATCGGGAGTTCCTCAACCAACATGAGCTCACCGTACTCGAGAAACCGCTCACCCAAGACTCTCTCTTGCTCGCCGTCAGTCAGAAGCTCCAAGAAACGAGTTGAAAACGCGGCGCGAGACCCAATGGGTGCAGAGATATTTCTGCGCGACGTGCTGGTGTTCGTGGCTCGACAGGCTCACTCGCAAATGACTGGCGTGCGCCCGTCCTCTCCGGCCGGAAACCCGCTCACGCAAACGCTATCCTTTTCTTGCGGACAGATGCAGTTGCACGCGTTGTCTTTCTCGGCATGGCAGAGGCCATCGGCCAACCAAGTACAAGGCCGTTCGGAATTGTCGGGGACAAAACCCGGTTCGCATTCTCCGAGGGGACGACTGCCCGCCATATCTCCGAAAGAACCCCTGGGTGTCCCTTCGTCAGATCCATCGGGAACGGGTTGTCTATCAACCTGCTCCCTTGCCTCCCCCAGCTCGGCGTCGGGCCTTTCGTTCCCCGAAGGCGTTCCACCGGACGTTTCGCCACCACAACCAGAAAGAGCGACAGCAAGCACACCAAAACACCAACTCGTCGAGGATTTTCTTCTCATCACCCGATTCCTCTTGTCATGAGGCAGCGGACTTCTTCACTAGCCAGCTCGCATCCACAAAAGGATGCGAACCAACAAGCAACACCTATTCGTCGGCTAAAAA
>CAYTRQ010000559.1:0-3464 GCA_964440025.1 uncultured Polyangiaceae bacterium | reverse complement strand
TTCGAGAGAAAAGTGGTCTCCCTACCGACCACTTTTATGTGGTCGCAGCACTAGTTCCAACTGAAACGCGGGCCGGCCCCGGCGACGAGCCGCTGCAGAACTGCGCGACCTCCACGAGTCGTGCCATCGATCGTGACGACGTCTCGACAGCCCACGTTTGGCTGACAGACTTGATCGCTGTCTGTGCAGTCCTCGGTGACCCCGCTCGTGCAATCCTCGGCGAGCTGACCGCGACAAATCGTGCCGGTGTCGGTGCAGGAAGCATCCTGGAAAAAGTCGGAAGCTTCCAGATCAACGAGGAGTTCCTCGAGAGAGAAACGCGCCGTGAGACTTTCGTCCTGGAGCGTGACTTCGTGTTCGAAATCTGCGTTGGTGCTGGAGCGGACCATAGGTTGTCCGCGGTCGATCTCGCCTGACTGTTTCGCCACCACGGAGATGACGAAGGGGATTGGCTGGTTCGCCTCTGTGGAAACTTCTCCACGAGCGAGAAGGGAAGTGTCGTCAAGTTGGGTTGCCGCGGAGAGTTTCAAAGGCTGCTCCGTCGTCAAAAGAGACACGTATCCAAGGTCATACATATAGGACCGGACGGTGCCGGTGAACCCATCGATAGATCCAACCGATGTTGGATTGGGGTCGAGGAGATCGACCACGGCGCTGTCAAGCCATTCCATGCGAGCCGTCTCACACAACGCTCCAGATTGCCGGCCCGGGCATAGCGTGAGCGGTCCAAATGCGAGTTGAGCGCTCGAGAAGTCGAGGGCCGTGCCATCGGCAAGGGAAAGAGAGCTTGGGGCCTGACCGGCCAGCTGCAATTGGAGTTGCACGGGCTGCTGAGCAGTGGGCGAGGTGCAGGAGAAAAGCGCAGAGCTCAAGCAAAAAAGGCTCAAGCTTGCCAGGAATCGAGCCTCTCTTGTGGGAGGGAGCTTCACTGAAAACGACCATTTCCCCGAATTTTGTCGAGCGCGGGACATTAGAGCTCAATTCCAAGGGTGAGAAGATAGGATGCTGGAGAACCCGCAGCGATGTGCTGGGAGGGGAGTCGGGACCGGGGAGTTTCTGGATCCCAGTTCGACACGAACACAAAAGACTCATTTGCGTACGAAATGTCCAATAGGTTGAATCCTGCCAGTTCGAGAGACAATGGTCCCCACAAGAAAGTCGTACTGGCGTCCCAGAGTCCGACTGGATCCGAAAACGTTCCGTAGGGGAGGGGGCGCTGGGAAAGATAGGTGAACCCTGTTTTGAGCTCCAGGACGAGAGGGTGGGGGCCAGCTTGAAAAAGCGCTCTTTGGCTACTCATGTCCAACCGAATTGTCAGTGGGGCGAGATAGGGCAGAGGGGCTCCTGGAACGAATGGAGGCGCTGGATCCTCAGCCGTTGCTGGGGGGGCGTCCAGGAGCGTTGCTCGCACATAGGTCGCCGAAAGAGAGGCCAGGAAGCTGTCACCCAGCCGCGAGACCAAGTAGGCGGCTGCTCCGACGCGGCTGGAGGGACCAATACGTGTGAGCGTTCCTTCACGAGCGTCGAAGGCGACGTCTTCTTCGACTTCGCTGAAGTATCCGGACAGGGAGGCGCTGAGTGCCGGGCCGATGCGGATTCGGCCTCCTCCATCGAGAGAGCGAACCCGCGTCAGTGGAGTTGGGTCGCCTTCCTCGAGGATGCGAGCTTGTGGGGAGCGAAAGCCCTCTCCGTAGGAGGCCATCAGAGAGAGCCCCTCGAGTGCTTTGAACTCGAGGCTTGAACGGGGACCGACCACGGTTCCCATTGCGCTGCGGCGGAAGCCTTCGATGAAGGAATCGTCGGGGCGACTGCCCGGAGCGTAATTCCCTAGCTGGTCGTTGACGCCAAAGGCGACCATCTCCGCTCGCACCCCGGCCCGAGCGCTGAGTCTTTCCCCGAATTGCCAATCGATGTCACCCCAGATGCCGAGGTGCTGCTGTCTGATGTCGGCTTGGATGCGTCGATCCCAGACTTGATTGCGGACCGTCGCATCGAGCAAATTCTGATGTTGGCCAATGGTGTCTATCCTCCCGTCGAGCCCGACTTCCAGGGTGCCATGAGTCCAAGATGCGGGCTCGATGGCTTCGGTACGGTAGCGAGCGGTGAGGCCGAGAGAAGTCGTTTCGTTGGTTTGTTCAATGAGATCGCCCCTGCCGGTTTCGCCGACAAGCGTCCTGGAACGCTCCAAGAATCCGGAAAAATTGGAGCGCGCACGAAAATTGTCCTGGCCGAGCCAGGCTCCCAAGCTGCCGCTAGCATGATCGGGGCCGTGATAGTCTGCGAAGAGCCCGGCCATGATGCGCTGGGCCTGAGCGCCTTGAGCTTGGGCTGTTGGAAGATCGTAGACACACGTAAAACAAACGTCCCCGCTCTCGATGTCGTCTTCTCTTAGGACGCCCGCGCTTTGTCCGCCGGCTGCGTAGACGAAGCCGACGGCGCGGTAAGTGACGGCTCCTTGACCAAACCGGTGCTGAACCACTCCGCTTGCAGCTTGGCCGGCGCGATTTTCGCCGAAACCACTTGTCGTACGATATTTTGCTGCGCCAAAGCTTTCTCGGTGGCCGTCTTTGGGGGCCCAGACGACCTTTTGGATGAACGTATCGAACGAGCCATAGGAGGAGCTGATCGATAGGCCACGGTGCTTTGGGTCGACCCCAAGACCTACGTCGATGGAGCCCGCCACGGCGAAATCTCCCTGACGAGGGTCTCGGATTCCCTCCTTGACCATGAGATGGTCCACGGTGTCGCCAATGAGGAAGCCCAAATCAGCGTAACCTTGGCCGTGGATATGCGAGGGCGAGTTGATGGGGAGTCCGCCTACGGAAATCGCGATGTCTTGACCATGTTCGGAGTCGAAACCGCGAAGACTCAATGAATGAGCAATGGCTAGCCCTTCGCTGCGACCAAGGAACAAGCCAGGAACCGTTTGCAAGACGTCTGCGCCTTCTGAAGATGGAGCTGCACTGAGTACCTCATGATGCAAGAAGTAGTCACTGGCGCCGCGTCGTTCCCGCCGAGGAGCTCTGGTGCCATGGACCGTCACCTCGAGGTGCATGTCTTTTCGTTGGCCTTCAGGGGCTGCGTCCAGTTCGGGCTCGACCGCTTTCGTCTTGGCTGCCGGAGCACTCTTTTTTTCAGATTCGCTGTCCGTCGTGCTCGTCTCGCCTGTCGCTGGAGGGGGCGCGCCTTGGGTAGGAGAAGACTTCGGAGTCGGTGCATCGGGCGCCGTCTCAGCGTCTTTTTCCTTAGGCGGAAAGGAAACCCGCACGCGCACTCGAGCCGCAACGGGTTCCCCCTGAAGCTTGGCTGGAGCGAAGCGCCAGGCCCGGACGGACTTCAATGCGGCGGTGTCCGCCTGAGGGCCGGCGGAAGCCTCCACCTTGGCATCTGTTACATGACCTTGCTCGTCGACGGTGACGGTCAGGTCGACGTTATGGGGACCTTGCAGATCTTCGGGTCGCTCG
>CAYTRQ010000558.1:0-3469 GCA_964440025.1 uncultured Polyangiaceae bacterium | reverse complement strand
GTCTCCGCCGTCTCCATGGCAATCGCGATCGTCTCCAAGTCTCGCATCTCGCCCAGCAGCACGATGTCAGGATCCTCACGAAGGGCCGCGCGGAGAGCCTTTTTGAACGATTCGGTGTGCTCGCCCACCTCACGCTGATTGATCAAGCTCTTCTTGTTGGGATGGACGAACTCGACGGGATCCTCAATGGTAATAATGTGCTTCTTTTGATTGGCGTTGATGTAATCGATCAAGGCCGCCAGGGTCGTCGACTTGCCCGACCCGGTTGGTCCGGTCACCACGACAAGCCCTTTGGAAAGGTGACACAACTTCAACAGGTCCCCCGGCAAACCCAACTGCTCAACCGAGAGGATTTTGGAAGGGATCACGCGAAAGACCGCGCCCATGCCGTTGAGATCGACGAAGAGATTGGAACGAAAACGGGCGGTTCCCTGAATCTCATGAGCAAAATCCGTATCGTGGGTCCGGTCGAACTCTTCCCGGTTGCGGCTGGGGACCATCGGCCATAGCAGGTTCTGCACTTCCTCGGCGTTGAGGGTATTCTCTCGCGGCATGGGAACCATGTCCCCGTCAAGACGGATGAGCGGGGGTGCACCGGTGCTGATGTGCAAATCCGATGCCCCCAGCTCGACCATTCTCGAGAGCAGTCGGTCGATCTCGACCGTGGAGCCTCCGCTAACCCCTGCGTCGAAACGAGAGCGTGCCGGCGCAGGGGGGACGGTCTCGAGACGTTTCATCGACGGCTGGGTCGTATTCGCCGCGGCAGCGCCTTCGGTGGAGGCCTCCCGAACCTCCGGAGCATAGGGACGCGCATCCTTGAGGGGGGCGGGAACGCCTCCCCCCGCTCCCGTTTGATTCCCCGCTGGGACCGCGGCGGGCGGCGGCTGTTCTTTCGGCTCCGGCCTTTGTTGGGCCGTCATCAGATCGAAACTGGCGTGAACCAGTCCCATTTTCAGTTCGGCGGTGGCTCGCACCGGGCCATGATCAGGAAGCTCGAACTCCCATTCCGCCCATCCGGTCGTCAAAGCCCGCCGGGCATCAGCAGTCAGAAGCGGCTCGATGAGCGCATTGATCCGCTCCGGTGTCTGTACATCCCCGCGAACTTCATTTTCGCCAGCTGCGGTCAGAACGATGGTTCGACGACCCGGAATGAGACGGACCTCCTGAGCATCGACCATGAGTGCCCGCTTGAGGAGATCTTTTAGGTTAAACTTGACCAACAGCTACCTCCGATCCCCATCCGTGGGGAGCGTTCAAGAAGTATGAAAGCGGCCTACGGCTTGCCCCGTCAAGCCCCCGGACGAGACACCCTCGCCCCGCCCGCACTGCAAAGCAAAAGCGCAATCCGCAAGACGACTTCACCCCCTAATAACCTACATAGACCACTGTCCCGCGCTCTTTGTTTTGCACGGCATGCCACCCCTCGGGAACTGGCGGGTCCGTCCACTCGAACAACCACGCGGCATCCTTTGCCGAGAGATTGATGCACCCATGACTTCGTCGCCGCCCGAATTCCTCGTGCCAATAAGCGCCATGCAGGGCAAATCCTCGGTGAAAGTATTGCACGAAGGGCACGTCCTTGAGCTCGAAGGAGTCCGAGCGGTCCTCCTCGCCGTCCATCGTGCTCGAGATGGTCTTTTCATGAATCATGAAGGTGCCCCGCACGGTTCGGTTGCCCTCGGGATTGGACTCTCCCTTTTCGCCCAAACCACCACGCCCTGCGCTAATCAAGGTCACGAACACCGGGCGCTTTCCTCGGTAGGCAACCAGTGTCTGGTCCTTCATCGAGACATCAATCCAACGTCGGCTCCCCGTCGCGATGCTGGGAAAACCATCGCGCGGCGGCACGATGCGAACCGCCGCACGGGCCACCCAAATGCCCTCCGCGGTCTCGAGCATCCCATCTCGCTCCCTGCCAGTAAGCTGAAACGCTCGTTTTTCTCGTTGATCTTCCGCGGGGACAAAGGAGCCTCGCTCGGTGAGCCTCCAGAGCGTGGTATACCCCCTGACGTGAAAAGCAGCAGGCAGCGTCTCTCCTTCGTCGAGGATGATGCCCATGAAGTCACTCTCACGCACCACGCTCGTGCGATCGAGCGGCACCAGATCCATCTCCGTCGTGAGACCAAACCCGCGCCCTTGCCACAAGAATGTCTCCAGAAGAGCAAAGCCACTGTCGGAACTGAGGCGACCAGCGCTGACCTCCCGGCGCGGGTACTCATCCACACCGTATGGCTTTTCCAAGGCTGCACCGCCTGTCAAAAAATCTGGGATCTCCTCCGTCATTCCGAGCCAATCGATCAATCCCGTCCGTTCGGCACGCATTCGCCACGCAGCCGCCCGGCTAGCGACTTTCTCTCCCTCGACCTCCTCCATTTGCTCTTTGGTAGGAAGGCGAAAATACCGATGGGGAGGCCGGTCCTTGCTGAGCGCATAGACGTAGGGAAAACCGTCTCTACGCTCGGGGCGCTTTCTCAGCTGCACGGCGACCCTATGCTTCAGATCCGCCGTGGCTCCTTTCCCCATGCACACAAATCCACGAGGATTGATTCGATACCATCCATCAGAACAGCCATCGTTTTTGATCAGCGGGCCTCGGGCATCGACGACCGCACCGGCCCGTAAGTAGCCGAGGCGTGTTCGATGAGGCCCCGTATCGGTGTAGATCCAGGTCCTCCAGGCGATGCTCGCGATTTGAAGATCGGGTTGCCCGAATGGGAGATTGTCGTCGGCCGTCCCCAGGACCTCCGGAGCCACCTCTTCCCGCGCTACGGCACGAAGATGCGCTCGCTTCGCCGCTGCGCCGTCTTTTCCTTCCTCCTGCCCTTGGAGAGCTGCTGGAAGATCGTCGAGCCGAAGCTCCACCTGTCCCGGCTCCTCCCCCGCTCCAGGGGGCTCTCCTCGCTGACAACCGAGCGCGCCGCCGAGCAGGCCAACAACGAGCAGGCCAGAAGCCGCACGCGATGCGGCCTGCTGCAACACGCGCCCCAGGGGCAGACGGACTAGCTTGTTCGCGGCGCGAAATGGCCACTCCGTCGCCCGCCTCGTACGAGGCAAGGGCGGGCGACTCCGTTCTTTGCCCATTTTTTGCCGTCGAACGAGTCGTTGCTTGTTGGTTCGCATCCATTGGGGGATGCGAACTAGCTGGAAAATCGTCCTCGAAAACACCTGCGTGGCGAGAACGTATCTCATCACCCTCCAAGGGGCTATGAGCTGCGTTTCCGTAAAAAACACGGGCGCATCGAACAAGGCGCCGCTGAAAGAGGCTCCACCGCCGCTCGCCTCACCCCCCTGGGTCAGCGCGGCTTTCAAGGTTGTGAGTTGGGCTCTGGCCTAGTTCGCGGCGCGAAAAGGCCACTCCGTCGCCCGCCCCTTTCGGGACGAGGGCGGGCGACTCCGCTTTTTGCCCTTTTTCTGCCGTCGAACGCTTTGTTGCTTGTTGGTTCGCATCCATTTGTGGATGCGAACTAGC
>CAYTRQ010000557.1:0-3486 GCA_964440025.1 uncultured Polyangiaceae bacterium | reverse complement strand
TTCGAGACAAAAGTGGTCTCCCTACCGACCACTTTTATGTGGTCGCAGCACTAGACGTCGAGTGAAAAGCTTGTCCGATTTCCCAAGAGCTCCTTGATGCTATTGACGAAACTGGCCGCTTGAGCCCCGTCGTTGAGCCTGTGGTCAAAGCAAAACGAGAGAGGCAGCAAGGTTACGGCAAGGGGGGAGCCGTCGTCTTCGGCCGGTCGAAATGCCGTGTAGCTGGCCCCAACTCCCAGGATGGCTGCCTCAGGAGGATTGATGATCGGCGTAAAGGATCGTCCTCCGATGGCGCCCACATTGGTCAAGGTCATTGAAGCCCCCTTCATTTCTTCGGAAGTGAGTCGACCATCCGAGGCCTGTTTGGCGACCCGTCGAAGTTCGCGAGACATCTCGCGGAGAGAGAGTCGATCCGCGTCTCGAACGACGGGAACGAGGAGACCTCGTTCGGTGGCTACTGCCACGCCAACATGACGACTCTCCAGGTAGACGATCTCCTCGGAGCTCTCCTCGTAGCGCGCATTGAAGTGGGGATGTTGGCGAAGAGCGGCCGCAAGAGCTTTGACTAAATAGCTCGTGAGAGTTGGTTTTTCATCGGGGTTGTCGATAGATGCGGCGTGCTCACGGCGCATGTTTTCCAAGTCGTCGATGGCCACCTCGTCGTGGTGCATCACGTGGGGAATGGTGGACCAGCTTTGAATCATGCGATGGGCCGTGGCGCGACGGACACCGTCCAACTTTTCACGTCGCTGCACCCGAACTCCTGTCGTGACCGAAGTCGCTGCCGTTCGGGCTTGTCTCGTCCCTTGGGGTTTGTCCTTCTGGGGCGTTTCGCTCGACTCTTGCTGATCTTCCTGGCCCTGTCGGGCGGATGGGGGCTTGCGGGGCGTTTTTTCCGCCTCTGTGTCTCTCCCCTTGCCCGCGGCAGCCATGACGTCTTCGTCCAGGACTCGACCGGCGGGACCGGAACCTTGGGCAATTGCGTTGATGTCCACCCCTTGTTCTCGCGCGAGACGCCGAGTTGAGGG
Organism: uncultured Polyangiaceae bacterium; assembly: GCA_964440025.1. GTDB lineage: Bacteria > Myxococcota_A > Polyangia > Polyangiales > Polyangiaceae > NIC37A-2. The sequence goes on along the minus strand of CAYTRQ010000557.1, from coordinate 2,458 downwards.
CGCGGCAGGAGTGGGACCCTCCGCAGAGGTGGTACTCTGATTTTTTGACGATTCGATAGCGACCTGGTTCTGACTTTTCTCGTCTTGTGAGGGTGGTGCTTCTTTCTCACCGACTTCCTCTTTCCCGGTTTTGGACTCGTCTTTTCCGGAGGAGCTCGAATCCGAAGATTGAGGCTCATAGGTGATCAACACATCGCCGACTTTCGCAACACTGTCCTTTTCGGCTTTGATTTCCTCGATGGTGCCCGAAAAGTCGGCTCGGACCTCCACGGCGCTTTTGTCCGTTTCGACATCGAGAACGTGGTCACCTTCGGAAACCTGGTCCCCTTCACTGACGAGAATATCGAGCACTTTTGCTTCGCGGATCCCTTCGCCGGGATCCTGAAGTTTAAACGCTTTGGACATAAACCTTTTCCGCTGGGATGGGGGTCACCGCTCGACGCCCGGCTCGGACAATTCGCTGAGCGTCTGGCAAATAGGCTTGCTCGCGACCGAAGTAAGGTACGTGTACGTCGAATCCGGTGACGCGTTCCACAGGTGCTTCGAGGAAGAATAGGCAGCGTTCGTTGATGCGCGCAATGATTTCGGCTCCTACGCCAAAGCTCCTATGAGCTTCGTGAACAATCAGTGCGCGGCCAGTCTTCTTCACCGATTCGATGAAGATATCGTCATCCATGGGCGAAATGGTGAGCAGATCGATGACTTCTGCTTCGATGTGGTCTTCGGCAAGAAGGTTTGCGGCTTCGAGGCTGCGAGTGACCATGGCGCCGAACGTAATGATGGTGAGATCCTTTCCTTTCCGAACGCAGCGTCCCTTGCCGATGGGATGCGGGTCGGATTCGAGGCGATCTGGAACCTCTTGGCGCCCAGAGCGATAGAGTGCCTTAGGTTCGAAGAAGACGACGGGATCGGGGTCACGGATGGCCGCAACAAGCAGCTCACGGGCGTTTTCGGGGGTTGAAGGGATGACCATCTTGAGCCCCGGAGTATGCGCGAACCACACTTCTTTGCTTTCGCTATGGTGTTCGAGTGCGCGAACGCCTGCGCCGTAGGGCATCCGAACGACCATGGGAAGGGCGAGTCCGCCGCGCGAACGCCAGCGCATGCGGGCGGCGTGGGACTCTAGCTGATGCATGGCTTGGTAGTTGAAGCCGGAGAATTGAATTTCGCATACAGGCTTGAGCCCACCGATGGCCATGCCGATGCTCGTCCCGACGATTCCTGCCTCGGCGAGAGGGGTGTCGATGACGCGGCGATCGCCGAAGCGATCGAGAAGGCCACGGGTGAGTCGAAATATGCCTTCGTCTTGTCCAACGTCTTCTCCCAAGACGACAACGCTGTCGTCCGAATCCATCATCTCGTGCAAGGCGAGATTGAGGGCTTCGATCATCGTCCTGTCAGCCATCACTCTTGCTCCTCGCGACGTTGCTCTCCAGACGCGCTGTCGTCTCGATCTTCGAGAAACGCTTCGCGCTGCTTTTGCAGATAGTTCGATGGCGTCGCGGTGATGTGATCGAACATTCTTTCCGGAGTCTGGCTCAGTTCGGAAATTCGCTTTTTGGCTGCTTCCCAGGCTTGAGCGATCTGTTCATCAGCCTTTTGCTCGAGCTGTTGGACCTCGCCCTCGGACAGTAGCTCTCGTTCGAAGAGGAAGCGCCGCAGGCGAAGAAGAGGATCTCTCTTCTTCCACTGTTCGACTTCTTCTTCGCTGCGATACTGACGGGGATCGTCGGCGGTCGTATGAACGGAAAGCCGATAAGTGACGCATTCGATCATTGTGGGCCCATCCCCGTTGCGGGCCCTTTGTACGGCTTGTTGGGCAGCGGAAAAACACGCGAAGAGATCATTCCCATCGACTTGAACACCTTTCATGCCATAGGCGATGGCTTTTTGAGCCAGTGTCTTGGAGGCTGTTTGCTCGTCGCGGGGGACCGAGATCGCCCATTGGTTGTTCTGGCAAACGAACACGACCGGAGTTTTCCACGTGGCAGCAAAGTTCATCGCTTCGTGAAAATCGCCTTCCGAGGTGGCCCCATCGCCGAAAAAGGTCATGACCACCTCGCCTCTTTCGTAAAATTGTGATGCGTAGGCGATGCCCACTGCGTGGGGAAGCTGGCTGGCGACTGGCACACAAGCTGGCAAGTCGCGGCCGTCCCGAGGAATCGCCGCTCCTTCGTTGAATCCAGCGTCGTAGAGGAGAATGTGCTCCATCTGAGTGCCCCGATAGACGACTGCGGCCGGCTCTCGGAAGGAGGGGACGAACCAATCCTGTTTGCCGATTGTTGCGATGGGTCCCAAGTTTGCTGCTTCTTGCCCTTTGACAGGTGCAAACGTGCCAATGGAGCCCTGTCGTTGCAGTTCCAGACGCCGTTCATCGAAGCGTCTCGACAGCACCATCTGTTCGAACAGGTGCTTGAGTTGGTTCTGGGGAAGTTCGGGAGCGAGCTCCTCATCCAAC
>CAYTRQ010000556.1:0-3502 GCA_964440025.1 uncultured Polyangiaceae bacterium | reverse complement strand
CTGAGCACGTTCACGCAAATCGATGGGCTACCGTTCACGATATTTGAGGGTTCATGGGGCAAGGCGACGGATCGTGCTCAGAGCACGATCCGTGATGGTCCGCTCGTTGAGTCAAAAGAGGGCTTCGTCGGTTTCCTCCTCGATGCGCTCGGCGGAAGTGGTGGCGAGAGTGGCCTGACGGCGGCGGAGATGTGCACGGAGTCGATGGGCGTGCTCGACGAGGGCGCGGATGTCGGCTTCTTCGGCTGAGAAAAAGCGCCCGAAGTGTCGCTGGGAAAAGGCCTCGGGGTGTTGGGCCAAAAGCGCATTTTCGGTGGCCAGGAGGGTGGCGTCGAGAAGGTCGAGCAGGACGCACTCGACGGACTCGTGGCATGAGGGAGAGGGGATGAGTCGGGGGTTCATGCGGGCCTCCGACGAGCAGGCTTTTTCTTGTTCTGGGGGGCGAAGATTTCCAAAAAGAGTTTCTCGTCGAGCTGGGCCTGATTGCGTTCGGCAGCGGCGGCGAGCAGCTCGTCGCCGATGTTCATCATGATGCGGTAGTTGCCCGCAGCGTGCTCGGCGAGGGTTGCCTTGAGCTCGCTGGTCAGAAGCGCTGGATTTCCTGCGGCCTCGAGGACGTGATCGAGGCACGCGAGGAGTTCCTCGCGTGCCGCGTAGTCGAGGTGCAGACGTCGACGGATCCTGCTTCCCAAAGGGAGCAGATCGGGATGCCGGAAGCGGTCTGGCAGCCGGGCGTCTCCCGCGAAAACGACACACAATAGATGGTCGGAATCGAATTCCTTGCTGCTCAAAATGCGCAGTTCGGAAAACACGGTAGAGAGCATCTCCTGCGCTTCGTCGACGATGAGCACGGGGCGGGTCATGGTGGAAGTGATATGCTCGGCCCATTTCTGTCGCAGAGTCTTGAAGCCGCCCCAGCGGTTGTGCGCGCCCAGGCTCACGCCAAACACGTCGCCGAGCTCGCGGTAGAAGTCGCTCACGCGGCTTTGCGGATGGTCGATGGTACCCACCACCACGTCGCGTTGTTTGCCGAGGCGATGACTGAGCTGCCTCAGGGCCACGCTCTTACCCGTGCCCGGATCTCCAGTGATCATCACGAAGCCCCCATCGCCCATGCTGAATTCCACGCGGCGGCAAAAGGCGTCGACAGCAGGTAGCGGCATCAGCGCTTCGAGGGGCACTCCGGGCCGAAAGGGGTGAAACGAAAGCCCAAAGAGGGAGAGGTGTTGTTTATTCATGGTCGGTTCCTTCATCGGTTTTGGGTGAAAGATAGGCGGGCGGAAGCCCCGTGGCGGCGTAATCCGCCATCAGCCGTTCAAGCAGGGGCGCCATGCCCGCCTCGGGCGGGGGCTCGAGCTCCCGCGTCGTCATCACCGGCTCGAGCGCGCTGCGACGGCCTGCGGCGTTGCGGCGCTTATCCAGTGGATAGAGCATGCAAAGGTGCGCTCCGGTGCGAGCGTCGACCAGCTCCACTTCGCTCAGATCCCAGCGCGCGTAGCGGATGGTGGGACGCAGCATCGTCCGGTAGCGATTCGGTATCTCGAAGCGGCGCCCCTCTACGCTGATGGTGCCGTCGCTGCGCCGCTGGCTGCGCTGCTGCTCCGTGCGAAAAGCACGCCGCAGTTCTTCGCTCGACGGACTCGTTCGGCCCACGTCTGCCTGCCGCAAAAAGCAATCGAGCGGCGCCTCGCCCAGCTCCGAATGAGGCTTGCGATTGTATTCGAGTTCGACCCAGGCCTGCGTGGCCTGATTGAGGCGAGGCAGCGTCAAATCACGCACTCCTTCGAGCATTGCCATCAGTCGCCCCTCCACCTGGCCCCAAAAACACTCCTGCTTGCCGTTTTGCTCCGGAGTTTCAGCCAGAGTCGTGAAGTGCACGATACCCAAACGCTCGAGGCCTTGCGTCGTTTCGGCCGCGAGCATCGCCCCGCCGTTGTCCGTCAAAAGAGAGCGGGGAAGGCCCCGCTTCAAGATCGCTTGGCTCAGTCCGTGGACGAGATTCTGAGCGTCTTCGATGAAATACCACTGCACGTGGCACGCCAGGCGACTGCGGTCATCGAGCACCCCCACCACCCAGGGCTTCACCCAGCGAGCGTCCTTGGTCACCACCGAGCGCGAGCACTCGTGGAAGTCCAAATGCCAGAGCCCGTGCACGTACTCGACCTCGAAAGAGCGCTTCTCGCGAGCCACCGGTGGCTCGGCACCTTGTCGCTTGCGTCTTCGCTTCTTCTGCTTCACCAGGCCGCGTGATTTGAAAAAGCGACACACCGTCGTGTACGACGGCATCTCGCCCAAAGACGCGTCCTTGTCCGCCAGGACAGCCACGTTGTCGTAGTGCAGCTGGTAGCTCCAGCTCGGATGCTTTCGATGCGATGCTTGCAGCATCGACGAAAGCGCCGCGCTCACACTCAGCTGCTGTCCCGCGCCCTTGCGGATGCGTCGCTGCAAGGCTTTGACTGGGTCTTTCGGCTCTGCCTTCGCGATGTAGTACCAGCGCTCGATGGTCGACACACCGAAGCGCACCGACTCTCCCGTCGTCGGATGCCGCCAGGTCTTCGAGGCCAGTTCCTCGAGGCACCGTCGTAGCTCTCCCTCCTCGGGCGGGGCTGCCAATAGTGACCCAACAATCTGAAAGCGCAGTCGTGCCCAGAGCGCACTCGGTCGTGCCCCATCACTTTTGCTCATGACGTTCTCCTCGGCCGCGGCGGGCACAAGGCTATGCGCTCGTCCGGCTCAATTCTGGTCGGAAACTACCCTGCTCACATCTCTATCACCAAGCACCATCTTCTGCGTGAAAGACATCGACCCTCACCGAGCTTGCCCACCCGGTCGTCAAGGGAGAGACAAACGAAAGCGTGCGAGCAATCCCTTCGAGGCCGTTTCCGAAGCGCTGCACCAGCGCTCGCGGTAGCTCGCTTGCCTCTGCCGGCGGCATCAAAAAGGCCCGAGATGCTAGCCAGAATGACGTCTGGGGCATCGTCTCCCTCCACCACGTCATCCATCGAAGCACCGTCCGCCGCGGTACGATCCCGACTCGTTTCCCCACCGCTCCGCGTAGCTCCTGAAAGACCAAGCACGCCACCACCACCAGCTGTCCAACGTAGACCTTGCGGCCCAAAAACCGCACCGACGGCGGCGTCGCTCGACGCCGACAGTGACCGCAGCAGAAGCTGCGGCGCCGGCAAAACGCCTCTTCCGCCTCCCCCAGCTCACCCCTGGGCTTGCGCGGATAGTCCGCCCGGTGGAGTGGTCCCCCGCAATGCTGGCACCCCCTTTCCCGAATCTTTTCAGCCACTTGCTCGTCCCAGCAGATCAATCCCTGCCAAAACTTGGCTGTCCCCTCCCATGGATGCGACATCCAATACACCTCCTTGTTTCGCAACTCAGAGGTCGCCCCCTCGGATGCCTTTTGGGCAACTTATCTGAGGGGGTGTTTCTTTCTTCCCTCACTCAGCGTGAACAGGACCGGGGCAGATCCCATCGATCTACGTGGCGCTGCTCA
>CAYTRQ010000555.1:0-3509 GCA_964440025.1 uncultured Polyangiaceae bacterium | reverse complement strand
TAATTGCCACCATCCCAGGCGTCGCCAAAGCCGTAGACACTCAGAAAGACCCCCGTTTCGCGCTTGGTGGCGATGAAGGTTTTCAGCTCCTCCACCTGACTGATGCCCACGTTGAAGTCCCCGTCGGTGCCCAACAAGACGCGATTGCTCCCTCCGGAAATGAAGTGCTTCTGCGCGAGTTCGTAAGCTTTCTGGATACCGCCAGCGCCATTGGTTGACCCTCCCGCCTCGAGCTGAGAAAGGGCGCCATCGATCTGCTCTTGCTGACTCCCCAACACCCCATCGAGGACGACGGCCTCATGGCCCGCGTACGTGACGATGGACACCTTGTCCTTGGGGCGCAGCTGTCGGGCGAGCATCCGAAAACCGCGCTTGAGCAAAGGTAACTTGTTTGCTGCCGTCATCGAACCGCTCACATCGAGCAGGAACACGAGATTCAGCTGCGGCGCCTCCTCGAGAGACAAGTGCTGGCCCTGCACGCCGAGCATGAGCAGCTCTCGCTCCGCATTCCAAGGACTCTGGCCAATCTCCGAGTAGAGGGAAAGAGGTCGCTCACCCTCCGGCTCGGCATAATGGAAATGAAAATAGTTGAGGAACTCCTCGATCCTCACGGAGCTCCGCTCCGGCAAAACCCCGTCGGAAAGAGCAGCACGTGCCAAGGTGTACGAACCACTGTCGACATCGATGGAGAACGTGGAGGTCGCGTCTTCCCCCGCCACGAAGAACGGATTTTCTTCCGGCGCAGAGCCGCGGCTGGCATCGTCCCAATCTTGCAGCTCCCCCTGCTCGGGAAGGCCCCCCCAACCACCTAACCCGGGTCCAGCCCCCGTGCCAGCAACCGCACCGGTCCCCGCAACGGCGCCAACCGCGCCGGTGGCCTGGGATCCGCCAGACGAAAACGCGCCTCCGCTCGAGCTGGGGGAAGCCGGAACGGAGCCATCGCTGTCCGCCGAGATCCCCACGCTACGGCGATCGTCCGCGGCCTGGCCCGACGCCTTCTTGTTGTTCTTGTACCCAATGAAGTCCTCACCGTAGCCGACGTTGCCGCCAGGATCGGACTTTCGAGAAGAACAAGCGGTGGTGGGGACAAGGCCCGCCAGGGCCAGAGCAGAAGCCAAGAGGAGTACGCGTCGTGCCATGTTGACACGCACCCAGCAATGCTCGTGCCAGTTCGGCCAAACTCTCAGAAGGTCGGCCAAATAACAGAAATTTCCAGATCTCGCCGAAAGCTGGCCACGACGAGCAGGCCTTCTCGCTGGCTCACTGTGCCACGTTGCGCCGAGATCATGGCACATAGGGTACAGACGGCTCGTCCTTGCAAAAAGGCTTCCAGCGGGCTCCCGTTGCTCCGCGCGGCCTCCCGGTCATGACGTGGACATTCCTCCTCACCTACCTCGCTCTTCAGCTCGCCCTCGGCGTGTACCTGTCGCGCCACATCGCTTCAGAAGACGACTACTTCGTGGGCTGGCGGCGGCTGGGCACCTTCGTGGTCGCGTTTTCCCTATTTGCCACCTGGTTCGGGGCCGAGACATGCTTGGGTTCTTCGGGAGCTATTTATGAACAGGGCCTTTCTGGAGCACGCGCAGATCCGTTCGGCTACAGTCTGTGCCTGCTCTTGCTCGGCGCTTGCCTATTTTCTGCTTGCAGTACCCTTCGGGATCAAACGGAGCGGTCTCAACCCCCAATGAAGGCAAACTGGGGACACAACGGAAAAACGAGAGCGACTCCCCCAGCAAGCACGCCGGTTTCGGCCTCGATCGGTCGTCTCGTTGATGAATCACGCAACCCGTTGATGGATCACGCCCCTCGCGCGATCCGACCAAAAAAGGAGCGGAATGCCTACCGCTCCGGCCGGGGTCTGCTACACCGGGCATCTTCCACGCGCCGATCGATTCTCTGAGGGTGGCGACCTCAGGCCTGACTACTCCGGAACGGCTACTCCGGAATGACCGGCCCAGGCAGCATGCTTCCCGCAAACCTCGGCGGCAAACTATCCCCCAGGTTGAGATCTCTTCGAGGCCCGATCGACGCGTCAGAACAGGAGGCTGGATGATCCAAGATGTCACACCCCACTCCGCTCTTAGGCCTTTACTGCGTTTGGCATGGCCTATTGTCCTTGCTCGGGCCACGCAGGCCATTGTCGGATTTTGTGATGCACTGATGACCGCCCCTTTGGGCGAGGCAGCTCTGGCGGCGGTGACGACGGGTGCCATGGATGTGCTTTGCCTGGCCATGTTGCCCCTGGGCACGATGTTCATCCTGCAGAGCTTCTCCTCGCAGTTGCGCGGTCGGGGAGACTTGGTCGCGGCCGGCAGGTACGCCTACTACGGTCTGATCGTGGCAGGGATCTCGGGAGTCGTCGCACTCCTCCTCATCCCTTTGCTGGCTCCCGGCTTGTCGGTGATCGGCTACGAAGATGCCGTACGTCGCGACATGAGGGATTACATGTCCATCCGCTTTCTTTCCGTATTCGCGCTCGTTGGAACGGAAGGATTGGCCAACTGGTACGGGGGTCTAGGCAACACCCGCATCGCTCTGGTGACCAGCGTCATCACTATGGTGGCCAACATTTTTTTGAACTACGCACTGATCGAGCCTCGCTTCGAACTCCCCGGTTATGGCGCTGTGGGCGCTGCCTGGGCCAGCTCCTTGGCGACAACGCTTGGTTTTACGTTTCTCCTCGTCTGCTTCTTGCGCCGCGTGGGCCACGAGGTCCCACCGGGGCGTCCCGCTTTGGCGCAAAGCGAGCTCGTTCGTATGCTGCGCTTTGGGCTCCCCAGCGGACTCAACTACTTCTTGGAGTTTTCCGCATTCGCGTTGTTCATCAACGTGGTGGTCGGCCATTTGGGCACGACCACTCTCGCCGCCTTCAACGTGGTCTTTCAACTCAACCTCCTCTCCTTCATGCCTGCGTTCGGCGTGGCCTCCGCCGGGGCCATCTTGGTCGGCGAGGCCATTGGAAGCGGCAACCCCGAGCGCGTGACGCCACTCACCGGACTCACCCTGAAGCTCACCGCAGGATGGATGGTTGCCGTCGGGGTTTGCTACCTCGTCATGCCCGAGCCCTTCATCGCTCTCTTTGCCCCACCCGAAGGCAATGCTGCCGCTTTGCTCGAAGTCGGCGCGTTCATGTTGGCACTGAGCGGACTGTGGCAACTCTTCGATGCTATTGGGCTGACCCTGAGCGAGTCTTTGCGAGCGGCCGGCGACACGGCTTGGCCCATGGCTGCGCGCATTCTCCTGGCCTGGTTGGTCTTTACCCCCGCAGCGTGGCTTTCCGTGCTGGTTTGGGATGGTGGACCGCTGGCGGTCATGATTTCGGTCATCGCCTACCTCGCGGCGCTGGCTGGCCTCCTCGCTTATCGGTTCCGTTCTGGAGCGTGGCGGAGCATCTCCCTCATCGGCCCAGCCAGCACCGCAGAGGCCACGATCCTCCCCACGGCGGATCCCGAAACAGCCGGTCCCCAAGCGGTCACTCCAGCCAATTAGTCGCTATCAACCTCGGACAT
>CAYTRQ010000554.1:551-3513 GCA_964440025.1 uncultured Polyangiaceae bacterium | reverse complement strand
GAGTAGGCGAAGTAGTGGCCCCTCCACGTCCATTTCATGATGCAGTTGGGGGAGGCCGCGACGGTGGCGAGACTGGTGCCGTTCGCCGCCTTGACTTCGATCCGACCGGTATCGCGATCGCAGGCCGCCACGTAGCCCAGCCCGCTCACTGCGTTCGTTGTCTGGTCGTCGAAGAGCTGAATTCGGGTGCCGTCGAGATCGTAGGCGAACCAACCGCCGTCGGGATCGTTGCGATCCTGAACCACGAACCAACCGTCGTTGCTGATGGCCGAGAGCCCTCCCTTGATGTCCTCGAGAAGCCACGAGCGCCCGTCGATGCCGGCGAAGAACACGCTGTCCTTCCACTCTTCATTGTAGACATTGGCCCCGAGAAAGAGCTCGTTTTCTGACCAGCCAGGACTGGAGTTGGCAAAGGCGGAGGTGCTCGCCACCACCTCGGCAGTTTGGTCGTCGGCGTTCCAGATCATCAAACGGGAGCCATCTTCGGGTGGAGATTGGGGGGCCAGATAGGCGATGCGATCTCCGGCGCGAGACCAGATGGCGCCTTTCGCGGTGGTCCCGTCCACACCAGGAAGCTGATAGAGTTTGCCCTTCTCTGCGTCGACGACCACGAAGTAATCGGCGAGGAACAAGTCCCGGCTCCACGATGGGCCGACCATGTTCACCGGATCGTGAAGTTCGACTTCGCCGATCATGGTGCCCTCTGTGCCATCACTCTTGGAAACCCAAAAGGGCACCAGGTCACCCGCCGTCTTTTCCGTGGTGTAAACGAGGTGCTCTCCGGAGCTCATCAGATAGGGACCGTAGTCCTGGACGAGCTCGGACAGGTCGATGTGATTGGATCCATCGGCATCGTAGATGTGAGGGCCCGAGTCCGTGGTGAATCTGTCCCCGTTCAATATCACGCGCATCCCTCGCTGCGCGGCATGGAAGGTGTCATTGAAGAAGCGAAGCTTGACTGCATCGCTGCCGTCCACGTTCGCGGAATACAGGTCAACGAACGAACCGAATTGCTCGCTGCTGTCGCCCTGGAAGAGGACGCGAGTGGGGTACCAGGCGCTGCGACCGGTCGGGTCCGCATTGTGGGCTCCACCACCGCTTCCCGCGCCGCCGAAGCCAGCACCCTCTCCGCCTGCGTTCCCCGCGCCACCTTCTCCTGCGGTACCGTTGCCGTTGCCACCGTCGTTGCCGTCGTTGCCGCCCGAGCCCGAGTCACCCGTCTCGTCGGTCTCGCTTCCAGCTCCGTCTGCCGCGCCGGAGCTTCCGCTCGCCCCCGACCCCTTCGAATCATTGGTGGGTGAGCCACAAGCAAGAACCAACAGGCTGCCGATTCCTAGGTGACCCACCAACGATGAAAGACGCCCACGACCCATGATAGCCCATTTGTAGCCTGGTTCATCCGAGTAGACAATACAGTCCAAGTCTGCCGGGCTTCTGACTTCTTCGAGAGCCGATCCATAGGCGGCGCCAATGGGGAACAGGATAGCTAGCCGACGTAAGCTGGGAATTCCGTATTCTAACAATTGCTGGCTGGAGCTGAGCTCCAGACCCTCCCGGCGTTGCTGACCGCAATCAGACACCAATTGCTTTCGATGTGCTGCGCTCCTCCGAACGAGCCGTTGAGTGCGGCCAGTTCCAGAGTGTTAGTTCTGGGTGAAGACAACGTGAACGGTTGCTGAGCTTCGAGGCAATTTGCAGCTCCTCGGCGATATCGGCCGCCGTGAGAAACTTGGGCCTCTCTCTCCTCGCGCTTTCGCGCGGAGACACGAGTTGCTGGAGCCTCTGAAGAACCCGGGGTGATCTCCATCACCAGGGCTGGACACTATCGCACCATTACGTATCTTCCGGGCGACGGCCCCCAGTCCTGCCAAGGTGATTCCGGCGGCCCCTGGAAGACGCGCGTCTTCTCAGGGCCGAGTACGAGCGGGGTGCAGTTTGGAGTCCATTCATCCGGTTCCGGCTGGTGGGCGTGCTCGGAAGAAAACGCTCGGGCGGCGATGGTGGCGTACAACGACGGGTGGATCAAAGACCGCGTCCGTGACGGTCGCGGCGACTGCGACGATACGAGCCACGTCGTGACCTCCGGCACCGGACCCATGACTGTCAGCACCTTGACCTGTTGGTAGACTCCCCCACCCGGTTGGGGAAGCGCTTTGGCGTCACCCGCGTTTCCGGCCGACTCTTGGGACGCACTCCCAGGGGGTGTTTCAGGTAATGCTTGCTAGCGTCCGGTTTTGCAGCTTACCACCGCAAGGAACGCCAAAGAGAGAGTGTGTCTCATCGTTCGAGTTTCTCCGGGGCTAGAAGTCCGTGCTGTTCACTTGACCGTGGAAAAGGCCAGTTCCCAGTGAGTGCACCATGAGCGGCACGCGTAGTGTTTCAACGTTCGGCGCGGCCCGCACAGAACCGACTGGCCGTTTCCCCTTCGTGGGTTCATTCATGGGCTCGGCTCTGCGGTCGTTGTCGATCGAGAGGAAGGCGGGGAAGGGCAGCGACGAGAGCCGCGCAACAAATAGTCGGCTACTTCGTGCGCATCAATTCTTCCAGAACCTCGGCGTCAGCAAGATCTTTGGTTCTTCCCGACGCTTTCTTGTTCTTGAGCTGTGCAGCGAGACCGATGAATCGCACGGTGTTGTCACCAAGCGGGGCAGAGAGCGCTCCTTGTAGGGCCTCGTCGAAATCAACGCCTGAGATTTCCGTCAAGAGATCGATTCGATTCGGAGGTAGTCCTATTTGGTACACCATGCCTGGCTTGCAGAAGTCAGACACCTCGACTCCATGAGCGGCTAGCGGGGCGCCAAAACGCGAAAGGGCCAGGATGACCTTCTCAGCATTGCTTCTTGACGGACGTACCAGGACGTCAAGATCTCCCGTTGCGCGAACATGGCCGTGTACGGCAAGCGCGTGGGCCCCGACGATCAGGAAATCCGGCACCGCCGGGGCGGCCCGGGTAGCGCCCTCC
>CAYTRQ010000554.1:0-541 GCA_964440025.1 uncultured Polyangiaceae bacterium | reverse complement strand
GATCAGGAAATCCGTCCCCGCTTCGTTCAGTTCAGCGAGCAGATCGTCGAAGTCCTCACTCCACTCACTACTCGCCATTTCGTAACACTCGACCTGGCATGGTCTGTCGCGTGTATTGGGGTAGAGGGCGCCCTGAGAGTTCATAGGCGCGGCGCGAAAGTTCGGCCAAGCGAACCAGGCGATCTGCGATCGCGTCCTTTTGGCGCGAGTCAACGAGGGGTTCCTCATCGAGTCGAAAACTGCGAATTGGAAGGGCATCGCCCAATGCTCTCCGTGCGGCGGCCCTTTGGGCACGCTTGGCATTGCTCCCGCCTTGCTTCACGGACTTCACTCTAGCTCAGATGGTGGAGGATGTGTACTTTGATCCTGTTGTCCCGCGCGTGAATCGCCCCCGCACAACTATTGCCAAAGAAGGCCAAGCGAAGTCGAACGCCGGGCCCTTGACAGCTGGGCTTGGCCGCCCGCACTTGCGTGAAACGCGGCAAACGCGCTACCCATGCCCGGTGAAGCTACTCGGAGAGGGACCGCAGCCAGCGTTTGT
>CAYTRQ010000553.1:3203-3515 GCA_964440025.1 uncultured Polyangiaceae bacterium | reverse complement strand
CTCGAGCTTGAGCGCCATAAACAAAAGCGCGTACCGGTCCACGGTCGCAGCGAGAGAGACCATTCATTCCTCCGCCATTTCCGCTGATTCGGGACGGTCGTAGGTCAACGTTCCCGCCACATTCATGCCCGGCGGCTGGAAATTGCCAAGGATTCTCGCCGCACGGAGCCCTTCGAGAAAGGTCAATCTCGTCCTCAAGGTCGCCGGTACCGGTTGCGCATCAAGGTCCACGCCGACCGTGAAGTCTGCGCGTTGAGACAGCATTTTTTCATACCAGACAGGGAGGGAACGTCCCAAGTTTCCTTGTTCAAT
>CAYTRQ010000553.1:0-3193 GCA_964440025.1 uncultured Polyangiaceae bacterium | reverse complement strand
CAACACTCGTCTTACCCCGAGCTCCGAACCGAACACCAGGGTCTGTTCCGTCACAGCACTCAGCGCTGCCATTTCCGACACATAAACATCAAAGCCCGCAAACTGATGGCGAACGATCTCGCGGCCGTGCCGTGCGTACGGGTCGCGTCGAAACTCGAGTGCAATTTTTTCCGGACGGAAGTGACCACGCAAAATGGCCACGAAATCCGCGCTCACCGTTGCGTACATGGCGGCGTAGACACCATCGATCACCTTTGGGTCGAACCCGACTCCGCGGGCCAGTGGAAGATGATCCAGAATCAACACACTGGCTTCGTCACCGAAGCTCGACGAAAGAAGCTGACTCGCCGAAAGGGAGGACCAAAGAACTGCACCGGGTGGCAGGAGTGCCCACGGGTCCTCATCAATCTCTTTCGAAGTGGCCGGCTGCCTTTCGGTAGCGACGACGAGCTCCTGCGGAGATCCACATCCCCAAAGGGCGAGCAAAAGCGCATGTCCCCAGCTACGTCGCGATAGCCGAATCGCTCCATCTGCTTTGAACTCGATCATCCAACGACCTCGGGAAGCACCTCGAAAAGTCGATCGTTCTCTTCCGCCGTGCCGACAGAGATCCGAAGACACGTGTCGAGTCCCGGAATCGGACGCACGATGACACCTCGTGAGAGGAGTGCGTCGTAGAGAGGTCGATTAGGTCGTCCGAAGTCCGCGAGCACGAAATTCGTCTGACTCGGATAGACGCGCGCAGCGTAGGCAGCGAGCTCCGACTCGAGGCGTCTCCGCTCGGTGGCATTGAGACGCACGCAACGGCGCAGGTGGTCTTGATCGGCCAGGGCCGCTATCGCGGCCTCTTGGCTCACGACCCCAACATTGAAGGGCGCCCTCAGGCGGTTCACGTATCGCATGAGCCGTTCCGGTCCAATTCCATAGCCGACGCGGAAACCAGCAAGCCCGTAAGCCTTGGAAAAGGTTCTCAGAACAACGAGGCGCTCCCTCAACGAGCGAAGCATGAGACAATCCGGATAGTCCTCGGCGTCCGCATATTCGAAGTACGCCTCGTCCATCACCACGATCACTTCGGGCGGAGCTTCTCGAAGGAGTCGCTCGACGTCGCTGCGTGGAACATAGGTTCCCGTGGGATTGTCGGGGTTGTCGACGATGATGACCTTGGTCTCCGGACGAATCGCAGCCAACATCCCATCGATATCATGACGCAAGTCGGAATCGGTCGGCACGGCCGTGTAGTCGACGTTGTGCGAGGCTGCAATCACGGGATACATGCTAAAGCCCGGCGTTCCGAAAATAACGTGATGCTCGGGCGTGGTGAACGTGCGCACGATCAGCTCCAGCAACTCGTTGGATCCATTGCCGTGAACCACCTCGTCGAAGCTGGTGCGATGGAAATCCGCAATGGCGCCACGAAGGCGGTAAGCTGCGCCATCGGGATACCTATGCACCGCCTTAAGCGCGCGGCGCGCCGTCTCGAGCACTTCCTCGCTCGGTCCAAGCGGACTCTCATTCGAAGCGAGCTTAATGATGCGCGAAATCCCTCGCTCGCGCGCTAGCTCTTCGATGGGTTTCCCCCCTTGATAAGGACGGAGTGCCTCGATCGAGTCCGTGACCAGCTCAGCCATGCGCGGGGACCATAGGGCGGTAGCTTCGCAAACAAAACCCCTGCGCCCATTGTCCGTCGATCCTGCCTTGGAAGGCCGATCCCCTTGGGCAACGTGTCTCCTTGCAACGTCTCCGGACGCTCGAGGCAGCGGCTCTGCTCGGTTCCACTTGAGTTCGCCGAGCCGAGACCGCTACCGTAGTCGAATGTCGTGGTTGCAACCCCTGCGCACTTTGGCGCTGAGCGCCGCTGTCGGCTTTTCGATGGGCGCCTTCGGAGGTTGCGACAAGGACAAGGGAGAACAGCCAAAACAGGACTCTCCTGGAGAACCTCCAACGCATCGGGGAGCTCCCTCCCAAAAGCGTCCGCCGAAAAATGACACGGCTCACCAGAAGAGGAAGGCGGCACCCCCAGATCCATCTCCGGACGCGCTCCCGACGCACGAGGTTCACGTGCTCGAACGGGGGAAGGAACCCCATAAAAAACTCCGCTATCTCTTCGGGGAAGGACGAACCAAGGACTTCTCCATGCGGATGAAGCTCCGAATGCAAGCGACAACCGACGAAACCCCTAGCCCGACGATACCGCCGATGGTCTTTCGGTTCAGCGGCACAACGACAACGCGCCAGGTCACGCAGGACAAGAGCGCGCTCCGCGAGACGACGTTTTCCGAATTTCGTCCCATTCATCAGGGGATCCCCGCGCCCATGGCGACGCAACTCGAACAGGACCTCGAATCCTTCGAAGGTATGCGCATGGTCGAAACCATCACCAACCGGGGTCAAATCCAAGAAGTCGAAGTGAAGGACGAGGCCATGGTTTCCCAGCATGCGAAAATGTTCCTTCGCAATGTCATCGAGGGGATATCCAACACGTTTTTGCCCTTACCGGAGGAGCCGGTCGGCACGGGAGCACGCTGGGAAGGTCGCACCAGGATCGTGGCGAGTGGTGTCACCGTTGTTCAAAAAGGAGAATTTCACTTGAAAAGTATCGACGAGAGCCAAATCAACGTCGATATGAAGTTCCACCAAAAGGCACCTTCCCAAGAAGTCAAAGCTCCGCAAGTAGACCCAACCCTGAAGACCGAGCTCGTGCGACTCGAAGGCAGAGGCAATGGCGTCACTGTGATTGATCTAAAAACTCTCGACACTCACGGTCAGGTGAGCACCCAGACCGAAACGGTCACGAAGGTGACGAGCCAATCGGCTCCCCAAAAAGGGGGAAAAGAGCTTATCCCGGAACAAGCCCGAACCGTGACCTCCAAAGTCACCATGCAGGTCGATGTCACCATGACTCTCGAGTGAAAGAGTCTCCTTGCTTGATCAAGCCGTCATTCGGTCGGTCGTTTTACAGCACCAGATGTCGTGCTGTGACATCAACTGTCGCTTTATGGCACTTGCTGTCTGGCAAATGGGAGGAATTCGATTGCCCTATGTGCCGCGCCCAGGGTGCCCGATTGGTGCGTCGCTAAACAGCAGCTAGCGCTGCGACCACATAAAAGTGGTCGGTAGGGAGACCACTTTTCTCTGGAAAATCATTCATCTTCCTCCGGTCGGTCGCAGCACAAAAACCAGCAAAAAAGCC
>CAYTRQ010000552.1:0-3546 GCA_964440025.1 uncultured Polyangiaceae bacterium | reverse complement strand
GGGGGGGAGCTTGAAGGGACAAGGGCAGGTGGCGTACGCTCAAGGTGGGCAAGAGCCTGACTCGCCTGAAATTGCACCGGAGGGCAAGTCAGAGTCCGAGGGTTCTGATGGGCAAGCCAAACCGGAGACTTCGGCATCCCCCCGTTCGGAGGAGGTGAATCGTCGCGAGTTGATGCCTGGCAATTTCGTCGATCGTCCGCTGACCCTTCCTCGAGGGACTCTGAGTTTTGCTTCCACTCAGGGAGCGGTGTTCATCGACACTCTTGGAACGTCTGCTCAAGTTCCATCGTTTGCCTTGGGGATCACTTCACGCTTCGAAGTGGGACTGACTGCGCCACTCAGATATGATCAGAGTGTTGGAGATTGGACCGTGCTCGATCCAAAGATTCATTCTTTTTTCACGTGGATCGACCGATCCAAGTGGGAATTTGGAACGCGCGCGGCAGCACTCGTTCCGGCTTCCACGGAGGCGCCATCACACTTGGAGGTGGGGGTGCCTTTTCTGTTTCGTCTGAATGGTTCTTGGCGTCTTGATGCCTCACCTCAAATGGAGATCGCCTTCGAGGACGACTCACAGTTGAGCCTGAGAGCTCTTGTCGGCGCCCATGTGCAGTTTCTGCCTTGGCTCTACGGCGGGGTCCATGTCGCCCCTGAGCTGGGGGCAACAGAGGAAAGGGACTCTGGAGTCGATACCCAGCTGAGCCTGGGGGCGACGTTTCAAACTCACGGGCTTGCTCACGTTGATCTCGTCGGGCGCTTTTTCTTCGAAAACATGGGTGGTGGAGACGAGGGGATGCTGTCCGACGGTGGAGGGACATTGCTGGAGATCCGTTTCTTCCCCGATGTGTATTGATTGAGGGCGCAATCGGCACTTGGTCCTCGGCCTTTCTCGGTCCTCTGCTTTCTCTCGAAAAGGGAAGAGTCCCGCTTCGGTCTCACACCTGGTTGTCGGGCGTCGGCACCAAAGAGGGAGCTTGCGAGCGGATAGCCGAGGCGTGGCGCTTCACCCGGCTCGATCCG
This sequence comes from uncultured Polyangiaceae bacterium, assembly GCA_964440025.1. Taxonomy (GTDB): domain Bacteria; phylum Myxococcota_A; class Polyangia; order Polyangiales; family Polyangiaceae; genus NIC37A-2. The sequence continues at coordinate 2,526 of CAYTRQ010000552.1, read as the reverse complement.
GTGAGATCCTTGCGCCAAACATAATCCCAAAGAGTTTTCGTCCAAGAAGTGTGGTGTTCGAGCTGCTCGTAGAACTCCGGCGCCAATTTTCGGAGCTTTGGGAGATTCGAGCCCGCGACGAAAGGGAAATCATGGTGCTCGTTGTGGTAGCCGACATTGAAAGCCACTTTGTTCAATGGTCCGTAGTAGGAATAGGTCTCTTGGTCAGACGAGATGACATAGTGTTCTGAGATGTAGTGCCCCGCGATGGGATGAAGCCCCATCACGATCAGAGAGCTGATGGGAAGGTAGGCGAGGGCCTTGGGACCCCATATCCAAAAGACCGCAATGTCGAAGCAGACCTGGACCACGAAATTGGCAACGATCCATCGGTTGGGTTTCAAGGGCAGCATAAACAAAGGACGGAGGGCGTAGGCGAGGCCTTGCACCGATAGCCAAAGCAGCTTTGCGAGCCGCCCTTGCGCAAAACGTGCCTCCCGGTGCGTGGGCACATCCGTGTCGATGCCATCGACCCCCTGATGGGTATGATGCATGAGGTGGTACTCGCGAAATGCCGCGGAAACGGGAACTCCGATGGGCAAGTTGACGAAGAGTCCGAAAAGCCGATTAAAAAGGGGCTTTTTAAAAGCCAGGTTGTGACTCAACTCATGGATGGCCAGAAGCAGGGCTTGATTGATCACTCCACCGACGGCGTAGGCCACGACGACGATCACCCACCACGGTGCTTGACGAAGCGCGAAACACAAGGAAAGTTGAGCCAAAACGAGGAAGGCGCAGATGTATTTCGTCTTGGGGCAGGGGCCGTAAAGCTCCTTGATTTCGGGGTGTGCTTTGAGCATCGCCTTCCGCCTGGCTGCATGTGGTTCGGGAGCCGTGGACCAGAGAAAACCGCTGGGGTCGGTGTTCAATGAAACTGAGCCCACGGCGGCAGACGTTTCAGAGTCATGGTCTTGAGCGGAGGGGCCGCTGCTCGACCCGGACGCGATCGGTCGGAGGGGGGCGTCTGCTGGTGGGGGGGATGAAGCGTCGGATGAGGGCGTCATGAGTTGCCCCAGCTTAGAACGCCAGCGCGGGAGCTTCCAAAGACCCGGCGGCGCTCGCTTTCTGGCGGGCAAGAGGCTGCTGCGCCTCTTTTCAGGGGTGCGATAGAGAGAAATCGACGGGATCCATACGTCAATGTATAGAAAGACGACGATGCTTCCAATATAGATACGTTTACGTATGTTACTGGTCTGACTTCAGAGAGTGAAGGGAGGCTTCCGTGGAAGATTGGTCTGCATCATGCAGGCAAAAAGGGCTTCCGTGGAAGATTGGTCTGCATCATGCAGGCAAAAGAGTGGCGCTATGTCGGTTCTGGCGGCATCCGGATTCTCGCGCACTTTTCCCACAGCGGACTTGCTCAGGAGGAAGACGTGCCAAGCCCTCTCCCTCTCCAGCCGTAGCATTGCCGTTTTGTTGTTGTGCGTGTCGATCCGGCGCCGGAACCGAAGAGCCGCCCACGGTGCCGCTCTCCAAGCCAACCCGACTTTGTAACGAACCGCTGACCAACCGGTGCCGCAGAGTTTCCACGGTGGAGTCTTGGATGCGCCGTCCCGATCTGCAGATTCCGGAGACGGTGTTTGATGCGGAAGATCCGGAGTCTGGCGATCCGTCAGGAGCTGGGGCTTGGTTCGAAAGGGGAAAACTGTACGTAGGCGCAACCGCTGCAGAGCTCGAAGTGATTGGGGAGAAAATCGAAGAGCTCCAGCGTCGACTCCGTGAGGGGGAACTGGAGACGTTCGAGGCTTGGCCAGGGGGCTGAGAAGCAGGTCAATTTTTTTGAAACCCTGTTCTCGTCGAGCTCGTAGAGGAGGTTGTTGGCGCTTCCTCGACGATCGAAGAGGGGCGAGGAATCTGACTCTCCGGCTGCGATGGCCGAAGAGGAGCGAAGGAGGAGACAATCGTGGAAAAAATGAGATTTCGGTTTCCGATGGCACTGGGAAGCCCGGTCCTCTTGGTACTCTGCGCGTGCAGCTCAAACGGTGCCGAGGAAATGGAGGCAACGTTCGGTACCGCCGGGGACGTCGATAGGGCAGACCAGCTTTGGTCGGAGATTGACGGTTACCGCAACTGGGAGCGTCTCGCTGGAACAAGTGGTTTTGTCGAGAGTGGAGCTCCTCACGGTGCCTTCGTGCGTGTGTTTCAGAACGAGGTTGCGGGCGAAGACGTCGAGTCGCTTGCTGATGGATCCATCGTGATCAAGGAAAACTTTGGCGAGGAGGACGAGGAGACGCTGGGAGCGATCACGGTGATGAAGCGCATCGAGGGATACTCGCCCGACACAGGAAACTGGTTCTACGCAAAGTACCTGCCGGATGGATCACTGGACGAAAATGCCGCCGGGGTTCCTTTGGCGGGCTCGGTAGGAGAAGGCGGTTCGGAGGGGTGCGTTCCCTGCCATGCTGGGGCGACCGGCGGAGACTACGTTTTCGGGAACTAGTGCCTCGGCAACTCACGTTTCGAGCGGTTTCGAAGCCCTCCCAGAAG
>CAYTRQ010000551.1:0-3557 GCA_964440025.1 uncultured Polyangiaceae bacterium | reverse complement strand
GGGCTCGAGTCTTTGCAGTCGAGGCCGTCCCCACAAATACAAACCACCAATGGCCGTCGCGGTCAGCCCCCCAAACAAACCAATCGTCAACAGTACGCTTTGCAGCAGCGCAAACGAAGCGTTCACGAATCCTCCTTGCCCTCCAGGCGCTGGCTGATGAGCTCCTCGAGCTCGGCCAAACGGTCCGGCCCCGCCCGTTCGGCCACGTCAACGAACGCCGTCAGCATGGCCGAAGGCTCTCCTTCCATGAGTTGCTCCAGGACATCACCAAGCGCGTCGCGTTGGAACTCTGCCCGGGCGCGGGTCGGTGTGTAGATATAGGCGTGGCTAACTTTGTCCCGGCGAAGCAGCCCCTTTTCGTGCAGTCGTTTGAGGGTGGACTGCACGGTGTTGAGCGTGATCTTGCGAGGCCGTCCCACGGCCTTCTGCACGGACTTCACGTCCGCCGGCCCGTGAGACCACAAATGGTCCATGACAGCGCGCTCGAGCTCGCCCAAAACCGGATGCTGGAAAGCAGCCATCTTGAAAGAGAGCTCTAGCATCAAAAAACCGATGAGCAATCGGTTTTTTGATGACCACAAGGGGACTCCCGCACTGTGGCGTGTGGTGCGACCAAGCGGCCGGATGTTTGTCGAGTGATGAGAGATACCCCCGAGTCGATTTTCGCTTCGTCGCCAAAATCGGGTAGAGTGCCATCATGGCTTATTCCCTGGATCGCTTCGGCTTGCCCCACTCTCGCCCTTCCGCAAGGTACTTGTCCGCGCGGTGCTTGTCCGCACGGTGCTTTATGCTTTTGGGATCCATCACAGTTGCGCTTTCCCTAGGTGCCTGCGGAGGCGTGAGCGGGAGCGATGGGACCGGAGGCACAGGAGGGAACGGAGAGCCCGCCACCGGCGGTACCGGCAACGGTGCGGCCCCCATGACGGGAGGTAGCGGAGCCGGCTCATCCACCGGCGGCGAGGCAACCGGTGGCGTTGGTGCAGAAAATGGAACTGGCGGTCACGGCGAGACCGGCGGAAACGGGGGCGGAAGCTCCGAGTCATGCACAACGGATGATGACTGCGTTGCGGTCTGGCCAACCAGCTCTCCTTGTTACTCTCCGGGCTGTAGTCAACCAACTGCCGCGCTCAAGGACACAGCAGATCGAGATCCCTGCTTGATTCCTTGGACAGAAACAACAAGCCCCGAAATCCCCGCAGGCTGTGCCTATCCCGACGATGTGATCTGCACGACCGAATGCGCAGTGCCCCCCGAATGCGCCTCGGCGCACTGCAACGAAGGCCAATGTATCATCGACATGGGCTTCTCGAGTGAAGAATGCGCCACAGACGGCACTGACGATTGCTCGACTCTCGAATCGGCCTTTTCAACTGCACTCGCCGAAGCTCGCGCTTGCCTGGCAGGCGGAACCACCGCCAGTACCGAATGCGACGCGGGGGATTCGATCCAAGATCTTTGCGGCTGTCCGCAGGCGGTCAATAGCGAGGCAACCGCCGCGCAAGCCGCAGCCGAGCTCGCTCGATCCGCTTACGAAGAGCAATGTGAAGCACCCGACGAATGTCAGTCGATCGATTGCGCGCCAGCTGGCGAATCGGGAACCTGCAAGCTCACGACTCACCCCAGCGGGGTCTGCGTCTTCGAGGAGTGAGCGACGGACTCGCCTTCGACAAATCGGGCCTTCGACAGTCAGAGGCACGTCACCGAACATTGAAAGAAGTCCTGCCTTCGCCCCCCCGAAAGCGGCCTTTTTGCACCGATCAGGTAAAGCTCGCGTCCCGAACGAAGCCGAAACGACAAGCCCTCTGCGCTATGAGCACCACCGCCGGCCGGCAAAGAAAGTTCGTCCTCGGAAGGGCTATCGGCCCGGCAAAGGAGCCAGGTCATTGCGGCCGCCGCCAGTTGAGAGAGCGTTGCGCCAACACTGCTCGGCTCGATGCCATGCACCGTCGGGAGCTCTTCTTCTTGAATCGCACAAACGCGGGTGGGACGCGCGGCCGTTAGGGTCCGTTGGACAACTTCGGAGGGACGCAGTTGTTTGACTGAAGGGCGCGTGACGACGGCATGCTCGACGAACGTCGTCCCCTCGTCCACCAACGCGCGGTAGTATTCAACGTCATCAACCGGCAAGTTCGGAACCACGAGCGTCGACTCATGGGCGTCGACTTCGGTCGTGCGGACCAGCATTCGCCGCGTCGGTCTGGAAACCAAAAACTCCACTTACTCGAGGAGAGACTCCACAAAGCTCATCAACTCGGCATTTCCCACCACCGGCTCGGCATCCGAAGGAAGAGCCCGCAGATACCAAGTGACCGTCCAGGAAAGCGTCTCGCCTGCCGCTAGAGTGGTGTAGGGCCCCTGAGGTTCGATCTCAACGTAGGATCGGCCATAGTCGTCAGGGTTTGCCTCGTAGATGGCGATCTCTGCCTCATTATCTTCCGTGGGTTGCTCCTCAGGAGCCAGATCGGGGAACGTCTTGAAGAACAGGATATCGTCGGGCGTCACGTGCCCCATCCATCCCCCACTCCCGTCGGCCAAATACTTGAGTCCGTAGCTGTCGGTTGCGGCAGCCACATCGTCGGGGTTGCTCTGATACCAGGTCCAGCTGTCCTGCTTCTCAATCAGGTCGTTCAACGGATTCATGTCGAGCTCGATCTCGAACTCACCCGTAGCGAAAAAGGTCAGCCCACTCGACGCCACGCGGGAGATCTCCCAAGGCGCCCAGGTGATGTCCGCCGTGCCGGTGTTCTCGAGCGTATAGGTGATCCGAATCGCCCGCTGGGCAAGAAGGGGAGTAAACTCCTTGATGGCTCTCACGTCTCCTCCCGCCACAGTCGCCGAACCACTCGTCATTGTGACTTCATTTCCGTCGACCGTGACGTCGTACGGACCGGTATCTAAGGGCTCGGGAGGAGGCCAACCGGAGTCGGCCTGTGGACTGAGCGTGAGCGTCGAGCCGTAGTTGTCGGCTTGGATATCGGGACTGATGAGCACATTGGTCCCACCGAGCGAAAAGGTCACGATACGTCCGCCGGTGGAGGCGTCCACTTCGAAAAAGATGTCCCCAAACTCCAAGACATAGCTGCCACTACCTCGATCGATGGGAGTGACCAGACTGCTCGTCCCGCCGGTACCTCCCGCGCTCGTGCCACCGGTATTGCCTCCACCAGCACCCCCCGAACTCGGGCTTCCGCCTCCTGAGGCAACACCACCACTTCCACTCGTGCCGCCTCCAGAGGCAGCACCACCAGTTTCGCCACCGCCACTCGCCATGCCCCCCGTGGCGTCGGCGCCTCCGGAGCCCGTTGCAGCTCCTGACGCACTGGCTCCTCCCGAAGCCTCGGCTCCACCGCTCCCTGAGGCCGCACCGGACGAACTGCTTGCGCCGGTTCCCGAAGAACCTCCAGTGCCGTCGTCCGCCACCTGCATCTGACAACCGACCAACGCCACGCCGGCAACCGAGATGAAAGCCAAGAGCCGGAACGAACTTGTTCCCCGAGAATTCGACATGAGCTGAAGGCTAAATGAGCCAGCGCGATTGTCGAGCCTCACCGTTGCAG
>CAYTRQ010000550.1:0-3567 GCA_964440025.1 uncultured Polyangiaceae bacterium | reverse complement strand
CGCGCTTTTGTTTCGGGCGCTCAAGATCGAGCGCCCCCTTCGTCGTTTTGAAACACGTGTGATCGGTCAAGAGACGCAACTCGCCATGGAGGTGGAAGGGCGAGCGATCGCTGCAGCGCTCGCTCGGAGCGGGGAAATTGCCTCGAGATTGACGGAGTGAAGGATGGTCAGCCAGCTGCGCATTGAGCCAATGACTCGACCTCTCGTGGGGAGTGTTCCGCTCCCTGATGACGAAGACGTTCTTTTGGCACGCTTGGCCGTTTCCGCCCTCAGCAGGGGGCAGTCGACCTTCACCTTGCGGGAGGCTCCCTACGGGGCGCCCCGTGTCTTTTTGGACGCGCTTTCGCTTTTGTCGGTGGGGGTGAAACTCAAGCCCCGCGGTTCTCCGTCGTCGACGACATGCGAGCTGGTCGTCCAGGGAGTCGGGCTCTTGGGAACCCTTGCCGAGCCTGGGCCCCTGGACGTCCGGGGGGAACCGCGTGCGGCGGCTCTCTTGGTTGGCCTTCTCGCGGGAAGACCGACGCGGTCGGAGCTCTTCGTGGATTCTGTTGTTGCGGAACTCCTCGGCTCCGCTCTGGCGGAAACTCACGGAATCCTCGTCGAAACTCAATCGGAGGGGGCGCGCTTGGTGCTCCAGCCGAGTCAACAAGAGCGTCCCCCCGGCCTTTCCATCGAGTCGATGGGGCTCTTTCCGTGGGTCAAGCAGGCGGCGCTCCTTCTCGGCTTGCGAGCGCGCTCGGAGACGGTCGTCACCGAGAAAATCGCTTCTTCGGACCATATGGAGAGGGTGCTCCTTCGCAGCAAAATGCCGGTTTCCGTGCATGGGACGAGCACGGAGCTCCACCCACCGCGGGATGCTGATGCCGTCTCTCCCACTCAATACGAGGCGCTCGGTAGCGTCGAAGCAGCCGCCTATCTGATGGCTGCGGGGCTGATGGTCTCGGGGAGTCGAATTGGTCTGCGCGATTGTTGCCTGAACCCTGGCCGTGCCGACTATCTTGCGCTGTTGCGGCTCTGTGGGGCCGACGTGGCGCTCACGCCTCAAGGGGATCGGCAGGGGGAACCAATTGGGGAAGTGACCGTCTCGGGACGGTTGGGAGGCGGGAGCTTCGACGCGCCCCGTGTCCTTGGAGGGGAAAACATGGCGCGATGCGCTGACGCGGCGTTGCCGTTGGGGGTCGCCTTGGCCGCAGGAACTGGGGACACGTTGATGACCGATCTGGTGACTCACCAACGGGGAGGAGATCGACGCATCTACGGACGTTTCGTGGGATTGCTGCGCAGTGCGGGAGCGGTGGCCGAGACGAGCGAAGGGGGGGTGCTCGTGCGCGGTCGTGGCGCAAGTGGGCGATTTCGAGCTCTCCGTGTAACGACGGGTGGGGACGGTCGACTTGCCTTGCTCGGCACGCTAATGGCCTTGGCGGGCGATGGAACCAGCTTCATTGACGATGCGGACTGCTTGCGAGAACGGTTTCCTCGATGGGTGGGAACGCTTCGAGCTCTGGGGGCCGAGATTTCCGTACAACAAGCCCCCTAGAGCACGTCTCGCAACCCGGAAAGGCTTGGCAGACGCTTCTCCGTGGCCGGGTGCGGTGAGCGGCGGCAGAATCGCGAGCTCTCGGGACGTTCCTAGCGGGGGGGGCAAGTGATGCGGACCAAGCCGGTCGTCGCGATTGACGGTCCTGCGGGAGCAGGAAAGAGCACTGTCACCCGTCGAGTCGCGGACGAGATGGGGTATACTCGAGTCGATACCGGTGCGCTCTACCGTGCGGTGGCCTGGTTGGCGTTGGAGCGCGCTACGCCGCTCCAGGATGCGGAGCAGGTCGGCCTTTTGGCACGCGAGTTGGCCAAACCAGGGGCGACAGAAATGTCGAGTCGCGGTTCGGAAGCCTTCATCGCGGTTCTCGGGACCGACGTTTCTCAGGCCATCCGCAGCCAGCAAGTCGCGCAGGCAGCGAGTGTCGTTTCTGCACACTCCCCGGTGCGAGCCGCCCTTTTGGAGGTTCAGCGGCAGCTGGGCTACGAGGGCGGGGTCGTTCTCGAAGGGCGGGATATCGGCACCGTTGTCTTCCCAGACGCGGAAGCGAAGTTCTACCTCACGGCTTCAGCGGAGGTGCGGGCGGCGCGGCGGTTCGAGGAGCTGACGCAACTAGGACAAAAGCCCCGGTTCGATGTGGTTTTGGCTGAAGTCCGACAGCGCGATGAAAACGATACCACCCGCTGTCTTGCTCCACTGACTCGGGCGCCTGATGCGATGGTTGTTGATTCCTCGGAGCTCACCATCGACCAGGTGGTCGCTCAGATCGTGTCGCGCGTTCGCAAGGTCGAAAGAGCACTTGCCGGAGAAGGGTGAAACCGATGCGTGAGAGGCGCTCCTTTTCCCACAAGTCCGTATTTACCGGCCTTTTTGTGAGCCTTGTCCTGGCCCTGCTCGTCGCGGCGTACATTTTTTTCCGCTACGTTCGCTACGAACCGAGCGCCCACCAGCACATTCCCGAAAAGATGCAGCGTGTGACGCGGATGAACGTGGAGCAGGCGGTGGTCTACGAACCGTTCCGCCGTCATGTCCTTCCGCTCTTCGAGCTCCATCGAACGACCCCAGAGCCTCGGCTCCAGCGCTTTAAGCGAATGACGACCATCGAGCTCGGCGTCGACCTGCGGGAAATCGTCTTTGCCCAAGGAGGCGCCGATTCCTGGCTGATGGCCCTAGGAGGCCATTTTCGCCGGGACGGAGTGATCGAGGGAGTCGCACGCATGCTGCAGGAGGAGGGTCTGTCCGGCGACTTGAGGGAAGACCCGAGACGTCTAGTTCATTCCTCGGGGGCAGCCTTTTCCGTTTCGGAGGACGGGGTGCTCCTTCTGGCAAGCAACGAGAGCTTGTTGAAGCGAGCTCTGCCAGCGAATTCGAGCTCACTGCCATTTCGGGCGGGCGCGGCCTTGGAAGTTTTGGTGCGTTCTTTTCCAGCCCATTGCTGCTCCGGGCTTCATCGAGCTCGACTGCGGGTTTTTCCCGGAGACCATTTCTCAGCTCATCTTCGCCTCGAGACGGTTACGGCCTCCTCTCCTCGAGCCCTTCGACAGCTTCTTTCGTCTCCGGTTCGTGACTTCCTCTATTGGGGCGAGCCCAAATGGGAAGCTCCCTCGGCCGACACTCAGGCTCTCGAGGCGACGGCTCGGCTCGAGCCAGCGGAATTCGAAGCCATGGTCAAGCGCCTGGCCAAAGCCATGCGAGCCACACTGGCACGGTAAGCGCTCCTCACACGACCCCGCCGATCTCCTCACACGATCCCAGCGATCATCGCCCCGCCCGGCTGGCAATCGAGCTCGGGGAGGGGTCCGCCTGCGTTTGACGGACCAGGGCGCGTGCGCTAACCCACGCGCCCCTACGAATGCGGCTTGCGAGGGCTTCATCCGATTGCTGCCATCTTTCGCGTTCCGTAGGTTGTCTCTCGCCCCTCGCGCGCAGTACGGAACTTCTTACATGACCAACACTCAACAGGTCTCGTCCAGCGAGGACATGACCTTCGCTCAACTTTTCGAGCAGTCCCAGGAAGCCGCCCCCGAACA
>CAYTRQ010000549.1:0-3569 GCA_964440025.1 uncultured Polyangiaceae bacterium | reverse complement strand
TCAAACTCAGATCCTTTTTCGCCGACACGAGGACGTTGTCGTAGTGGAGCTTGTAGCTCCAGCTCGGGTGCTTTTGATGAGAGGCTCGCAGGAGAGCCGACAGTCCTGGGGCGATGCTCGGCTGCTCTCCAGCGCCCTTGCGGATGCGACGCTGAAGCGCCTTCACCGGGTCTTGGGGCTCCGAGCGCGCGACATAATACCAGCGCTCGATGGTCGATAGACCAAAGCGCACCGCCTCGCCCGTCGTCGGATGACGCCAAGTCTGGGACGCGAGCTCTTCAAGGCGCTCGCGCAGCTCGCCCTCCTCGGGCGGCGCGGCCAACAGCGACCCCACAATCTGAAAGCGCAGGCGTGCCCAAAGCGCACTCGGCCGTGCGCCATCCTTGTTGCTCATGGTTGCCTCCTCGTCCAGCGTGGGCACCGCAGGGTGTCATTGGCCGGCTCAGCTCTGCGCTCACCCTACAGCGCTCACATCACGCTCACCAAGCACCATCTTCTGCGCGAAACACCTCGACCCTCGCACAGCGCGCCGATCTGGTCGTCAAAGGCGAGACGAATCCCAGCGCTCGTCCGAGAGCCTCGATGCTTTGACCGAAGCGTTCCACCAGCGACCTCGGCAGCTCGCCCACATCCACCGGAGGCATGAAAAATCCACGTGCTGCTTTCCAGAATGAGGTCTCGGGCACCGTCCCCTTCCACCATGCCATCCAGCGTCGCACTGTTTTCCGGGGCACGATGCCCACCCGTTTGCCAACCGCACCCCTCACCGCCTGCCAGCAAAGACACGCGGCGATGACCAACTGTCCCACATAGACCTTGCGGCCCAGAAATCTCACCGAGGGCGGCGTCACTCGCCTCCGGCACTGGCTGCAGCAGAAGCTGGGGCGACGGCAAAATGCCTCCTCCACTTCTCCCAGCTCACCACGAGGCTTACGTGGATAGTCCGCTCGATGCAGACGCCCCCCGCAGTGCCGACAGCCTCCTTCTCGCACTTTTTCTGCGATCTCCGCGTCCGCCCGAACCAATGCATTCCAAAACTTGCCCTCCGCCCTCAACCAGTGACACACACCAAGAACCTCCTCTTTTTTTGCAATTCGGAGGTCGCCCCCTCGGACGCCTTTTGGCCAAGTTCTCTGAGGGGGCTTTTCGTTGCTCCCTCACCTATCTTGAACAGGATCGGGGCAGATCCCATCAAGCTACGTGGTGCTGCTCACCGTGCGGGGTCGACGGCGAGCAAGTGAAGTTCTGCCTCATCGGCCGCTGCCAGCCTCCTGGCGGGCGATGTCGGGAGCACCAGTACCACTAGTCCGGCCACGCCGAGCTCGTTGTCGGCCGTTCCTCCGGGGCACCACAGAATCCGGCCGCGTGCGCGCACGGCGTCCGCAACCAACGCTGTCGCTGCCACCTCGGGCGCTGTGTATCCGCCACCCACATAGACCCGCGTCAACAGCTCCTCCAGAGCGGCGTCGGGCGCGCGCCGTCGCTCGTCTCGCTCGATCGTTGGCACTCGTTCTTTCGTGTTCCGTTCCACCTAGCCCCCAACCAACTTGAAGAAGCCCCGGCCACCGACCGGGGCTTTTCATATGCGTCCAACATGAGCGCAGCGCAACGCGCGCCTTCGTCTCCTCCGGTTCCGGCCCCGCGAGCGGGCTGACTCGCGTGCTCTGTGGGCACCCGCCTTCGGCGGACTCGTCGACCTCCACGGACTCCGTCCAGCGAGCTAGACTTCGTTCGCTTCAAGACATTTGGTTCGTGGAACAACCGGCTTGCTTGGTGTCAACGCAGCGACCAGTGTTCTTGGGGGCAGAGAGCGCAGCTTTCAGGTCTCTCTGAACGCGTTCGGTCGTGACCTCGGCGGCGTCGATCATGAGCTGGGCATCCGCGAGGCCGAAGGCTCGTCGATGTTTCGGGGCGTCGACTGGTGAGTCGAGGTAACCGGACAGCTCTGGGAGGATTGTTTCAAGGCGAGTATGGACACCGTCTCCGCCATCGCGCATCGCCCATGACACAATGGCCCCTGCGAGCTCTGCATGTCGGGATTCTTCGCGAGCGATGGTGTTCCAATGAACTGAGATACGATCGGTCGTCCGTTGGGCAAGCTCTGCAGCCTGCGAAACAGCAGCGCCTTCTCCAAGCATTCCGTCGAGTACGCTTTCTTCTGCGAGCTGGGCGAGAGCTGCTGTTCTTTCCTGGCCGAGCAGACCCGGGCGCACCGAAAACTCTGGAAGGGTCGGCCAGTTGATCTGCCTGCCCAATACTTCCGAAGCTCGATACACGGTGTCTCGAGCGTGGCGAAGTTCGTCCTCGGCCGCCGCGAGACAGGCAGCAAGGACTGCCTCAGGTGCGTCCAGGGCATCGAGTTCCGCGAATAGCTGTAGGAAGGCGCCGATGGCGTCGCACTCCTCCTGCGCGACTCGAGTCCAGGTGGCGAAAGCGTCCGTTTCCTCGCTATTGGTTGGGAGCTTCGGCATGAGCCGACTTCCCGCGTCTTCTTCTGAGCGCAACGGACGACCGTAGATACAAGGCGATCCGAGGGCGTACCGTGGGAAAGCAGCTCCGAGGACTAGGCTGCCTTCGTTGGCAAACATTGCGTACGATGCCGTGACGGTACCAATGCCCAAGTAGCCGTGCAGTCCAAGATGCGGGGCGATGCCTAGCCCTTGTCCCCATTGGACACCCAGCTCACCCCCGCCACCGACCGGCAAGTGATTGGCTCCGAAATGTCCACCAACCATCACGCGCGGGCGGAGTTTTGCGAAGTGCAAGCGGAGCAAAGGGCCACCCCCATAGTGACCCCGGACGCAACCCCAAGGTTCGTCGCTGAGGACGGACACGTAGCCTTCCAAGCCCCACGCTACCTGAGGTGCTCGCTTGGCGCCGAAACTCCAGCCGACGAAGGCGCCTCCCCCCCCCCAATCAAGTAGTCCGCCGCCTGCGCTTGGGAGGGAAATGTGGCAGCTGCCGTAAGAAGAATGAGCTTCGCCCTCTGACGAAGTTTCCATTTCGAGGAAGCACTCAGAGTAAACCACCTAAGTCGCTAGGTCGCTAGGTAGGCTTGACATGTTTGACACCGGGTTCGGACTACGAATCGAGTTCGAGTTCGAGTTCGGACTACGATTTGGGACCGAGCATGAAATCGCCTGAAATCGGCAGCAGTCGCGGCCTGTGTTAGTTCGCTTCATCAGTCATTCAGTCGACGACGAATGCACTTCTGCTCGCCTGCTCACAGGGGGGCTTTGTCACAATCATTTCACGTCATCGCACATCGACGGAGGGATCAACCGAATGAAGATCAACACATCGCGCGCAGCGAAGTCGCCTGTGCCGACCTGGCCAAATACAAAGTGAATGACAAAGCAACAGTCTCTCTGCTGTCTTGGTTGTCCCTATTGGGCACGGCATCGGGGTGTACCGCGCCACCATGCTCGAGAAGGCCGCGGCACAACGGCAGGTCGTTCGGCGGGCGCTGCTTGGTATGGTGCTTGCGTCAGTCTCGGGTATGAAGCATCGCCGCACTCTAGTGCTGCGACCACATAAAAGTGGTCGGTAGGGAGACCACTTTTCTCTCG
>CAYTRQ010000548.1:0-3571 GCA_964440025.1 uncultured Polyangiaceae bacterium | reverse complement strand
GGATCCGACCAATCACTTCGTCTGCGTGATTCATCTCCTCGATGGACTCCTTCCGCTTCACGGAAGCGAGTTTCTGGTACCCCCAGTTTTCCAGCATCTTCGAATGAATGAAATACTGGTTGATGGCGGTCAGCTCCGCAGTGAGAACCTCGTTGAGCAGTTCGATGACTTTGTCGTCGCCCTTCATACGGCCCTTGTAGCAAAACCTCGCGCGGGTGGCAGAGCAGGAGAATCAAGTTGTCTCCTGACCGTCTCCCACTTCCACGGAGATCTCCTACAATCGAAACTGAATACCCACTACAATGAGGCAGAACCTTTTTGCCTGCTCAGCAAAAAATAAAAAGTCAGAATCATTTCAAATATTTAGAACAAAATCCGCTGCCGCACCTCGACAAGAGTAGCCTTTGATATTGAAAGTCGTTTTCACGTTGCTATCTTCAAAAAAGATAGGTGCTCTGATGAGGATTTGCCACTGCTTTGCGGTTAGCGACCGCGAAATACGAGCCGCAGCAGCCGAAGGCGCGAAGACGGTCGGAAGAGTCTCTCGCTCCTGTCAGGCAGGAAAGGGATGCGGAGGCTGCGTTGCCGCCATTCGCGAAATCCTCGAAGAATCAGGAAATGCGCTCGTCAGGGAGCTCCCCGTCGTGGCCACTCCCTCGACGGAGGAGACTGCTCTTCCTGTAACGCTGTCGGGATCGGACCGGACAGGGTTGGACCGGACAGGGTTGGACCGGACAGGGTTGGACCGGACAGGGTTGGACATCTCAGAGCCCGAAGCGATGCCCGAAGCCGCCGAATAGTCCGCCGCGCAGGACGGCGTTGGTAGGGTGAGAGGTTTGACATCAGGAAGGGCCTGACTCAGCTTGCAGAGTCATGAAACACCTTTGCGGCGTCCTGGCCCTGCAAGCTTGCCTCCTCGCAAGCTCAGCTGCCGCCACGGATCCCTCCCCACAGCCGACAAAAGCGTCGAAAGAACATCCGTCGAAGGGCCGCTCGTCAAGCAGTCAGGACAAGGCTTCGACTTCCCAGGTCCCGGATCTTCCGGTCGAGCAATATCGCCTCGAAAATGGTCTAACGGTCCTTCTCAGCGAAGATCACCAAGTGCCGGCCGTTGCCGTCGAGGTCGTCTACCTGGTGGGCTCCGGTCACGAACGGGAAGGCCGAACTGGCTTTGCTCACCTGTTCGAGCATCTGATGTTCCAGGGCTCCGCCCACTACAACCAGGAATACTTCACTCCTTATGTTCCGATCGGAGCCGAAGTCAACGGAACGACCAACCAGGATCGGACCAACTACTACGAGCTCGTTCCCAGTCAGTACGCCGAGCTTCCTTTGTGGCTCGAATCGGATCGAATGCGGTCGCTCGACGAAGTCTTGACCCCCCAAAAGCTCAACAACCAGCGTGACGTCGTCAGAAACGAGCGCCGCCAACGCTACGAAAACACCCCCTATGGAATGGCGTTCTGGCACATGGCAGAAGCGCTGTATCCGCCAGGCCACCCGTATCACCACACCGCCATTGGTTCCCACGAGGACCTTGCGGCGGCAACTCTCGAGGACGTTCGCGCCTTCTTCAAAAAATACTACGTGCCAAGCAACGCGGCCCTCGTCATCGTCGGGGACTTCCAGCCGCAAGAGATGCGAGCACTCATCAAGAAGTATTTTGCCGACATTTCCGGAGGAAGCCGAGCACCCGCACCCGAAGCGAAAACCCCCGAGCTAGAAAACCCGAAGCATTGGGTCATTCAGGACGAGGTGGAATTGCCGCGGGTCTACTACGCTTGGCACACTCCTGCGCTGTTCGAGCCCGGAGACGCCGAACTGGACCTGCTCAGCAGCGTACTCACCAAAGGTAAGTCCAGCCGCCTTTTTCACAGCCTCGTGTATGAAAAGAAGTTGGCGAAGGACATCGCTGCCTTCCAAATCTCGCGCAAGCTCAGCGGCGTCTACGTCATTGAAGCCACCGCAGCGCCAGGAACCGATCTGGAAGAGCTCGCCCAAGCCCTCGAAACACAGCTCGACCAAGCCCTTTCCACACCGCCCACTCCCCAAGAGCTCGCCCGGGCGAAGAACGCTTACAAGAAGACCTTCTTCCAAAGAATGGAGGGCTATTCCTCCCGCGCCAGCCTTCTAGGAAGCTACTTCCTCTTCACGGGAAGCGGGGACTACCTCGACGCCGACTACGAACGCTACGTCTCGGCGACACCGCTCGGCGTTCAACGGGCCGGAAAAAAGTACTTGGACATGGATCAAGTCGTGCGGCTCGACTTCATTCCCGGCCAAAAGGACGCCCCGATCGAAAAGCTCAGCAAGACGGCCACCTCCAACGCTTCCCCCAAGACTGAGAGAAAAAAACAATGATCGTCTCACGCGCCACCAGCCTCAAAATCTTCGCCGGAGGACTGGCATTGGCTCTTTCGGCCTGCAAAGCTTCGACTCCCCCCGCCGCCGAGCCCTCCGCAAGTGAATCGCCGGAAAAAAAACCGAGCACCGAAAAGTCCTCCGAGGATCCTCGCTACGCGGACTTGCCAGAACCTCAGCCGGCTCCCCAATGGAGTCCCCCCCAGGTCGACAAGACTCGCCTCGAGTCCGGCCTGACCCTCTGGCATCTCGAGCAAGGCCCACTCCCGCTCGTCTCGATCCAGGTGGTGCTGCCACTCGGCTCTGCTTCCGATCCACCAGGAAAGGAAGGACTGACCCTGCTCTCAGCGGATCTCTTGGATGAAGGCGCAGGAAATCGAACGGCCCTCGAGGTGAGCGACACGCTCGGACGCCTGGCAACCGACTACTCCGCGCAGACGGGCGTCGACTTCGTCCTTCTTTCGATGAATGCCCTCAGCGAAAACTTCGATGAGAGCATGGCCATTTTGGCCGACATCATCCTGAAACCCCGACTCCCTCGGGAGGAATTTCAACGGCGTCAGAAGCACCACGTGGCCGAGGCCCTCGCTCGGCGAGCCGATCCCAAGAGTCGCGTTCGCGCAGCCTTGCACCGTGTTCTCTTCGCCGAAGGCTATGCGGGCGCCCCTCCCCATGGAACCGAAGAGTCTCTTTCCACTCTGACCCTCGCCGACGTGCGAGCTCACGTGAACGACCTCACGACAGTCACCGGCGCTCATCTCGTCGTGGCCGGAGACATCGCCAAGGAAGACGTTCTCGCCACCATCGAACAATATTTTTCGGACTGGAAGGGAGAATCTCCGAAGCCAAAGCCCCAGATTGCCGAACCGGCCGCTCCCCAAACCGCCTATGTGGTCGATTTCCCAGGAGCCGCCCAATCAGCCCTGGCCGTCGCCAAGCGCGCCGGTCCTGCCGACGATCCGAACTACTTTTCCGAAAAAGTCATGAACGAAAAGGTGGGCGGGAGTTTCACGGGTCGGATCAACATGAATCTGCGCGAAGACAAAGGCTACACCTATGGCGCCTTCGGCTATTTCCGCCGCTACCAACACGCCGGTTACTATGCGGTCGGCAGTAGCGTCGTCAGCGACAAGACCTCGGCCAGCATCAAGGAGATCATGAAGGAACTCTCTGCCCTGTGTGAGAAGCGACCTCTGACCAAACAGGAGCA
>CAYTRQ010000547.1:1530-3595 GCA_964440025.1 uncultured Polyangiaceae bacterium | reverse complement strand
CGAGAGAAAAGTGGTCTCCCTACCGACCACTTTTATGTGGTCGCAGCACTAGCTCACCTTGAGCAACTGAAAGGATGCCATCATGGATCCCGGCGGAGCAAGTTCGATTCCACTTGAGCGGCGGTGGCGTGGCGAGTTTCCTGCGTTGATGCGCGCTCACCCCTCGGAGACGACGATCGAATTGTCGAAGGTTGATACAAAGTGACTCAGTCGATATGTGACCCAGCTCAAGATTCTTCGTTTGGAATCTCCTCGTCCGTGAGCCAGAGCTATTCGAGTCCCATGGGCCCTGTGACGAAGACGATTTCTCGCTCTTGGCCGATGGGCGGAACCTCCACGGGTACGAAACCGCTATCGCCCCAGCGCAAGAAACACATGCCTTTTTCTCCTGGAGTGAGCTCAAACGTCCAAGGATCGTCGCTCAGCACCGCAAGCTCTATTCCCGTGACGCGTGCTGTGTCGCCCACCTGCGGAGCTTCTCCTGGTCGGAGGAACAAACGTTCGAAAGGACTTTCGAAGGCTGCAGAGGAGAACTGGACTTCGTACTTGCCGTCGTGCCGCGTTCGCAGGGTCACGGGGGGCGGAATCATGAAAGGATGCACCCATCGCGCCGGCGGGTTGTCGGCAAGCAGCAACACTGCTGCCCCACCGTACATTGCCAGACTCGGATCGTGGTTGCCGAGTACCCAAGGAGTTTGTCCATTGCGGCAAGGATTTTCGAAAGAGCGTGCGGCTGCGGCCAAAGGCGCTCCCGACCTGACGATGTCGATGGTCAGCGCTATTCGCAACAACGGCGCTACGCCCAAATGCATGACGAAGAGCATTGCCCCAGCGACGCGGAAGGGCACTGGCGACTTTGATGTTGGAGAAAGAAGAATGGCAATGGCCGCACTGACGATGAGAGCAGGAAGAACCAAGCTGCGCCCTCCCAGAAAGCCTAGGGCGCCGGGAAGCATGGCCAGTCCGGCACCCACGAAAAGACGCCACAGAGCCACAGCTCGACGCTTCTCGTCGCCAGGCAGGCCACTGACCCTCGCGCCGTAGAGTACGATCCAGAGACACAGCGCCACGAAGAATGGGGTCACCCCAACGACTGGATAAAGGTTGGCCGGAATGGGGCCCAACAGCGCTGCTAGCAAAGCAATCAGTCGTTTGGAGAGCTCGACGGCAAGATGGCTCGCCCCGTTGGAAATCCCGAGATAACCCGCTGCCCCACCGGCGCCAAAACCCAACACCCAATACCCAAAGAGGTAGCCTACACCCAATGCCAGGGGACCCAATAAGGTGGTCCAGGGTCCGCGTCGATACCAGACCAGTGCGGCCAACAAGGGCAAGACGGAGACCCCGATCTCACTGGTCATCAGGGCCAAAAAAGAAGCTAATGAGGGAATCACCGAATGCCGACGGCGGTTCAGATCACGATCGAGTGCGAGGAGTGCCCAGACGGCAAATACTCCAGCTACGAGCACGTGACGTGAGGCGAGCCAAGCTCCCGGCAACGCATGAACCACCGAGACGCAGTACACGTAAGCCGCTAATTGCGACTGCGCTTTGGGGAGCAGGCGCTCCAGGAAAGAGACCGCCAACCGCAGCAGCGCGGCGAGCCATAGCAAGGAGTGGACGTGGGCGGGAAAAGGTCGCTGTCCGAATAGCCAATAGTCGATGGCCAAGGAGAGGCTGGCAAGGGGGCGAAAAAAGCGGATCTTCAGGTCGTCGCTGGCCCACCAGGGCAGGAACCCCTGCTCCTTGAAAGCTCTGAGAGATTCATCTCCCGACACGAACTCGTAGAGCTCCCAAGGGGATCGGTGAAATCCCACGGGCCGTCCTTCCAGCCAGAGACGATGGAGGAAGTCGTCCTGGGCGAAGCCAAACCACAGGCAGGGCAATGACAGGGTCACCCCGAGCAGTACAGGCCACCAAGACCAATCGGAACGCGGTATGTAGCTTGGCATAAAGGTTGGACCGAACGAGACCGCCGGTGTCCCCTCTGGAGGGGTCACCGGCGGTTCCTATCGCATGTGCCTGAATCTGCCCGACTCTCTTTTCGACAATCTTTCACAGCGGA
>CAYTRQ010000547.1:0-1520 GCA_964440025.1 uncultured Polyangiaceae bacterium | reverse complement strand
CGTTCCCATCAGAGACTTGGCACTTCGAGGCTATTGTCACATGAGACACCTGCAAAGCAGTTCCTTCCGGATAACCTGCAACTCCGTTGACATTGCCTGCAACCCTGTAGGAGCCCAGGCGTTGGCTACCGCACACAGGAGACAGTTGATGACCACTCTCATAATTGGCGCCCACGGTCAGATTGGGCAGCTGCTGGTCGAGCAACTGGTTGAGCAAGGGGAAAAGGTTGGTGACGAAAAAGCCCCCATCGGTCTCCACCAGGACTGGGCACGAGCTGGCCCTACGTAGCGCCGTGGTCACCTTGCGCGCAGTGTAGTGAGTCAGCGGCGCCCGCTCATTCTATCGCCAGCCCATGGCGTTGACGAGAGCGAGCGAATCGGTCGTTCACGTGAGGTACCCGCAAGCCTGAGTAGCGCCGAGGCCTGGTGCTTCGCTTCGTCGGATGGCGACTTCTGAGCGAAGCGGTGACTCCATTTGACCGTTTGCTCGTTTCGGACTACTGCGCTCCACGCGAGCTGGCCAGCCAATTGCTCGTGATTCCTGGAAATTTTCCAACGCGCGATCGAATCATGCATACCATTGCACTCCGCGCTTGCCGCAAGTCCGCACTGGAGGAATGCTCAATGCACGGAGGAGCAGTATGAGTGCGCCATCGCGAGCGGTGAAAGACCCTCAGGACAGAATCATTGTCGCACTGGACGTTCCCAGCGAAAAGGAAGCGATGGACCTCGTTGAGGAGCTTGGAGACCAAGTTTCGTTCTTCAAGCTCGGCCTCGAGCTTCTGATGGCTGGGGCACTGGAGAGTCTCCTGACCCGATTGGGCGACGAAAAGAAGGTCTTTGTGGACCTCAAACTTCCCAATGACGTACCAACGACCGTTGAACGGGTCGTCAAACGAGCCGCCGACTTTGGTGTGAAATTCCTGACCCTGAGCAACAGCGCCACGCAGCAGACGATTGAAGCCGCGAAGCGCGGTCGCGGCGAGAGAACGAGCCCCGAGCTCCTCTCCGTTCCGATTTTGTCAAGTATGGACCGGAATGACTTTGCCGCGACCGAGGGGCACAGCCCGGACGACTTTGAAACCGCTATTGCGGAAAGGACGCAGCGAGCGAAGACCCACGGTGTGGATGGATTCATCGTGTCAGGTCAGGAGATCGCCCTTTTTCGGAAGCTTCACCCAGCGGTTCCGCTCGTCAGTCCTGGAATTCGACCCTCGTGGGCGTCCACGGACGATCACAAGCGCTCCTGTACCCCAAGTGAAGCACTTCGATGGGGCACAGACTATCTGGTCATTGGTCGGCCCATTCGCGATTCGAAGGATCGAAAGGGTGATACCCAGAGAATCATCGATGAGATCGCATCCGTGACCGAGGGAGACTCGAGTCGATGAGATTGCGCCCGTGACCGAAGGAGACTCGAGCCACTCGAACGCCCGTGACGCTCTGGTCTGAAGCGAGATGCCGACCGGTTCCTCGTCCTCAAGCGCGTTTTCCCGCGCCTTCTTGAAGCATGAGGCGGT
>CAYTRQ010000546.1:0-3614 GCA_964440025.1 uncultured Polyangiaceae bacterium | reverse complement strand
AAACCGCTGAAATCTTTGGCGGTTTCTTATTGTCCGGCTCTGGAACTTCAGCCTAGAACGTATCTCGTCACCCCGAAGGGAGGCGAGATACGTCCCAGGGGACGTCTTCGAAGCACGTCAATCGCCGGTCAAAACCGCCCACAGACACCACTGAACCGTATTGAGTGCTACTTCGTCGTAGTTTTCCCAATGGCCGTATTGGGGCTCGAGCGCATCGATGGTCTCAAAAAAGACATCGCCCATCTTGTCCGGTGCCGATTCGAATGTGGCTTGACTGTGAAAGTCAGCGAGGTCATGCGCAGCGAGAGACTTTCGGAACTCCCGCTCCAAATCGTCGAGAAACGTTCTGTAGTTTCGGACGACCTCTCGTTTCGAAACCGCGCCATGACCCGGAACGAAGGTATCGAACTCCATCCCGAGCAAGGCATCGAGGGCCCGCTCGCTGCCTGAGTACGACAAAGGAGCCGCAGGGGGAGGAAGCTGGTTGGGCCAGACCAAGTCGACGGCATACACCGTATTGCGCTCCGGAAAATACGTCACGATGTTGCCGTCACCGTGCCACTCGGGGAGCCGGACGAATTCAACCGTTTCTCCTCCGAGTTCCACGGTGTGACGCGCTCCGCCGAAGGTCTGGGTCGGAGCGACCACGTCCGAATAGTCGCGTTCCTCGATCTCCTGGGCCGCTTTCTCATGCGCCAAGATTTTCGGCTTGCCCGCGAAGACATCGGCTCCGCTTGCGTGATCACGATGTCCATGACTGTAGACCACATATTCGATGGCCGGGTCCGGGGCGACTCTTTCGATAGCATCTTGCAAACCTGCTGCCGCATCCCGATTCAAGGGGTCGAGAACCAATACGCCCTCATCGGTTGCCAGAAAGGCAGTGCGATATGTCATCCACCGATAGGTGTACAATCCATCTCCCAAGTCGGTCAGCTCCGTGCCCGTCGTCATCGTCGAAGCGAAAGCATCGTGGACCGCCGACTTCACGGCGTTGCGCTTGATCATCTGACAGCCAGACAAAAGGGCTCCCGACAGGACGAACAAACTGACCACAATCGTTCGTGTGAGTACTGTGCTCCTTCGCATTGTGCGACAACGTAGCGAATCTGCGTCACGTGGAAAAGCCGAGACCCGCGGCTCAGGCATGAAACGATGTCCAAGCCTCACTCAAGGAACGGCGGCGGGGGCTTTTCCAGGTTGTGTGCTGGGAACTCTAGAACACATCTCACAACCTCGAAGAACCCTCGACAACGCTCACCGGCAGAAGGGCAAGGCATCGGCGAAGCCTTTTCCAGCGCTTTGCTCGATGTGCCGGATTTCTGATGGGGCCGTATCTCCCTCGAAGAAATACGGTCTGGAACGCTCTAAAACTGAAAGGTCAACGATTCGCTTTCAACATGGCAAACGCCAACTTCCACCGTGACTTCTTGAGATTTCGTCTGCTCGCCCAGAGTGGCGGTGACGACGTAGGTGCCGCCCCGCTCGCCAGCTCCGACGCAGCGGCAGCTATCTTGCTGGACGTAACACTCCAGCGTTTCGGAATAGTCGCCATCGACGATGGTCACCTCGGCCGCACACTCACCGTCTTGTTCGACAGAAATACTGCCTCCCATGCCCCCCGCACCACCGGGGGAACTCACCCCGGATCCTTCGACGGTTACGTTGATGCCGTACACGTACTGAGACGTACAAGCGACAGGCTCACCTCCGGTTCCGGACGACGAGCCGCCACTGCTCGAGGAGCCACCACTGCTCGACGAGCCGCCGCTGCCTCCGGTTCCGACGAGACCGTCAGTGGTGTTTTCACTGCAGCCGAAAGCTAAACCGCTCATCAGAAGCAGAGAACACAGTGAGGTTGTGCCAATTGGGGCTCGCTGTGCCAAAATTTGGACACGTGTGCCGCGGAAAAAGCGAAAGGGCGGAAGGGTCGAATACGTCATACTCCGAGTGGTGCAATGGTCGTGCCTGAAAGGCATCACCACGGTCGTAGACGCGTGCGATGCTCTGATAGCTTCTCTCAATCGCTCTGAAGGCTCCGCGGCCGGCCCCGTTCGGAGGTGAGACGAGCAGCGGCAGGGCTTCTTGCGCCATTGGTACTAGAATGCGGACGCTCGGGGCGACCGAACGCGAGACAACCCAGTAGTGGCTCGATCGAGGGCATTGGCGCACATTGTCTGCCTTTCAGGTGACATCGGTGATAGTGTCCAAAAGCCATGAGTTTACCGGGGGTCCCTGCCTCATCAGCACCTTATCGGAGGACCGAAGGATCGATTGCAGAGCAAGACGACAAGACACGCGCTGACGGTTGCCAGCAGCCGGCTCGACCATTGGGCGCTTTCGCCGCCCCAGAGCGAAGGGCACGCGCTCGACAGCTCTCGGCAGAAAGACGATACCCGGCAAAAGAAAGGTCGAACGCGCGCGAACGACAGTGGACGCTTCTCCTCGGGTCCACGTGCCTGCTGGGCACGCTTGCCTGCGGAGGACGCACGGCACCCGGGGAAATAACCGGAAATAGCTCCACGGGACGAAGCCGAAATAGCTCCACAGGGGGTAACTTCACGGGGGGTAGCGGAAATAGCTCCACGGGACGAAGCCGAACCGGCTCCACAGGGGGGAGCTATAACAAGGCACCATGCCCACCGGGACAGGTCCGCTCGAAAAAAGCAACCGTCTCCGCCGAGAGGAAGTGCACGGCCTGCCCGGAAGGCACCTTTGCCAGGGGTCCAGAAGAGACCTCCTGCACGCCGTGGCAGGTGTGTCCTTGGACGGAGGAGGAACTGCGAGCCGGAAGCGCCACGCAGGACGTCGTTTGCACGATGGGCAGTAGCAACGAAGTTCGCCAACTTGGCACTCCCTCGAACGACTATGGCACAGGTATCGCCATCGACTCACAGCTCTCTACGGCGACTCTGCTGGGGGGTATGATATCTTCTTGCGCCGCTTCGAACCCGATGGGGACTGGGCTCGACAATTCGGCACCGAGAATAGTGACTACAGCCAAGGCACTGTCGATGCGGACGCCAACAGCTATATGGTCGGAAGTACCGGAGGTTCCCTCGAAAGGAAAAACGCGGGCAACTACGATGCTCTAGTGCGGAAATACGATCCCGAAGGCTCCGTGCTCTGGACGCGCCAGTTCGGCACCACGTCCTCAGAGAAGCTCAACGGAGCAGCCCTCGATTCTCATGGTCGACTTTACGTGACAGGCAGCACCCATGGTTCTCTCGAGGGACAAAATGCGGGAAGCTACGATATATTCGTCATGCAGGTGCAGGAACGCTAGCCGCACCGGTGGAGGAGGAACCCCCGGGCTCCGTACCGCGCGCACTCGACAGTCCTTAGTTTAGTTCGCGTCCACAAATGGACGCGAACCAACAAGACACAAAACTGGTGAGGCAAAAACCAGCGAGAGGAGCGCCTTCGGAAACCCCTCACCCCAATGGGGTTTCCGAAAAAGCGGGATTTCGCGCCGAGAACCAGCTAGGGGCCGCGCTGGAAAACGGCGAGCTGTGCTGGTCGGTGGTGCGAGAGCTCACACGTGTGGCCACCGCCGAATACGAAGCTGCCTGGCTCGAGTGGGCGCAGGGCCGGCGCGCCAGTGAAGTAGCCGC
>CAYTRQ010000545.1:0-3616 GCA_964440025.1 uncultured Polyangiaceae bacterium | reverse complement strand
ACAACTTGACGAGAGCTCGGACATCGAAGCCAGCGGAAGCGGAGCCCGCGCGCTCGCCGCCGTGGGCGTCGACCTGTCCATCCGGCGCATGCTTGCGCCAACGTGGCAAGCGGAACTCGGCATCCAAGGGGGGCCCTTTCTTCCGATTGGTGCCAGGAGGTTCGGCATTGAAGAGCCTGACGGAAACTTATCGGAAATACTCACCCCTCCAGGATTCTTCTTGGGGGGCTGGCTTGGAATACTCCTCTGGCCGTAACTCGCCGGCGACTTAAAAGTGGCGCAACACCCACCGCCCCCGCAAGGCGTCCCCCGCAAGGCCTCCCCCGCAAGGGCGGACCCATCCGATTCGCTCCTCGGCCGTCATCCCGGAGCAAGCGGCATTGTCAGCCAGCCCTTTACCCTCCAAAATCGGACACACCATCTGAAGGACGACAAGGCACTCGAGCAAAATCACTTCCATGACGTTTTGTATCCGAAGGTTTTTCAAACCTCCTACTCCAAGTGGGGGCATGGAGTGTCCTGGCGTCGCTGCGGCTCAGTTCCCCCCGACAGCGGGATTCGGTGGACCCACCGAAGATCTGCTCTCGCGTTGTGCTGATGGTGACGAAAAAGCTTGGGATAGCCTTTATGCCCGACATCGGGACACGGCCCGAGGCTTTTTGTACCACCTAGGGGTTCGCGACCATCAGTTGGAGGATGCCTGCCAGGAGGTATTCCTCGAAGCATTCCGGTATCTGCCTAGTTTTCGACGCGGATGCTCCTTCAAGACCTGGCTCTATCGCCTCTGCGCAACGCAGGCGCGAAAACTCCGCACCAAACGCCAGATCACCTTAGCGCTCGGACAACTTCTTCCCTGGGAAGCCAATCGGACAGTGGGCGACGCTGGTTGTTTTCCATCAACGCCAGAAAAACTAGTCGACGCAGCACTGGAGGCGCTTTCTCAAAAAGAGCGCGAGGTCTTTGTCCTCTACGAGTTGGAGGGAGTACCGGGCAAAGAAATCGCCAAGATTGTCGGCTGCACGGAGGCCAGCGTCTGGCGCGGGTTGCACTACGCTCGTAAGAAGTTCTGTCGGTATGTCGATGAACGAGGAGGGATAGCGTGACCCGTCGAGACAGCACTCCCCCTGTCGCCCCCCAACGGCTTGCCCAGCAGTCGTCGCCCGCGGGTCGATTGCTGCGCAGTCTTCCCCGCACTCCCACGTCGACGGGCACACCGCCCTCGCTCGAAACCCTCAGGCGGATCCGCAAGCAACGAGACCAACGGCGAGCCCTCATGGTCTCATTGCCTTTGGCTTTCGGCGCGGCGCTGAGCGCTGCTCTCTTTTTTCCCCAACAATTGCCTCCCCAGAAGCCGGCCATCGAGCCAGAAAATCCAATGGGATTTTCTCGCGCCGAACGACCCCGGGCTGTAGAAGAACCCCGCTCGAAAAAATCTTCCACGCCTCAAAAGTCCAGTGCGAGCAACGCACGTCAAAACGTAAAAAACGCGCCCCCATCTCACAACACCTCTGACAGCGACCCAGCGACCCCTCCTGCCCGTCCCAGAACGTCTCACGACCAAGAAGACCCCTCGGAGTCGGCCACCCAACACCCGACGAAGATCCGGACGAGCGCCGACTGCGCCAACCTCGTACAGTCTGGGAAACTGTCGAAGGCGAGTGATTGCTATGCCGAAGCCGCCCAGGGCCATGGCACCGGGGCTGAATTGGCCCTGCTGGAGCACGCTCGACTTCAGATGCGCGCCCTCGGAAATACCAAGGCAGCTTCCCAAATCGTCAACTCCTACTTAGCCCGTTTTCCAAGAGGAGCGCTGCGTCGAGAGGCTTTGCTCATGCAAATCGACCTTCTTGCCCGCACCGGTAAAACTTCTCGCCTGATCGACACGATTGACGCTGTCTTATCCGAAGGACTGCTCGCAGAACGACGAGGCGAGCTGCTCACGGTCCAGGCAGAAGCCCTTGCCCAAAAGGGGAATTGCAAACGAGCCCTCCGCGTTGTGCAGCGCGCGGAAAACCACGGTGAAGCAAGCTCACGTCTCTCCACCGTCCGTAAAAACTGTCAGCGGACAACCGCCGAGTAAGAACTTTCGGCAGGGGCACCGTGCTCCTGGCAGGAACCCTGCTCGGACGAGCGGCAACTGCCACGCTGGATGGAGCCGAGGCGCATCAGTACATCAAATACCTCGTCTCGGGGACCTCGCGGCGCCAGATCACCGCATCCATGAAATAGTGATGAATGTTCACGAAAGCGAAGAACGCCGCCATGAAGGGCGTAGGACCAAGCGCGCCCCGTAAGGCGCCACCGCTTGGGACGAATAGCTCGTCGAGATTTTCCGGCACACCATGAAAAAGGAGCCACCCGAGGGCAAGCGACGCTCCGAGCAGAAGCCCGAGTTGGGTTCCCACCGGGCGACCAAAATGAGGCTCCCCTTGTAAATCTTGCGCTTCGTTTTTGCGCTGCAACCACACAAAGTACAGGTACTGAATCGAATGAAGAGCCGGGATCACGTAGACCAGTAACGGATCAAAAGCGTTGAACACCACCCAGATCCAGACGGTCACCAAGTAAGCGGTCAAAGCCCCTAAGGGTGGAAGCGCCTTCTCCCGACGGACAAACGAAGCCAAAGCCCAGACAACGCCGGCGGCCGAAAGCCAGAAAAACACCGCCGTGACCGGAAGAAGCCAACCAGGGTGCGGAATGGATTGAAAGATCACTCCTTGCTCAAGGAATTCGGTGCCTGGATCTCGCGGCGCGGCCCGAGCGTAAAACCAAGCGGCCAAGCAATGGGCGAGCAGCAAACGGCGCTCGAGGGACTGAAAACGAACTCGACGTCGCGCGGAAAGGACCATCAAAATGCCAAACGCCTGCTTGACGTAGTGCCAGCTCACTAGAAAGAACATGAGCTGAAACAGAAGCCCCATCTGTTTTGCCGACCGAGTCGCTATCGCAAAGCCTGCCCATCCCATGAGCCCGATAGGCACCACCAACCCAGCCGCCCAATATCGGGCGCGCTGCATCAGAGAGTACCGTCGACTCAGCGCTCGTTCCCGTACGTTGCGGTAGAATAGCAGGTAGGTGACCGAAAAATGCGGATCATTGATCAGGTAAGCACCGTAGAACGCCAGAAAGCTCACCTGATACTCTGCTCGATCGAGATCGACGGCTGCCTCGACGAGCCAAAATAGCGGAATGAGCAACAGAGTGCCGCCCCCTACCGCCAGGAACTCGACGAACTCGCGAAGAAGGCGCCCCCTCGTCGCCGTCTGCTCCTCAGAGTCGATATACCTCCAGCCTTGAGCCGACTCGAACGGAACCGACTGCACCGCAGCGCCCGGAGGAAACTGCATTGCACCGCCCGGAGTACGGAGTGCCTCGCTCACCGATCGTTGCACAGCGTGAATCTATCACGCGGCAGCCGAGCAGAAAGATCTGAAGGGCTCGTCTTTTTTACGCAACTGACCTCCTCGAGGACCGAACCAACCCCATGAGCGAGACGATTTCCATGCAGGGATTTCACCCTGACCTGGAGGGAACGGCCGTGCCCCGACCTTCCGGTATGCCTCGTCCTGCTCACACCACCGTCGGTTCCAGATTTTCCAGAGCGTTCGAGGTTCTT
>CAYTRQ010000544.1:0-3621 GCA_964440025.1 uncultured Polyangiaceae bacterium | reverse complement strand
GGGCACTGAGCGGGTTTGTTCAACAAAGGTTTTAACGCCGGCCGCAGCCTCGCGATCTCCGTTCGCTCACCTCCGTCGACGCGAAAACCCTATTTCGTTCGGCATGCGCCAAGGGAGAGCCGGTGGTTTCAGCGGCGTGCAGAATCCGTACGACATTGTTTGTTGTAGCGCACGTGCTTCCTGCGGCGGCATGGAGTAGATTCCGATCGCTATGGAACGTTGGGAAGTAGCAGTGGTTCATGCCTTCAAAGGCAAGCGTTTCGAAAACGGGCATCTTGACGTGGATGTTGCGCCGGAGCTCAAGGCGTATCGCGACCTCGTCATGGATGTCGCGAAATCACTATGGCAGCGCGAAAATTCTGATCGGCAGAGACTGCCGCGGCAGTTCGAACGAAAGTTTCAGCTACGGCTCTCCAAGTTGTCCAAGGGCTCAACGGAAGCAACTCTGAGTCGGAACGAGCCGGCCAAGAGGCAACTGCACCTTCTGGGAGGCGACGACATTTTCGCGCGCGCGATGCGCTTGGTGGAAGAGTCCGTGACGGCAGCGTCCAAAGCGGAGGCACTACCGGCTGAATTTCCGCGTACAGCGCTTGCTAGATTTCGTCGATGGGGAGTCTCGCTGAGCGACGACGAGCGCATCGAAATCAGAATGCCAGACGGCAGTCCCCTTGCGACGTACGACACCGCCACAAGGGCTAGTCTTCTAGCTAACCGTTCTCCCTGGCAGTCGCGAGGTCACTCGGAAGGCGAGGAAACTGTATGCGGAGAGGCCCGACAAAGGCTACAGTTCTGTCGACTGCAACTCGATGGTCGTGATGAAAGACCGAGGTATTCGCCTCGTTCTCACCCACGACGAGCATTTCGAGCAGGAGGGGCACGTGGCGCTGTTGCGCAAGGACCCCAAAGAGGCGAGTTCCTACTTGTAGGTTGTCCTTCGAGTCTGCCGAACGCCTTGCCAATCTGCTGCCGCGCGAAGTCTCACCAGAATACGACGACCGGCCGCCACGACAAAGGGAGTAAGCCCAGTGGCGGCCAAGCGATTGCTTCAACATCGAAGCAATCGCCCTTACCGTCGCGGTCAGCAGAATTTGGCCAGTTGAACGAAACCGCGCTTTCGCGCGGTAGCTTCGGCGAAGGCATAGCCGCCGGCCGAAGCGGAGCCAGCGGATCGGGGCTCCTGCCGCTTAGCTCGTAGCTGCGAATCCGCCGCTTTGAAGATCCGTCACGCTTTTCGTCAGGCGATGACGCGGTGTCGTCGCCTCAGAACACGGAGGCGAAAACGATGATCACATTGAGCAATTGGCGGGAGAGGATGAGCGAGGACATGCGGCCGCGAGACTTTCGTCCGAAGACGCAAGAGGCGTACTCGCTGGTCGTTCGGCAGTTTCTCGACAAACTGCAACGCGAGCCAGAAACAGTGACCGACGAAGATGTGCGGGAATACTTCTTGTATTTGCGAGAGGAGAAGAAGATGGCTCCGTCAACCATCAACATCGCCGTCCATGGGCTTCGGTTCTTCTTCATTCATACGCTCCATCGCGATTGGCCAGTGTTCGATCTGCTGCGCGCCAACAATCCTAGGAAACTTCCGGTTGTGCTCAGTCGCGACGAAGTGAAGACGGTTCTCTCAGAGATTCGCTACCCAGTGCGGCGTATGGCTCTCACGACGATCTATGCGCTTGGTCTGCGACTCAACGAAGGACCGCACCTTCAATCAGGGCACATCGACGGTGGACGCTTGCTCGTCTGGGTGCGTGATGGGAAAGGCGCGAAGGACCGCGCAGTGCCGCTACCCCGACCCTTGCTGGAACGCCTGCGCCACTATTGGAAGCACGAGCGACCACCGACCGTTTCGACAAATCTTTTCGTTTCGCGCGAAGGCCAGCCGATGCACGAAACAACGCTCCAGAAAACGTTCTCCTCGGCTCGTCGAGACGCCAAGTGCGAAAAGCACGCTTCCATTCATACGCTGCGTCACAGCTACGCCACGCACCTGCTCGAAAGCGGGATCTCGCTTCGCACGATCCAACACGTGCTCGGTCACAAATCGATGCGTACCACGAGCCTGTACATGCACGTGACGCAGCCTGGCACCGAGCATCTTCAGTCCGTACTCGATCGTATCATGAAAGATCTCTAAACGCGGTCGACAAGCGAAAGTGCCCACTCTCGCCGAAATCGTTCGGGAGCACGGAGACGCGTACCTGCAGCGCCATGGGTCAGCTGTGTTGTCCAGCCACGTGCGCGCTCTTCGTGCCATCGCTGCGTGTCGCACGAGTGCCTTGGGAGGCCATCTTGCGAGGTGCCAAAGTTGCGCTCGCGAGCACCTACTTTGCCACTCGTGTCGGCATCGGGCGTGCCCCAAGTGCGGGCACGATCGCGCAGAAAGATGGCTGCAAAAGCAACAAGAACTCCTCCTGCCGGTGCCGTACTTTCACGTGGTGTTTACCCTGCCGAGTGAACTCCGGAGGCTCGTGCGCGCATCAGAAAACGCTGCTCGATGTGCTCTTTCGCGCAGCGTTCGATTCACTTGCCGCTCTCTGCAAGGACTCACGCTACCTCGACGGTCAAATCGGAGCTCTCGCAGTGCTCCACACCTGGACGCGTACCTTGGAGTGGCATCCTCACGTGCACATGCTGGTGCGGGCGGCGCGCTCGCGGCTGATGGTCAGACTTGGATGCGCGCACCTCGACGAAAGAAGGCGTTCTTGGTGCCGGTGAAGGCGCTCGGCTCGCGCTTTCGTGGACGCTTCCTTCATCTCGCGCGCAAAGCACTTCCCGGTGTCGAGTTTCCCAACATTCCCTGGGAAAAACGCTGGGTCGTCTACAGTAAGGGCTCGTCACGAATGAACTTGACTTATTCATTCGATGGGATCATGACGTTGGCGTGAAGACCATTAGCGAGTTGCAACAACAGTTCGAGCGATTGAAAGGGAGCCTAAACGAGCGTGCGCGACGTCAATGGGCGGCCAGCGAGGCACTCGCTCTCGGACGTGGTGGGATTGTCCGAGTCCACGAGGCGACCGGGATTGCGCCATCGACGATCGGCAAGGGAATTCGCGAGTTGCGAGCACGGGAAGCAGGTTCCGTAGTCGACGGCTTCAATGGGATCAGGCGACCCGGCGGTGGCAGAAAGACGGCGGACGAAAACGATCCGACGCTGCTGCCAGCACTGGAGAAACTTGTCGAACCTGTCACGCGCGGCGACCCGGAATCTCCTCTTCGCTGGACCTGCAAGAGCCTTCGTCGGCTTGCGTCCGAGTTGGTGGAGCAGGGGTATAAGGTCAGTCGCAACGTTGTGAGTCGGTTGTTGAAACAGTTGGGGTACTCGCTTCAAGCAAACTCCAAGTCGCGTGAGGGGTCATCACAGCACGAAGACCGAAACGCACAGTTCGAGTTTATCAATCGTCGCGTGGAGGCTCAGCTGCGGAACGGAAATCCCGCGATCTCGGTGGACACGAAGAAGAAGGAACTTATCGGCGACGACCGCAACGCAGGGCGAGAGTACCGGCCAAAAGGCGACCCCGAGAAGGTACAGGTCCACGACTTCATCAACCGAGAGCTCGGCCGCGCCAATCCGTACGGCATCTACGACATCGGGGAGAACACTGGCTGGGTAAA
>CAYTRQ010000543.1:1266-3629 GCA_964440025.1 uncultured Polyangiaceae bacterium | reverse complement strand
ACCGCGCCAAGGAAGGTTTGATTCGCAGCAGTGAAATGGAATGCTGTGGGCTTGGTGTTGCCCTTGCCATCGACAGCGATATCAGTCCCATACGCTGCCGCGTATTCTGCGGCTTCCTCGTTCCCACCGAGCCACTTCTCGATGCAGGTTGCCAGGAACTGCCTGAACGCCTCCGGGGGCGGCTTGAGGTCGGCAACTTCCTTCGGCCCCTGCTTCTTGGTCGCGCCCTTCATGTAGGTGAAGCGCCAAGGTGAGGTCTTGATCTCAGCGGATTTCGCGTCGTCTGCAACGAGCCTCGTTAGGTCGGACTCGGTCTCGTCGAGTCCGTCAACAAAGGCTCGAAACGAACCGTCGTCGGAGAAGCCGAGCTTCGCGCCGGGGACGACCCGCAGCAGCCCCAATGCCGCAAGGAAACCGAGCGGATTTGAACCATCCACTCCCCCAAGTTGGATGCGGTTCACAGCGACACTTCCTTTGCCTGCTCCTCTTCGCTCGCACGATGATCGGCGAGGCGAAGGATCGCCTCAAGCCAGCACAGCTCCTGCCAGCCGTATTTGGCAACCAGTCTCCAGAAACGGTCGGCAAGTGGTGAGTCGAGCCGGTGCAGGTCATTCTTCGATGTGGTTGCGACGAAGTCGATCTTGCCGAACTTCTTGCTCTGATGGCCGTCGAGCGACACATCCACAGGGCTATCGTCGATGAGGGTCGGTGCGAGTGGACGGCATTCCCCATGGTGGCTGGCCACCAGATGAAACACGAGGTCGAGGTCAGGCTGTTCTACGGTGCCTACTTTCTGCAGGCACTTCTTCAGGTCATCTGGCTGTCCTTGCAGCATTGCAACCGACTGAACGGCGTGGAGGTACCCGCCCCCTGGATAGCCGCTTCGCAACCTCGCAATGCGTCGCTGTTCTCGTGCCCCGGGCGGTATCGCTGACTTGGCCCACGGCGTCTCGTCCTTGAAGAACTCGATCTCGCTTCCCCCTCGAAGCATGAGCTGGAAGCGCCGGTCGGCCTTGCCGACGTCGTGCAACCAGGCGGCGAGTGCAATATGCTCGGCGAGCCAGGCGCTGAGTCCGCATCGCGTCGCGTACTGCCGTGCGAACTCTTCGACGTCGGCGCTGTGCTCGGAGAGCGAGACAGAGCGACCAGCGCAAAACGAGTCATCGCCGTCGGTGGTTAGCTCCACACCATCTTCGAAAGTCTCTCCGGGCGGAAGTACGTGTCGAAGGTCGGCGATGGGCACGCGCTTCGCTTCAAGCACGGTCCACGGAGGTTCACCAGGCACGACGAATAGACCGCGCCCCTTGGCGAGACGCTCGGCCCATAGACGCTTCCATGCTGGCCAGTCGTCACTTGTGGAAAGACGGCCGAGTGCGGCCTTGGCCTCGTCGGGCTCGTCGCACGACAGTGAGAGTCCGAGCTTTTCGACAACAACGGGGTGCAGGCGCAGCACGGGGCGGGCACGTGCGAACAATCCCGCCTGCTCCGCGCGGTCGCTGACAGGCTCGGTTGAACTCGGGTCGAAGCAGCCACGACGAATGCCGCCGTAGGTTGCAGGCACGACGATGGTGTGGCCTGGCTTCAAGCTTTTTGCGTCGACAATCTCACTCTCGTCGCCCTTCCAACGGAGCGCGCGGCGCCCAACATTCACTGGCTCATCGCTGTCGTCGGGCGTCGCGCCCTCCGTATCGCCAAGGTCTCCTGTGGACTGGCTCGCGAGCCATGTCCGAGCGGTGACGAAGGGCAGTGATATGGCTTCAAGGCTAGAAGGCCGCACCGCCGCTACGATGGCCGTCGCCGCCTCGATATCCCCACGCTGGAGCGAGTCTTCTGTGAGATCTGCACGCCATACGACCTGCACGTCTGCTGGGCCCGAACTCGGCCCGTGCAGCCAGAGGCTCACATCGGGGAGTTGGCTCGGCGAGGGCGAGGTCTGCACCCAGAGGTTGAGGTAGGCAGGAAGCAGGGTCGGTGCGTTGGGCTTTGGTGCTATCAGCTTGGGCAGGGCTTCACCCGTAGGGACCTCGATAGCGAGGACGCCGAAATCTACTTGGGCCTTCCTTGTGATCTGGGCGTCGGCTCGCGTCTTCGCCTCCCCTTGGAGTTTCTTGGCTTTGTTCTTGAGCGTCCTCAGCTCGTCTTTCAGCTTCTTCGCACGCTCCTTCGCCTGTTCGTGGAACCATTTGATGGTCTCGGCGATGGCTTTGCCGTAGACCGGGTCGTCTTTGGCGGACTTGTCGTGGACGAGCACGCCTTCCGCCTTCCCATAGTTGCCGAGTCGATCGACGCGTCCGAAGCGCTGCCGCAAGCTGTCGAGGCTCGCGGCTTCGGTGACGAGTGCATCGAAGTCGAAGTCCGCGCCC
>CAYTRQ010000543.1:0-1166 GCA_964440025.1 uncultured Polyangiaceae bacterium | reverse complement strand
GCTGTCGAGGCTCGCGGCTTCGGTGACGAGTGCATCGAAGTCGAAGTCCGCGCCCGCTTCGATGCACTGGGTGCCGACGATGACGCGTTTTTGGCTGTCGTTGCTTCGTTCGCGACCCGTCTGGACGGCGGGTCGTAACTCGCGCAGCACATCGTCGCGATCGAGCGGACGCATGCGCCCCGTGAGCAGCGTAACCTTCGCATCCATGCCCAGCATCTCGGTGAGTTGCCCCGCGATCACTCCCGCGCTCGCCACACGGTTAACGACCACGGCGATCGTTCGATGCCGTTCGAGCAGGTCCTTCGCCTCGTCCACGCACTTCTTCTCCAGCGCGGTGCGCTCGTCCACCTCGACAAGACGTACGGGCTTACTGGCGTGCAGGCGTGGTCCGAGCGGCGAGTCTACCGTTTTCTCATCATCGAGCAGCACGAACGGTTCGGCGTTGCCAGCACCCGGTGTAGCCGACAAAAGCGCGTGGGAGAAGCGTGACTTGACGCCACTGCTCGAAAACCGCGTGCGCAAACGAGCGAGCTGATCAAGCGTCTGCCGGAACGGCTCCGACAGGTGCACCTCATCGAGGAGGAGCAGCGTGTCATTGGCGAGCAAGCCCGCATGCACCGGCTTCATGCCCTGACTCACGCCGTAGCCTTGCATTAGCATTCGCGAGCCGACCTGGTCGACAGTCGAGGAGATGATGAGCGGCTGATCGGGCGTACGCGCCCAGCCGTCGTCCTTGGGCATGCCGCCGCGCAGCGTGAAGACGCCAAGCGGCTCTCGTGTTACCGTGAACTAGATACGGACTAAGCCCGAGCACTGAGAGGAGATTTCAGCAATTACCATTGCATCAGCACCGCGGATTTCTGAGCGACCTTCTATCCAGGCCCATCGTGTGGCGATCTCCAGCGGACACTACCTAGCTACCGAAGCGGGTATGCGTATGCTGCGCATGGGCGGCAACGCCATTGACGCCGGTGTTGCGGCGGGGATTTGTATCGACGTCGTGCTACCCGACCTCTGCAACTTCGGCGGGGTTGCGCCAATCATGATTTATGACGCCAGCCGCGACGAGACTGTCTCAATTAGCGGCCTCGGCAAGTGGGGCAAGTCAGCGTCACTGGAATACTTCGTCGAACAAGAAAACGGAGACATTCCGCTCGGGGTGAAGC
>CAYTRQ010000542.1:0-3632 GCA_964440025.1 uncultured Polyangiaceae bacterium | reverse complement strand
TGGGTGAGGTCGGCTTCGAAACCGCGCTCGGGTACGTCTTTGCCTCGGCCTTTTTGCTGGTTTTTGTGCTGCGACCGACCGGAGGAAGATGAATGATTTCGAGAGAAAAGTGGTCTCCCTACCGACCACTTTTATGTGGTCGCAGCACTAGTTCTCAACGCGCCGGAGATGGGGCGGTCAAGTGGATGTGATTGGGGTTTCCGTGATCGCTAACACAACCGCTGGGCGAGACTCGGCCATTGTCCCTGAAGGGCGTTTTCTGCCATGGGATAGAGCATGGCCTCTTCCTTTTGGTTGTGCTGTTGGGTGAAGAGCAGCAGTGTATCGCCTTGGTCGAGAGCGGTCTCGATGTCGTCGTTGCGGATGGCGTCGGCCATGGCCTGGAGGAGCGCGCGCATGCGTTCATGCTCGGAGCGCATCACGGCCGTTGGGCCTTGGGTCATCCCGGTGGCTTGCTCGAATGCCGGGAACAAAACCGTTTCCTCCCAGTCGAGGTGACGGAGCGTCTCTTTTTCATATTGCTCGAAGGAAGCGCGGGCTTCAGCGGGTGAGGCGGAGCTTGCTTCTTCGAACGATGACCAGAGGCCGTCGCAGTATTGATGATGATTCGCGAAGAAGGCGGCGAGGCCGTTTTCGGGTGGGGTGGAGAACTTTTCCATGGCTTGCGCTCAAGTTATCAGCTGATAACTTGAGCGCAAGCCGAATGACTTCCCGCAAAAGCAGTGCTGACCGCCAAGCTGACATCGTCGGGGCGGCCCTCGAGCTGCTCGGGCGGGTTCCCGTCCGGGATCTGACCACCCGCCTCGTGGCGGCGGAAGTTGGGGTTTCCCAGCCAGCGCTCTTTCGCCACTTCGCTTCACGGGATGCCTTGCTTGCCGCGGTCGTCTTGCATGCTCGTCGTGCACTCCTTCGAGAGATGACGGCGGCCTTGGAGGGGAGGGATTCGCTGGAAGGGTTGGAGCAGGTTGTCGGGACTCTCTTTCGTTTCGTCGAGACGAACCCGGGGCTGCCGCGGCTTCTGTTTTTTGACGCGAGCGAGGACCAGCCGGCGGAAGCGCATGCGCCGCTGCGAGATCTGGTTGCTGCTCAGCGCGCGTTCGTGAGCGATCTCGTCGAGCGAGGACAGCAAAATGGGGAAATCCCTGCGCGCCTTCCTGCCGAGTTGGCGGGATTCGTCTTTGTCAGCCTCGTCCAGGGAGCTTTGCTTCAGTGGCTCCTGGGGGGGCGCAAGCTCGATCTCTCCACATTGGGAAGAGACGTGGTGGTGGGGTTTTGGGCTGCGCTGGGAATCGCCGACGATCTCGGGACGCCTTCTCGCCGTGCGGAAAGGCCCCAGCCTCATCAAGCGATCGTCTCGATTGATGCAAGAAGTCATATCCAGAAAGGGGAGGAGCCCCTCGAGGCGATCCTCGCGGCCTTTGACCAGGTGCTTCCCGACGGAATGCTCGAAGTGATTGCTCCATTTCGTCCCGCTCCTCTCCTCGAGCTGATGAGACAGAGGGCGGCGCAGGTCCACCACGAGGAGCTCGACGAGCACACGCACCGGGTGTGGATCCGTCCCCGAGCGCAGTGTCCGTTCCTGGACTTGCGTGATTTGGAGGCGCCTCTTCCGCTCGAACATGCGCTGCGGGCCTGTGACCAGCTGGAATCAGGGGGCAGCGTTCTTCTCGCTGTGCCTCAGGTCCCACGATTTCTGTTCCCCCATCTCCATCAGCGAGGATTCGAATTCCTCGTTCATGAGAGCATCGATGGATGTGCGCTCCTTCGTGTCACGCGGCGACGAGAAGGGGACACGCCCGATCTTCGAGAGGAATGACCACGATGACCTCCCCTTCGACCTCGTCAGCGGCGGGTGCGCGTCTCAGTTTTGATGATGCGCTTCCCTTTCGCTTCGTGGCGCCGTTTTTTCTCGCGGCGCCGGTTGCGCTGGCTCTGGCTGCCTTTCTCCTCGTGCTGAAAGGGGAACCACTTCTCGCCTCTCCCTGGCATCCGGCAACCGTGGCGCTCACACATCTGGGTACCATCGGATTTTTGATGATGGTGATGGTGGGGGCCTTTCAGCAGATGATTCCCGTCGTCGCTGGGGCTCGTTTGGTGATGCCTGGGCTCGTGCATGTGGTGTTTGGGGTTCTGGTGACATCGACCGCTTGCTTCTTCTACGCCGGGTGGACGGCCCGTCCTCTTGGCTTGTTCTGGGGAGCCCTAGGCGCCGGCGGGGCCGTGCTGCTTTTCGTTCCGCCGACTCTCATTGCGCTCCTGCGGAGTCCGAGCGCGCATCCCACCGTGCGCGGGATGAGCTGGAGTTTGGGAGCGCTTCTGGGAGTGGCCGCACTGGGCACAATCATGGCGCAGGTGCATGGTGGTGGAGCGGCCGCACCCCATCGGGGCGCCTGGATCCAGCTTCACATGACGCTGGCGTTCGTCGGCTGGGTCGGAGGACTCATCACGGCGATCTCCTGGCAAGTGGTCCCGATGTTTTATCTCGCCGGCAAGATCGCGGCCGACGTCCAGCGGGCGGTGCTCTCCCTCATCGTCGTGACTGTGCTTGCCTTGCCGCTCGTTGCGGCCTTGCCGCTCGCCGGGATCGAGCTGGGCCCCGCTGGGGTGCGCTGGGCAGGACTGGTTGCGGGATCCCCGGGAGCACTTGCGGTGTGGGGGATCCATCCACTCGTCATTCTTCACTACCTCAGTCATCGACGCAGGCGTCGACCGGATGCGACGCGCAACTTCTGGCAAGCATCGATGAGCAGTTCCCTTCTCCTACTGCCGCTAAGCGGCTTTGCGTTCTTCTCGGAGCATCCCCGGGGGGCTTTTCTTTTCGGTTGGGTTTGCATTTGGGGATGGGCGGGGCTGCTCATTCACGGAATGCTGCATCGCATCGTTCCGTTTCTCGTTTGGCTCCATGAGCTTTCGCCGCTCGTAGGGCGAGGGCCTCTCCCCACGACGCGACAGCTGCTTCCCAACCAGCGGACCAGGTGGGGGCTTCGTCTTCACCTTCTTTCGCTCGGAGTCGGAGTCGCGGCGATCGCTTGGCCACATTTCTGGACGCAGGTCGCGCTCGGTGGAGCGCTCTTTGTCGTCGGGCTGTCGCTTGCCCACTCGATTGTCACGACCGCCTGGCGAGGACGCGCCGCGCGGCTCTATCTTCTAAGGACGGATCCTCCCGAGCGCCCTCCCCACGAGCATTGAGGGTGGGGGGCTCCCCATAAAAGTGATTCGATGGTGAGGCCCCGCGGTGCTCGCTTCGCTGCGCGCCGGCGGGGTCCCTCACGATCCGTGCTCGGGGCGCAGTGACCGTGTGGCTTTGGGTCATCGCTGAGGCTTGGGACGGCAACAGCGCGACACGCGTGAGCACATCTTCATTCCTCAGTGCGGTTTGCCGGACAAGTTTTTGGGACCGGCGTGGAACGAGGTTTTGGTCGAGAGGTTGTGTGCGGGAGCTCGAGGATGGCGGTGTACGGCGAGAGGCTAGCGGAGAGAGACGCAGCCTTTAGATGGACGCTCATCGATTGAGTCTGTCGTTCTATGGCATATACCGATGTTTTATAGCATGTAGTGGTGTTTTGCGGCATTAGCCGCGGTGTCGAAGGTGTTGTGTCTGCTATTGGATCGAGCCGTTTCGGGTACGCTCG
>CAYTRQ010000541.1:0-3635 GCA_964440025.1 uncultured Polyangiaceae bacterium | reverse complement strand
TTGCGGATCTTTTTGCGATCCCTCTTGTTGTTTGGATCTAGCTGGCGACCGTTGTTGTTTTTCTTTTCCCACTTGCGAATGTATTCGCTCAAGGCGTGGGGCTCTCCACACGTTTCTGGAGGACGATCCCCCGCTGGGTAGACCCCGTTCCTCTCTTCGGGAAGTGATTGCTGCACGATGGGATGCAGTTCCTTTTCTCTAGTCCGCAGTTCCGCGCTGCCGGATGTGGCCGATATTCCATTGCTAGCAACCGTTGCGACGACCGGCTCGAGCCCATCCGGATCCACCAAATGAATCGGATCATTCGCCGCATATCCGAATGGACTTAGTCCCCCCATGAGCCCCAAAGGCTCTGGCGACAGATATCTCCCTATTTCAGGATCATAATAGCGGTAGCGGTTGTAGAAGAGGCCTGTTTCTTCGTCTTCTTGGTGGCCGACGAAGCGGAGATCGGTGGCGGTGGCGGCGCCGCTTTCGTATTCGACCTGGCCGTAGGCTTTGCCGTCGAGGCGGGCGAGGATTTGGCCATCGCCGTTGACGAGCATTTCGGGTCTGCCAGCGGTGCCTTCGACGTAGTGGACCCAGCCTGCCGTGCTGGAGTCGTGGCCTTTGCTTGGTAGAGGGTCAGCTGGTGTGGGTTTCCTCCGCTGGCGATGAGCGAGGGGCAACAGCGAGTCGGGAAGGAAGCTGTAGGTCGTCTCGTCGACGGCGTTGTCGTTGGCTGCCGTTTCGAGCTTATGTTGGGGCAGCCCCCATCCGCCAGCCTGCTCGGCGACGAGTGCTCCCGATTTTTGACTTCGCGTCAGCACGCTGTTCGCCTGCGCGGGCTGCGCTTCCCCCTGACTCCGTGCTCGCTTGCCGGCTGCCGTTTGGACGCCACTGGCGTCGCCGCCCATTTGCACTCGTGGCCGGGCAAGCTCCGCGCGGGTGGGGGAAGAGGGTGCGTGATTGACGGCGATGGGACGATCTGTGGCAGCAAGCGCTGATGGCGACAGAACAACGGCCAGCAGGAACCAGCTGAGGCATCGAAAGACGGCGAGGAAGAGGGACTGGTTCAGGGACATATGAGCATCGTTCGACCCGACACATAGTGTCGCATACCGCAGAAAGGGATAAGCTCATCGGGTATCGTCCCTCCTGTCATTCACCATCAAGCACTCACCGTATTGCTGCGAGCGATACGAGCGTACGCCCCAGTTTTTTCGACCACAATTCGGGGATCTCTCCAAATTCGTACAACCATCAATTCGGCTACGACGCCAATTTGGAAATCATCATCTATTCGCGATTTACGCCACTGCCCTCGAGCAACTCCAGAGCAAGGTCTTTTGTGGCCTCCGCTATCGGTGAGTTCACTGGAATCTCCGATAGAAGCTGTCGCGTCTCGGAGGTGCCCCGCAGTAGGACGTCAAGAACTTCCTCTGCATTGTTTTCGTCGACGTGATGGAGCAGGTACTCTAATACGGGTTTAGTCAAGCAGACATCGGCAAAAGAGGTTGCCCGATGTTGTAGAATTAGCTCTTCGCACCGATCCGTCGAAAGGTTGCGGAGGAGGCGACGGCACGCATTGGAGGAAGCGGGATCCTTTAGTGCGCGGTTTAGATGTTCTTCATAGGCAGAAGGAAGATCTCCGTAAAGCGTCACATAAACCTCAAGGGCCACAACGATATGAGCTGAAATGGAATTGTGTGGATGAGCCCGGTCGAGTTGTTTCGTCAATATTTCACGCATGCTTTTGTGCTTGGTACCTAGCATGGTGAGTGTTTTGCGAATCAGCTCTTCAATTCGCTCATGTTCCAGGCGACTGCGATGCAGAGGCGCGATTAGATGTAGTCCGTGGAGGAGAGCCGAAATCAACTCGTTAGGTGTGCTTTGATTCACAAAAGCAGCTGCCGCTACATCAGTCCGGATGTGTCCAAGGGCTACGCGTCGAACCAACGAGCTAAAATGACCTTTCCATCCAGATTCCTGAACCGGCACTTCGAAAGGCCTGTAGTAGAATCCCCGAGCTCCGAGGAAATCGTAAACGTCGAACCGTCCAATTCCCAACGGCAAGTAGGCTCCCCACGGGACCTTGGCGGTCTTTTTCATTACGAGAATCTCATCGTCGGTCATTTCCCACAATGTCGGGCCGTAGGGACGGGTGCTGCTAGGAGTCAGGAACGTCATGAAAAACGCTACTCGTTGAGCGCGCTCCGAATTTCGATAAGCCAGGACCTGAAGAGCGAACTTTGCAGGTCTCTCAACTCGCGCCCACTCAAGAACCTGCAACGAAATCTCGGCGGTTGTCGGCGACTCGGACTGTGTCCACATGCCCCATTCGTGAGGCAGTGCAACCGGGTTACGAAGGTTGTCGAGTAGCAGGTGCGCTGCTCCCGACGGAAGTTGTGCCCTGGTGAGTGCTTCAGCGGCGGCGCCAAGAGATCGGGGGAGCGGCTTCGAATTCGCAAGCAATAGGCGAGAATGCTGAAGGAGCACTTCTCTCGTCTCATCACCCAATCCCAGCAATAGCTGCCATTTGGCGAGTGCTAGGACAATTGCGCCAAACGTAGTCGCATCTCTTTCATCATCAGTGAGGCCATTCAGTATACGAAAGTCCGCCTCAGTAATCTTCGCGGTGGAACCGAGGATTATGGCAGCGACGCTGCGAACCGGCGGGTCTCGTGCCCGAAGTAGCGACCAAAAGGATGAGGGACTTGGAACCCATTCGCTGTCAGGTTCCCGTTGGTGATCGGGAGTCAGAGGACGAAAAAATTCGACCCCACATTCATAGAGCAAGTGAGCGCCCACTCCGAGTATCAAGGCTGGTTGCGCCGTTTCTTTCCAGGACGCCTTGTCGATCAGGGCCTCCAAAGTTTCCCGCAGAAAGGCTGGATCGCTGTCGCCGTACTCGTAAAATCCTGAATCTGTGATTGTCCTCCAAATCTGTGCGGCACTTTCTGCCGTCCTCACTTCGGCGACGATATCGGCATAAGATTGGACCTTGGGCGATGGCACGAGCTAGCCCCCGAAAGGATTTCTTCTATACGATTCCATGGCCTCTTGGTAAGAGCTCCAGGATGTTGCGTGTCTGTTTTGACTTGGGGAGAAGTTACCCACCTCCTCGGCGCCTCTTCCGAGTGCTCCGACACCGATATTTTTGGGCTTCGGCTCGCCGTATTCGGACATCAAGTTGCAGTAGAGTTGGGAGCAATTCTCACAAGGGGCACGCCTTTCACCATCGTTTCGAGGATCGGTTGCAGCGCCACCAAAACTGCTGAGAGCGCGCTTGATTTCCCTTCGATCTCTCTCGGGGTCTAGGTGCTCCCCTTCTTGCATTCCCAGGCTTCTCTCATGCGCTCGCAGGTGGTCGGATAGAGCTACTGGTTCAGCACATGTTGACGGGTGGCGTCGATTTCCGTTCCTGTCTGGGGCAACATGTGATTCTTCTGGCATCGCGGCGGCGACCACGGGATGAAGACTTCGGTCGTCGCCCCGTTCTCTGCTCTCGCCACTGCTCCCCCGCGTGATGCCCCCGTGGGTCCGGAACAGCATCAACCCATCCGGATCCACCAAGTGAATCGGATCATTCGCCGCGTAGCCGAATGGACTCAGTCCCCCCATGAGACCCAAGGGCTCGGGGGACAAGTACCTTC
>CAYTRQ010000540.1:0-3639 GCA_964440025.1 uncultured Polyangiaceae bacterium | reverse complement strand
TGAGATGTCGAACTCTGCTTCGACGAGGCCCCAACTCGCCTCGGGCCCGGGGCGGAGAGCGGTTCGCGTTTGTCCTTGCAAAAGCGCGAGTCCTTGCAAAACCAAGGATTTTCCCGCGCCGCTTTCGCCAGTCAGAACGGTGAGCCCAGGTTCGAATGTCACCTCTGCGCGGCGGAGGAGAGAAAAGTTTTCGAATCGAAGCAGCTTGAGCATGGTTCCGATCTTGAACCGGCCCGCAGGTTCGACAAAGGACATTTTATGTCCTACTGACATAGGTTGTCCTATCACGGCTGTCCGCTTTCGAAGGGATTGAGCCAGCTCGCTCGCATCACCCAAAGGACGCGAACCAAAACGAGCGATCGAGGACAAAAAATGGGAAAAAGGCGGAGTCGCCCGCTCTCTCCCGCAAGACGAGCGGGCGGCGAAACGCCATTTTTCGCCTCGAACCAGCCACAGGGCGCGTCTTTCGCCGAGGGTGGTACGTGCTGTGTTTCCTGCTAGCTTCGGCGGCCCGCTTCGGCCCAGCCCGGGCTCCTAATCGAAAAGAGGTATCATGATTTCCGTCAACGATGTCGCGATGAACTTCGGTCCGCAGGTCCTGTTTCAGGACGTCAATGTCGTTTTTCAACCTGGAGAGCGCTACGGCCTCACGGGACCCAACGGCGCTGGCAAGTCGACATTCATGCAGATTATCTCTGGAGAGCAGGAGCCCATTTCTGGACATGTGTCCCGCCCCCAGCGCACGGGCATCTTGCGGCAAGATCACTATCGTTACGAGTCCGTGCGCATCATCGATGTGGTGATGATGGGCAATGAAACGCTCTGGAGCGCAATGGCCGAAAAGGAGGGCCTTCTCGTCAAGGCGGACAACCTCAGCGAAGAAGAGGGAATTCGCCTCGGTGAGCTCGAAATGACGATTGCCGAAGAGGATGGTTATACGGCAGAAGCAGAAGCAACGTCGCTTTTGGTGGGACTTGGGATCGATGAGTCTCTCCACACCGAGACGCTGAGCGTGCTGACTGGGGGGGATAAGGTTCGCGTTCTTTTGGCTCAAGCGTTGTTCGGAAAGCCAGAGGCGCTCCTGCTCGACGAGCCAACGAACGCTCTGGATATCGCCAGCATCCGATGGCTCGAAGGTTTTTTGCTCGAGTATACCGGGACTCTCGTGGTTATCAGCCACGATAGGCACTTTCTCAATACGGTTTGCACGAAAATTGCCGACATAGATTATGAGACGATTATTGTCTATCCTGGCAACTATGACGACATGGTCGAGGCCAAGGCAGAGGCCCGGTCGAACTTGGAGCAGACCAATGCGGCTAAACAAAAGCGTATTTCCGATCTGCAAGAGTTCGTTCAACGTTTCCGAGCCGGGTCGAGAGCCAGCCAGGTCAAGTCCCGTGAAAAGCAGCTCGAGCGCGAAAAAAGGGAGATGGGACTGCTGAAGCGTTCCAACATTCAGCGCCCGTTCATTCGATTTCAGCAAAAGCGTCAGACCGGAAAGCAGGTACTTGGCGTAGAGATGCTTTCCAAGAAGTTCGATGAGGAGACGGTGATCTGTGATCGCTTCAACTTGAGCGTGATGCGAGGGGAAAAGATTGCCATTGTGGGACCGAATGGAATTGGCAAGACGACACTCATGAAGATGTTTATGGGTGAGGTGCAACCCGATGCCGGTCATCTCGAGTGGGGCTACGAGACACATGTCGGCTATATGCCGCAAGACCATTCGGAGGCGATCGAGAAGAGTGACATGACTGCTCACAAGTGGCTTTGGCAGTTCAACAGTCACGCCGACGAAGAACAGATTCGCGCGCTTTTTGGGCGACTCTTGTTTTCTAAAGATGAGCCGATGAAACCCACCAAAGTCCTCTCCGGAGGTGAGACGGTGCGCCTTCTCCTGGCGAAGTTGATGATCACTCAAAGCAACGTGCTATTGCTCGATGAGCCAACCAATCACCTTGATTTGGAAGCAATTCGCTCTTTGACTCAAGGTTTGAAGGCTTTCGAAGGGACGGTCATCTTCATCACACATGACCGAGAGATGGTGAGTCGCGTTGCCGATCGCGTTCTCGAAATGAGTCGCTCCGGAATCCGCGAGCTCTCGCCGGCGCAATTCGATGAGGGGTACTTTCTCGAAGGCGCTGCCTGACAATGGTCCATTCGAGCGAATGAT
Source organism: uncultured Polyangiaceae bacterium (assembly GCA_964440025.1). Lineage (GTDB taxonomy): Bacteria > Myxococcota_A > Polyangia > Polyangiales > Polyangiaceae > NIC37A-2. Next base: position 1,463 of record CAYTRQ010000540.1, on the reverse strand, counting down.
GACGGGTGCCAGCTCGCGATCATTCGTTTTGCTGCTTATTCTGCCCCCTTCTGCCGCTTTGACCTGCGAGGGTCGAGGTGGAGCTTGCGGTACAGGATCGAGGTCCCGCGTCGGGGCTATCGCGACGGAGTCCCGGAAAGCACGGGGAGCCCGCGATCGAATTGCGAAAACCCCCAGAACTGCGGTTCTGGCATCAAGGTGACCTGAAAAATGTCCTCGACGCGTTGGCGAATGGTCCAAGCGAAGTCGACGATGTCCGCAGCGCGGGCTCCGTCATGGGCGACCACGCACAAGGTATGTCGGGTTGAGAGCCCCACGGGACCTTTGCGCATTCCTCGATGGAACCCGGCCTGCTCGATGAGCCAGGCCGAGGGGACTTTGAGCTGTCCATCGCCAGCTGGGAACGAAGGGGGAGATTTTTCGGCGACGCGGGCGATCTGTTCGACGATCTGTGGAGGCACCTGTGTGTTGAGAAAGAACGATCCGCAGCTGCGCCGATTTTCGTTCTCGTCGCCGTCAAGCACCATGGCCTTCTTCTTGCGTAAGGACAAAACGGCTTTTCGAACCTGAGCGAGTGTGGGGGGCTGCTGGCAGGTCTCGAGGGCCTGGGCCAGTTCCCCGTACCTGGCCTGGGGAGCAGCGGTCTTGCTGAGGCGGAAGGTGACCGAGAGCACCACGAATTCATTGGCACTTTGTCTTTTGAAAATGCTGTCTCGGTAGGCGAATTGGCACTCGCGGCAAGATAGCCGAGCAGTCTTTCCCGTTTTTCGGCTCATCACTGTTACCGATTCGACAACCTGAGAGACCTCTTGTCCGTACGCTCCCACATTTTGGATGGGCGTGGCGCCCACCGCGCCAGGGATCCCCGAGAGGCATTCCACGCCTTGGAGATTGTGGGAGATGACCTGCTGGACGAACGCATCCCAGTGCATTCCGGCTCCAGCCGTGACGCGAATATTCTCCCCACAGTCCTCGAAAGTGATCCCGGGGATCTCGACGAGGAGCACGCAGCCTTGAACGCCGTCGTCGGCGACGATCACGTTGCTGCCCCCCCCCAAAGGATAGATGGGAAGCTCGGCTTGCTCGGCGGCCTCGAGCGCAAAAAGGACCTCCTCCTGGTTTTGAGCTCGAGCCAGGGCGCTCGGTGGGCCACCCACCTGCATCGTTGTCCTGGCGGCGAGAGAATTCATGAAGTCCGATACTCCTCGAGAGAGAGGTGTTCTAGGGCTCCCCGCGCGGGAAGCCTCGGCGGAGCCTTTCGAGGTGGTGTGCTGGCGTTCTAGTGCCTCGGCAACATAGTTTCGAGCGGTTTCGAAGCACTCCCAGAAGTGGGTGAGGTCGGCTTCGAAACCGCGCTCGGGTACGTCTTTGCCTCGGCTTTTTTGCTGGTTTTAGTGCTGCGACCGACCGGAGGAAGATGAATGATTTCGAGAGAAAAGTGGTCTCCCTACCGACCACTTTTA
>CAYTRQ010000539.1:0-3641 GCA_964440025.1 uncultured Polyangiaceae bacterium | reverse complement strand
CAAGTTGCTCTACACCTCCATCAGAGATCTCGTCGAAGCCATGATCGGGGAGAAGCGTCAATTTGGAAAACCGGTCGCCGTGCGTCTGTCGAAGACCAGTGAGCTTCGCGCCCTGGGCTTCATGAGCCGTGACGAGCTGCCTCTCATTTCCCTTCCTCACCATGCCGCGGTCTACGTGCCCCAAGCCTACAACATCGGGGGACAGGTTCTCGTCGTCCCCACAGACCAGATCGAGCCTCTGGAGATCCCCACGGCGGAGCTCTTCACATTCATGCTCAGCGGCGGAGCCTCGGGCCTCGCGCAGGCCTCCGCTGAATCAACGGCCAAAGGCCCCCAGCACGAACAGGAGACCTAACCCAACAACCCTGCGCCCACCCAACAAGCCCCCGATGAGGGTCGTCGTAGCGGGCAGGCGCTTGGTTCGATGTGCCGAGTTTCCGATTGGAACCGCATCTCAAAAGCCCGTTCGGCGCTCGGGAGATACGGTCTGTCTAGTCAAGGGGTCGTGCTAGCGCGGCAGCGGCCCACATCAGCGGTGCTTGCCCGTGGTCATTGCCGACCTCACCTTCCTCGGGCCGACGCATGAAGTAGTAGTTTTCTTCATCGCCGCTGAAATCGTAGTTATCGTATTCGTCATGAGAGTCTGGCTTGTAAGCCCATTTGCTGACGTCAGACAGTGCACCGCTGCTCATATCGAACCGACTCACGAGCCCCAGCCACGCGTGCCGCGCTGGTTCTCCAAAGGTCTCGACGTCCAACCAGCCGCGGCGCACACCACTGACCAAAGCATAGGTAAACATGGCGCTCCCGGACGTCTCCGCCCAATTGCGCTCATCATCGGAATCCACCACCTGCTTCCATAGTCCAGCACCTTCTTCTCCTTGCGGGATCTGGTACTGCAGAAGGCCGTTCATCATCTTCATGTAGCCCTCGACAATAGCGTCGCGCTGAGGGTGCGACTCTGGCAACTCACGAATGATTTCGGCCATGCCGGCGGCGTACCACCCGTTGCCCCGCCCCCAACTGATGCGGAATGCCGGGTCGTCGCGATGATGTGGGAACAGACCATCGTCTTTCTGCATGGTGGTCAGGTAGTCGACCATGGTTTCCGCAGCCACGTCCATATGATCGTTTTTGTGCTGCTCGTCCGTCGCAACGCGGTAGGCCTGCATCTGCAGGGATGTGATCATGAACATATCATCAATCGCATAGCGGATCTGAGAGTCGATATTCGCCATTTGGTGATCTGCGGCCAGGTCCCCTTCCATCACGTAACTGGGATCGGAATCGAACTTCGCGATCTCCAGCGGCACGATGCCGAACACGTTGTGGTCGACATGCCCTTTGTAGGAATTCGCACTCGTGGGAGGATCGAATTCGCTCCACGTTCCCTTGTAGGGCTCGTACTTGGCAATGAGATCGTCGATGAGCCCCTGATCTCCGTCCAGTCCGGCCACGGAAAGCGCTCCGTACCAAGAACAGGCGTGACGATAGTGCTTGTAGTCGTCGTTCGGATCGGTCCCCGAGCCACCCGGAAGATCCTGAGAACGAAAACGCTCCGCAGCGCTCTTTCCTACGGTCAAGGGATCGGTGCCGTCCGGCCAATCCATGAAATACTTGTCGACCTCGGCCGAGACCGCACCACCGGTGCCGAGGGCGCCACCGCTTCCTCCACCGTGGTCGCCACCACTCGCGCTGCCCCCGCTTGCCGTTCCTCCGCTACCGGCTCCCCCGGTCGCTCCCCCTGCGGAGGTGTCTCCTCCATCAGCGGCTCCGCCGCTCGCCCTTCCGCCAGTTCCGGTCGCACCATGGCCAGCGCCACCGTTGGCACCACCTCCAGTCGTAGGGGCCGCACCATGACCGGCGCCACCGCTCGCATTGCCGGTGGTTCCCCCAGTCTGAGTGCCACCCGACCCTGCCGCTTCCGTGGGCCCGTTGTTGGAACTGCATGCCACAAAAGAAAACGACAATGCCAAAAGGGAGCTCAACCAATGAGTCGTGGGAGAAATGTTCATTCTAAGTTTCCTTGAGGGTGCATGTTTGAAAAGGCGAACAGCTCATTGTGCTGCCTGATTCACTTTTTGCTGTCTGAGCCAGCCGGGATCGAGCGTTTGAAAGGGAGGGAACAGCTTTCTCCTTGCCATAGTCCACGACGTTATGCCGCTTATTTCCCCCGGCCATTCGGCACCGCAGACCTTTCGGCTCCGCCATGCCGTTCTTAGTCAAGCCTGGCTTGGGCGGCGTGCAAAGCTTCCTGGTTTATTTTACCCGATGACCCCCCTTTGGCGTCATCGGGCCGGTTGCAGAATGTTTCGGCAGACACATCACGGCCGCTTCGGGTTCCCCCCAATAGCGCCCCCTGATCACCAAGAGCTTCATCTTCAGATAAAAATCCCAATCGGTTCAATTCGACGAGAACTTTTTCATGAGACGCAATTCAAGCCATTTCGCCCCTGTCGTCGCCAGCCGCCTTTTCGCTCGCTGGACTCCGTCGACCTGCCTAGCGTCCCGTTAGCAGGGCTCTTCCTCATTGGCTTGCGCCTCAACCCCAGGGCGGTTTCGCCGATCACCTCAATGACCGAGCATGATTGTCGAGCCGTCCTTGCGCCCCACTTTTGGGCGGCGGCCGCAAGGACTCTTGAAAGCCTAAAATCTGCTCGTAGTCATTGGTTGTGGCTTGTTTTTGAGCGATCGACTCGCGCGCTCATTTGCCCTGTTCGCATGGCTTTTCCTCGTTCATTCGCGCCCTTTTGGGAATCAATGAGCGATCCAGAAGAATTTGGTGATCGATGCGCGGGTGCCACGCATCACTGGAATGGACTCACTGCAGCAACGTCTTTTTTGGAGGCCCTGCATAAGAAGGGCGCTCCGCAAGCTCGAGGCGTTGGAGGGAACATGAAGACAAACCATTGGCGCCCCACTTTGACTCTCTTGCTCTCCACCGTTGGTTTCTTGGCCGCCTGCGGCGGCTCGGAAAACGGCGATTTCGGCCCGACCTCCTCAGGGGGAAAGACCAGTAGCGGAACAGGCGCCACAGCGGCAGGGGGCGCTCTCGGCTCGGGCGCCACGACGGCAGCAGGTGGGAGAGAAGCCAGCGGAGGAAGCACCAGCGCAACGGGTGGGGCAGCCGCGGGTGGAGCGGCGCATGGAGGAAACACCGGCGGCGGCTCCGAGGGCGGCGAAGGCTCCGGAGGCATCGAAGGCTCCGGAGGCGGCGCTGCCGGCGGCGCAACCGGGAGCGGCGGCGGCGGCTCCGGCGGCACGGCGGGCGCGGGCGGAAACGGCGGAGCTGATGGGAGCGGTGGCTCGGGGAGTGAATGCAACACGTCGCTGCGCCCGGCGGCCGTAGAAGGCTATGGCCACGAGGTCACCGGCGGGGACGGAGGCGACGTCGTCACCGCCTCGACAGGGACCGAAATCCACGCGGCCATTTGCAATCGAGCCGCCGACGATACCCCTCTCGTCATCATGGTCGATGGAATCATCACTCCGACAAACACGACCAAACAAAGCGGCAACTGCAATACAGCAGACGGCAAGATCGAGCTCAAGGAGATCAAAAACATTTCGCTAATCGGCGCGGGAACCAACGGGGTCCTCGATCAAGTCGGCATCCACGTGCGCACCGCTTCAAACATTAT
>CAYTRQ010000538.1:0-3658 GCA_964440025.1 uncultured Polyangiaceae bacterium | reverse complement strand
CTGGGAGTGCTTCGAAACCGCTCGAAACGTGAGTTGCCGAGGCACTAGTAGCCGAGCCCGATAGCCATGTCGTCGGAAGTAGATCCCTGGGGCGTCGACTGCTCGTTGGAGTGTGATTTCTGTCCGTTTGATGGAGCGGGATATTCGGCACTTCCCGAGGCGGAGACCTTTGGCGCCTTGGACTTTGGAGAGGGAGGTGGAGTCTTGGGAGCGGGGGGAGCGGCCTTCTGCTGGTGAGGGGCAGGTGGAGCCTGAGCCGGCGCTGACGGCTGACGCTCGGCGACCTTGGAATTGACCGCAGGTTGATCCACTTCATCGGACAGAGCATCGGGTGTCTTGGTGAGTGATTCCTTGGGCGAAGGAATCGCCTCGCCCGACTTTTCGCTATCCGAATTTTGCGAGTCGGATGGTGTGCGGTTCTCTTCGGCCCGATTTTCTGCCTGCATGCTGCCTTCCCGATCGATTGCTTCGGAAGTTGCCGCCGAATTCTTCTCAGCCCCTTCCTTCTGTGCTCGAGACGGATCGGTTTGAGAAAGTAGCCCGCTCGACAGGCCGACGGCTGCGCCCAACCCAGCCGCAGCGATCAGGGCGACGCCAACGGCGAACCGGAGCGCCGGGCGGCGCTGAGGGATCACTGGCGGAAGTTCTTCGCTTTCGGGAGGAGTCGTTTCGAGCGCGACCGTTTGTGCCCCTGCGGCATCGAGCCGCGGCGCTGCTGTCAGCTCTTTGCCCACCTGTGGACCGGCGGTGGCGTGCCTCGTTGTGAAACCCGGTCGGCGGAAATCCCCAGTTTGTTCCTCAACCTGCGATTCGAGAAATGGTCGAGCTTCAGGACCCAGTACCTCCCCGAGGCGATCGGTCATTTCCTTTGCTGACTGGAAACGGAGATCTCGATCGCGCTCGAGGGCACGCGCCATCCATGCGTCGATACTGAGAGGTAGATCGGGGGCGATGTGGGAAGGAACCGGAATTTCTCCCGTGCAAATACGAACGAGCAGGTCGCCGACGGCATCGCTGTAGAACGGAAGCTGACCGGTGAGACACTGAAACGTGACGACTCCAAGGGCCCAGAGATCGGAACGGAGATCGACATCGGTCGTTCCTCGTGCTTGCTCCGGGCTCATGAAGAAGGGGGTTCCCAGTACCGATCCCGCCTGGGTCGCGTGGGAAACTTCGACTTTGTCATCGGTGAACTTGGCAATGCCAAAGTCCACGACCTTCACTTGATCTGTTTCGTCCTCGTCGTCCCAGACGAGGAAGATGTTGTCGGGTTTGAGGTCGCGATGAATGATCCCTTGTCGATGTGCTTTATGAAGAGCGCGACTGACCTGGGTGACAATCCGAATGGTTGTTCCAAGAGGAAGACGACCCAGGCGAGCCAAGCGTTCCTCGAGGGACTCTCCCTCGAGGAATTCCATGACGATGTAAGGACGGCCATCCGTCATCAGGCCGTAGTCATACACGTCGACGACATGCTTGCTTCGCAGCGCAGCGGCGGCCTTGGCTTCATTGCGGAAGCGAGAACGTGCTTCGGAACTTTTTCGGGCGAAGTCGGCATCGATGAATTTGCACGCGACTCTCGTGCCCAGGGAGACATGACGTCCTTCCCACACGGCTCCCATGGCACCCTGGCCGATGCGACGAACCACTTCGTATTTGCCAGCCACCAATTCGCCTTCTGGCGGGGGCAGGGATTCCTGGGTCGCGATGCTGTTCATGCTGGAAGTTCCCTCCTTGAACACCTTGGGATGGTATGCGGGGAGAGGAGATCCCCGTCCTTCTTGCTACCGTCAGACGACAAATCTTCAAGATAGCAGTAACTCCCATCCTTGCACAAACTGAGCATCAAATGAACTCTCTCTTGGCGACCGAGGCCAAGGAAGGTCGCACCTCAGGCTCACGGCTCGTACCCTTGTCGTGCCCTTTGCTGAAGGCCCTACAGGAACCCAAGAGAGCCCTGGTCTCATGAGCTGGTGCGAAAATCGAGCAGTCCTTGCGGCCCCACGCTGGGAAAGGAGCCGCAAGTCCTTTCGAAGGACGAGAACTACTTCGACGCCTGTTTCTGGGCAGGTGTGCTTTGCGGCTTTTCCAAGATACGCAGCTCGACGCGCCGATTGTTGGCCCGTCCCTCCGGGGAGTCGTTGTCTGCGACGGGTTCCTCCTCACCTTTGCCTACGGCTTTGAGTCGTGACTGAGGGATCCCTTCCTGCGCAAGGTATTCCGTTACGGACTCAGCGCGTTTCTGAGAGAGCTCCTTGTTCATCTTGGCGGAACCTCGTGAGTCGGTGTGGCCCTCCACAACGATCTTCTTGTCCTCATCGAGGTTCTTGAGTGCGTTGGACACCTTGGAAAGCTTATTTTTGGCGATAGGGAGCAGTTCTGCCTCTCCTGTTTTGAAGAGGACCGAGCCGGATAGCGTAATGACCGTCTCATGGGCTTCTTCCTTCACGTTTGCCAACTCGTTGAGACTCGCAATGGCCGCTTCGGCACGTTGTTGGGCCTCGCGTCTGGCCTGTTCCGATTTAGTGAGAGCAGCTTCCTTAGCACTGAGTTCGTTCTGAAGTTGGTCTTTGCGTTGCTCCAGCTCACGCTTCCGTTCTCGCAAATTTTCGACGTCCGCGTCTTTTTCCTTCATCTTGGTGGCGACGCGTTCGAGTTCTTCGCGGGTGGACGCGAGAGCTTCTTGGGCTTCTTCTCTTCGCTTCTCGATCCGCGCAATGTATTCTTGCTGTGCTTCGTTGCGCGTGTCCTCGTAGTATTCGATGGTTCCGTTTGCGGAAGCGAGACGAGCTTGGCGATCGGCAAGATAAGCGAGATGTTGCTGCAAGGGTGAACCATTTTCAGCATTCGCTGCCCTCTCGAGCAGGTTCTCCGCTTCTAGAAGATCGTCGGGTGCATATTCGGCTGCCTTGCCCGATTGAGCCTGGTCATAGGTCTTCTTTGCCTCAACCAGTTGTTCGGCGGGAGCTGCGGCTGCGCAGCCCATCATCATTCCGAGACAGCCGATCAAGAGAGTCCCGGGAAGTGTGTGATTGATTTTCAATGTTCTGAACATGATTCATGCCTCCTTTTCGTTCTCTCTTTACCCACGCAGTCGCCGAGCTCTTGCCAAGGTTGCGTTTGCTTCCTTCAGGGATTTCACACGTTCGAGCTCTTTTTCGGCCTTCTCTTTCATCTCGGCCTCTTTGGTCACGGCCAACGCGAGCTCGGCATCTTTCTGTGCTCGGGTGAGGACCAGCTTGGCTTGTTCGTAGTCCTCTTCCTCCATCAACTGCTCTGCCGTATCGATGGCGTCTCGGGCCATCTTGAGATAGAGGGAGGCTTTGGGGACCTCTTTGGCTCCCTTCGCTTGAGCTGCACTCACCGCGGACTTTGCATCCGTCAGCTCTGCTTGGGGTGCGACCGCTCCGCCGCATCCGGCTAGCAGGACGACCGACATGAGTATTGCTCCTGTCACGAGTAATCTGTTCTTCATTGTTTGCTCCTTCCTCGGATGGAGACGGCTTCAGACTCAGCGCCTGGATGTCGCAGCACTTCAGCCGCCGCTTCATACGGTCCGAGGAAGGGCAAATCCTGTGCCCTTTGGATGCTTCAGGTCCGGACCGGACAAAAAAGTTAAGGGGAAGCACAGTTTTCGCTTTGATAGAGTAGCTCGAAA
>CAYTRQ010000537.1:0-3665 GCA_964440025.1 uncultured Polyangiaceae bacterium | reverse complement strand
GAGAGAAAAGTGGTCTCCCTACCGACCACTTTTATGTGGTCGCAGCACTAGTGGCTACCGTGGTAGCCAGGCACCAGAAGGGGCCCCTATGGGGCCCTTTTGCATGGGCCCAGCGGTGAGATCTGCTAAAGCCGCTGTGCGCTCCATAGCGGGCCTTCTGGGGTGGCGATTGGGCCACTACTGGGGCGTGCTGGCGGCAAAGGCCCGTAGCGGGGCGATATGGAGCGGCACGGCCGTGCCGCTCCAGTCCGGTGCACAGGTCGTTCGTGAAGCGGAAGAGCATCTGCCTGCGTCGCCCTCCTTGGCCTTAAACCAGCGCAGGAGGGGCAGGTGCTCCGCTGGCCACCGCACTGCACCCTCGGGATTTTCCCAAGGGTACTCGAGGCAAGGTGTGTCATTCGGAGCAAGCGCAGGCTGGGCGCGCTCCATGAAGCAGCATGGCCAGCACCGAGGCCTCAACGCCCTGCACTCGGTTGGCGGCCTTCATGTCGGCAACTGCCTGCTACAAGTATCCCGTGGCCCAATCACGTGCCTGTGGCACTGCTTGCCTCTCTCAGGAGTTCCAGGGTGTCGACGTTGAACCCCTCGGGCAGCGCCAGTTCCTTGGCCTTCACTTTTTCCCAGTCTCCGGGGCCGGGCAAGATCACCACCGACTCGTACGGCACATCCGGGGGGTCGGGCGAAAAGCGGAAGGGGAAAACCTCGTCACGGTTCTCCACCGACGTGCTCACCTCCACCAGGCGCACCTCCTGCTCGTCCGGTGCCCAAAGCACCTTTTCGGTGCCTTGGTTGCCTATGTGTTCGCCCGCCAGCAGAAGGGCAGTGTCTCTCACGGTCATGCGTTGATCGCACCACGTGCACACGGGGGGCGCAAGTTTCGCTGCCCCCTAGCCCGCCGGCAGCTAGCGGCACTCCGAAAGGCGCTGGGCGGTAAGCCAAAGGCCCTTGGGCCAGCCGTGCTGGCGCACGACGCGCAGCAAGTATTCCGAGCAGGTAATCTCAAACCTGCACGTGGTGCCCCCTTCGATCAGTGGCTTCAGTCCAGCCCGGTATGCGGCAATAGCCCATCCGTGCGCCACAACTCCGCACTGGTCCTCTGGTGACCGCGCGCCATCAACAGCTGCCGCGATCACCAGAAAACCAACGACCGCGAGACCTATGCGTTTCCGCAGTGGGGGCATTTCGGACTCGCCTGAAGTCGCGAGTTCCCACAGTTGTCACACCTCTTCATCTGCCCTTGGGGACGAGAGAAGATGTAAATCACAAAGTCGATCGCAAGGCAGCATCCGACGCCAAAAAACCCCCGCCACCGCTCGTGGGGGAGCGCTGGCGGGGGCTGGGGGAGGTGAGGTGCGTTGTTCTAGTGACCCCAACGAGACTCGAACTCGTGTTACCGGCGTGAGAGGCCGATGTCCTAACCGCTAGACGATGGGGCCGTGTTGAAGTCCGCTCTGGTCACGAAACTTCGATCTGGGACTCCTCTTTTACCGATCAACCTGCTGCCTCTGGCGCTGCCACGAGACCAAGACCTTTTTCGGTGGAGCAGGCCCAGTAGCTGGGGAACTAGGATTCGAACCTAGATAACAAGAACCAGAATCTTGTGTCCTGCCATTAGACGATTCCCCAAGAGAATCGCCCCCCTGTACCACGAGCAGACTTTCTGTCTATTCCTCGTGCCCGAATCCAAGCGGATGCCTAACGGATTGGACGCCATCAAGCCCTCTGCTCGAATCCGAGTGACCACCTACCGGGGCATGCTGTCGAAACATGCGCTGCCGAGGCAGGCGGCCCCAGTACGCTGGGGGGCCGGATAGGTATCTCGGGGCTAGGCGATGTGCAAGGGGGGAGGGGCTTTTTTTTCGCAAGCGACACTTCGTCGATGGAGTGGGGCGATCCAGCGTGTTTCGAGGCCCAGAACGAATCGAGTAGAAAACATACAAAAGCGTACTGAGGGGCCCTTGACCAGGACGGAGGCGTGCCTAAGTTGCGCCGCGATGAGCACCAAGGATATTGCCTACCGCCGTGATGCGCGCCGCCACATGCTGGCTGGCGTCAATCTGCTTGCCAACACCGTAAGGGTGACCCTCGGACCTCGTGGCCGGAACGTAGCGATAGAAAAGAGCTGGGGAGCCCCTTCGGTGACCAAAGATGGGGTGAGCGTCGCGAAGGAAATCGAGTTCGAGGAAAAGCTCGAAAATATCGGCGCTCAGATGGTTCGCGAGGTGGCTTCTCGGACCAACGACGACACAGGGGATGGCACGACGACGGCTACCGTGCTGGCCCAGGCGCTGTTTTCAGAAGGCCTGAAGCTCGTCGAGGCCGGTGCCAATCCAATGGAACTCAAGCTTGGCATCGAGAAGGGCGCCGTCGCCATCGTCGAGTCGCTGAAGAAGCAGGCTAAGGAAGCTTCCACGGATGCGCGGATTCGGCACATTGCGGAGGTGAGTGCCAACGGTGACCAGCAGGTGGCCGACTACATCACCGAAGCAATGAACAAAGTGACGCGGGACGGTGTGATCACCGTTGAAGAGGCCCAGGGCCTTGAAACCAGCGTCGATATCGTGGAGGGGATGCAGTTCGATCGCGGCTATCAGAGCCCCTACTTCGTGACCGATCAGCAGTCGATGAAGGCAGAGCTCGAGGACTGCTACGTGCTCGTGGCCGAGAAAAAGATCGGTGCCATGGCGGACTTGCTTCCGGTGCTTGAGGCCGTGAATCAGTCCAGTTCGCCGCTGTTGATCATTTGCGAAGAGGTGGAGGGTGAAGCTCTCGCAACGCTTGTGGTCAATCGCATGCGTGGCGTTCTCAAGGTGGCCGCTGTCAAAGCTCCCGGCTTCGGTGATCGGCGCAAAGAGATGCTCAAGGACATCGCAACGCTCACCGGAGCGACTCCTTTCCTCGAGGCCCTGGGTCGCAAGATCGATAGTGCCAAGTTGGAGGATCTGGGACGCGTCAAGAAGGCCGTGATCGACAAAGAGAACACCACGCTAGTTGACGGCCAGGGAAATAAGGACGCCGTTCAGCAACGGATTGCCCAGATCCGCCACGAAATCGAGGAGTCAAGCAGCGAGTACGACAAGGAAAAGCTCCAGGAGCGGCTTGCCAAGCTCGCCGGTGGCGTTGCTGTGATCAGCGTTGGCGGCCATTCGGAGGTGGAGGTCAAAGAGCGCAAAGATCGAGTGGATGACGCGCTGGCTGCCACGAGGGCCGCCGTGGAAGAAGGGTACGTTCCAGGGGGCGGAGTTGCTCTGCTTCGAGCTTCCCAAGCCGCCGCCGATTTGAAGAGCGAGTTGGAGGACGAGCGCTTGGGGATCCAATTGATCGCCAAGGCAGCTGCCGCTCCGCTTCGGCAGATTGCGAGAAACGCTGGTCTCGAGCCAGAGGTCGTGGCCGAAAAGGTCCGTTCCCTCCCTGATATGCATGGCTACGATGCTCGGTCGGAAACCTATTGTGATTTGGAGGAGGCCGGCATCATCGATCCCGTCAAGGTCGTGCGTGTGGCAATCGAGAACTCCGCCAGCATCGCCGGAATGATGCTGACGACCGAAGCCGTAGTGACCGAGATCCCCAAGGAGCCGGCCGGTGGCGGTGATGACGCCGGTATGGGCGGCGGCATGGGCGGCATGGGCGGCATGGGCGGCATGGGCGGCATGGGCGGCATGGGC
>CAYTRQ010000536.1:0-3683 GCA_964440025.1 uncultured Polyangiaceae bacterium | reverse complement strand
ACTTCTGGGAGGGCTTCGAAACCGCTCGAAACGTGAGTTGCCGAGGCACTAGCTCCAGTGTTGCTCCGCGCTTCAGCGCGCGGCGGCGAACAGCACATGTGCTTTTCTCGACTCTTTTGGGACGAGGGGCGGCCAATTTTTCTCTCCCCCTTCTCCTGTCCGTCGATCTCTCCTCGGAAGCGACCCTCCAGCGCGCTACTGGGTAGCGCCCGCGCCCCACTCCCCTTGTCAGTCGCAGCTCTTCGAATCAGGATTCGCTCCCCACGTTCCTTTTGCAGGCAGCTCCCCATGCCCCGCATCCGCCCCTTCCTCCTGCTTTTTCTCTGCCTCACCGTCCCGATCGAGGCGCGCGCAGAGCCGCGTCCCACCTATTCGGTGGCCATTGGCAACAATGCGCCTCCTCCCAGCCAACCGTCGTTGCAGGCCCTGCGCTTTGCCGACGACGATGCAGTGCGTTTCTACAAGATCTTCCGCCGTGGGGGGCAACCAGCTTATCTCCTCACCTCCCTCGATGCTGCGACCGCACGTCGCCACCGCGCATTGCGTACACGGGCCCGCGAACCCACCTTGGCGCGCCTCCGCAGCCTCGTGCGCAAGATCACGAAAGCTTCGAAAAGGGATGTTGCCGCGGGAAAGAACCCCGCGGTGTTCTTGTCCTTCTCGGGGCATGGGATCATCACACCAAGCGGACAGTATGCCTTCGTCCTCAATGACGCCGGGCTCACCCAGAAGGTGCTTTACGAAGAGATCCTCGCTCCTTTGAGCCACGCGCAGGTGCATCTGATCATCGACGCCTGTCACGCAGGCGGAGTGGTGGGAATGCGCGGAGCGTTCGATGACGAACGCGAGGCACCCAAGGAAAAACTCACCGAGTCCGAAGAAAACCGGATCCTCGCACAGCACAGTCTGGATCGGTTTCCCCATGTCGGAGCTCTCATCGCCACGGCAGAAGGACAGGAAGCCCACGAATGGTCGAGGATCGAAGGGGGAGTGTTCAGCTACGAAGTCGCTTCGGCCCTCTTGGGGGCGGGAGACATCAATGGTGATCACGCCATCGAGTACTCGGAGGTGGAGGCATTCATTGCGTCGGCGAATCGAACGGTTGCCAATCCGAAGGCAGTGCCTCAATTGCTCACTCGTGTTCCCGTGGGTGCCCAAGGCTCGACTCTCATCCATTTGGATCAACTGGCCGACACCACCCTCCTGGTGGGGCGCAGCGAAAAGATGGGACGGTTTTACGTGGAACTCCGCAACGGGCTGCGCTGGCTCGAAGCTCACGTCCCACCGGGAGCTCCGCTCACGCTTGCCCTACCTCGAGGCTCCGTTGCCTACGTCCGCTCCGGCAATTTGGAAGCCAAGATTCCGGCTCATGCTGGAGGTCGCTTGGCGCTCTCGACCCTGAGCTTCCAGCCGACGCCTCTTTCCGCACGGGGAGCCATCGACGAAGCGCTCCGACACAATCTTTTCGAAGAGGCGTTCACACGCGGTTACTACCTGGGTTTCGTCGATAGCCGAGGACGACTTCCCGTCGACTTCACGGAGGAGTCAGCCGTGGCGCCACTGGAAGAGGAGGGCATCGATGCCGAGGCTGCCGCGCCGACTCCCCTGCTCCACAAGAACGCAAATGAGGCGCCACCACCCGCAGCACACGAAACGTCCAGTGCGCCCGCGCGCCGTCTCCTCGGTTGGGGTTTGACGGCAACCTCGGGCGTCGCCGGCGCCGTCTCCATCTTCTCGGGTGTCCGGGCGCTCCAGGCAAGACATCGCCTGCGCAACGAGAAGCGCGAGCGGCAAGCAAGCGAATACGCGAATCAATACTCGACCTTCGGGACCGCAGCCTGGATTGCCGGCGCAGCAGCCCTCGGAGCTGGGGTCGGAGCCGTTTTCGTCTGGCCGCGGGGCGAAAAACGCAAGCAGCTCTCCGTCCACGGTCACGAAATCCGATTTTCCGCCGAATTCTAATCTCGAGAAGCCTGTCACCACATCGCCGTGCTGCGCAGTGGCACGAACAGGGAGATCTTCGTCGGGGCCAGCTGCGGCATTCACTCTACGATCGGCCTGGCGGCAGCGATTCCCTGTGCTAAACGGAGACAGTCCTCCGCTGGCTGCCGATCAGCGGATGCGGGACCGTGTCCCCCCACTTCCTTCCCCCCTGCGCTGTGCCTGTCTTCTCCCCGTGCCGACGAGCGCACTTTCATTCATTTGCTGTCGGAGTTGCTTTCTTTCTCCTCTGGGGCTGCTCAATCTCCACCGCAGGACGCAACTCCTGTGAGACGGATGCTGACTGTCTCGAGGGACGCGTCTGCGTGGCGTCGGAGTGTGCCCCCGCCACAGGCGGAGGCACTGGAATAATCAGCACCGGAGGAAGAATCGATGCGAGCACAGCAGGCGCCACGGCTCCCCAAACCACCACGGGTTCAGGAAGCCCGCGCGCGATGGATGACGCCGACGGCGAAGGCGAAGGGGGTCTCGGCGGGCAGGACGGAACAGATGGCGACAGCTGCGCTGCGACGCAGGCCTCGGAAGGGCAGGAGGGTTCCCAGACAAACGCGGCCGAGCTGCAGAGTGGTCATCTGGCACTGGATACCTTCTACGCGGCCACTGTTGACTGGATGGCCCGCGCGGACGCACTCAGAAGCGAGGTGGACGGTGCCTTGGACTCTCTACGCGTGATGCTGGGTCTTTCTGCGGATGCCTCTGTAGCGACGATCCACGTCGCTGTGGAGGACCGCTTCGCCGCGTACACCACCAGCGGCATGAGTTGGGAAAAAGCGGGGACGGACTGCTCGGTGCCGCTCGGCCCCGTCGAAAGTCGCGCCACGGCGTGCCAACCGTCGTTGGTCCCCGAGCTTCCTGGTCCCTCCCACGATGCGATCATCAGCTGTGCTGGTCGGTGTGCTCTCGACCCTTCCGTCTATTGCGGAGGACAGGCTTGGTGCGCGAGTGAACTCGACACGTGTGCGGGCACCTGCAACGGAAGCTGTTCCGTGACATTCGAGTCTCCGCAAACGTGCGACGGCATTTGCTCGGGCGAGTGCTCGGGGACCCTCCAGGTCGGGGGGCGGTGCCTCGGCGAGTGCACGGGCCCCTGCGAGCTGCGTGGTACCGAAGCGCGCACATGTGCAGGTACTTGTACGGGGGAGTGCTTGGTTCAAACCGAAGGGGAATTCTGTTCCTCGGGCGAGACGTTCTGCTTCCCCTCGGGAGGCTCGTGGGTGCAGTGTCACTCCGACTGCTTTGGCGAGATCACCGTGTCCGGCGCCGTCCCGCTGTGCGAAGCCGTCGCCATCGCAGAGAGCGCCGTGCACTACGAGTGCACCGGGACCGAATATTGGACCTTCCACACCTGGGCCGAAGGAGTGAGTGCCGAAGAGAAGTCCGACTTTCTAGCTCTTCTCACCGAGTTGAAGGCCATCGCCGGCACCCTGGAAGAGAACCGTCGCGAGCAGCTCTTCCTTCTCGGCACCTCCACCGATCTCACCGGCGACGGCTACTTGGCGGCGAGCGAGGCGATCGCTGCGGATGAAGCTCTCGCTCCCTACACGTGCGCGATCGAACGACTCCGCGCCGACATTTTTGCTCAGTCCGAAGAGATCCACGCGAGCCAGGAGATCATCGAGGGCCTCTTCGACTAGTGCTGCGACCACATAAAAGTGGTCGGTAGGGAGACCACTTTTCTCTCG
>CAYTRQ010000535.1:0-3687 GCA_964440025.1 uncultured Polyangiaceae bacterium | reverse complement strand
AGGTGAGGCAAAGGGGGCGCATGCCGGTGCTGTTCGTGGGGCATGGGTCTCCCATGAACGCGATCGAAGACAACGAGTGGAGTCGCGGGTTCAGCGCCCTGCGCCACGTCGTACCCCACCCGTCGGCCATCCTGGCGATCTCGGCGCACTGGTTCACAAACGGGACTCTGCTCACCGGGGGGGAGCACCCCAAGACCATCCACGACTTTTCAGGCTTTCCCCCACCCCTGTACGAGCTGGATTATCCCGCTCCTGGCAAGCTCGACTTGGCCAAGCAGGTGCGCAACCTGCTGGGGGAGGAGCGAGCTACTCTCAGCACGGAATGGGGACTCGACCATGGCACCTGGAGTGTTCTGCGCTGGATGTTCCCCGACGCAGATGTCCCCGTCGTCCAGCTGAGTATCGACCGCCGACTCGACCCTGCTCGCCACTACGAGTTGGGTTGCTCCCTGGCTGAATTGCGAGACGAGGGCGTGCTGATCCTGGGCAGTGGGAACGTCGTGCACAACTTGCGCGATGCCTTCACACGCCTGCGCACCGGCTCCAGGGAAACTCCCGACTGGGCAGTTCGCTTCGATGACACCGTGGCGCGCATGGTCACCGAGCGTGATCGCAAAGGCCTCGTGTCCTTGTGGCCAAGTTCCGACGACGCACGCCGGGCCCACCCGACTCCCGATCATTGGCTTCCGTTGCTCTACGCTCAGGCAGCGAGCGAGGATAAAGACCCAGTGCAGTTTTCCAGCCAAGGCTTCGACCTGGGTTCCCTGTCGATGCGCAACATAGCTTTTGGTTAGAGAAAAGATGACCCCTTCAGAAAACGAAACGAATAAGCGCTTTGCGCTGGGGCGGATAGAGGGGTCTCCCGTCCTTTCCATCGAACTCTTTCTTGTATTGGGAGTGCCGACTGTACGCATAACTCCCCAAGATGATCGCTCCCACTACGAAAAAGGCACGAGCGCTCCACAGGCCGGTCAGCAGCGCAAACCCACCCCAGGTGATGATTTCGAACAGGTAGTGTGGACAGGCAACGACGGAAAATAGCCCCCCGGAGGGAAGAGCCTTGCTCGTCACACCGCGGGACGGACGCAGAGCCCTCAGCTTCTGGTGGGCCCACGTGTTGCCCAACTGACCGATGACGAAAAGTCCGCCACCCACCATCATCGAAAGCTGGGAAGGGGCGGTGTAGTCGGGGCTCGACACCCCCAGTAGTAGAGGTGCTCCACCAAGTAGTCCGACGGCGGCACCATGCGTCCGCTGAAACGATGCACCCAAAGCGATTCGGCCGTTCGCCTGAGGAAATGAGCGACATAGAGCCCCGCCATCAAAGCAGCGAGCCCACTGCGCCAATCGAAGACAATCCCCATGACGCAGGCTGCCCCGGCATAGCTGATGGTGTTGTAGGTGCGCTGAGACATCAAAGCGCGCGACGGCGCCGAAGAGACATCGGTGGACTGAGAAGCATCGGAGGAGTTCATCGCGGTGCTGTCCTAAGCAACATCCGGCGCGGAGTCGAGTCCTCTGTGTCGCTTTGCCTGAGCAAAAATAGCTTCTCTCCGGTCGATTCGTGTTCGCCGACGATGTCCAGGACCAGCTCGTGCGCCTCCTGATTTCCCTTACGCCGACCATCGGTACCGATTCTAACGGTGAGCTGGCTGGAAAATTGTGTGACGTCATGAACACAGCTCAAGATGGCGATTGAGTCAGTATGGTGAGCCCAAATTTTACCTCTCAGCTGGCTCAAGTCGGAGAGGTGGAAAGAGCGATTGGTACTTTTGCTGCTTTGGTTTCGTTGTAGGGGAATGGCCCGCAGCACGTTAGTTATCTGAAGGCCCAATGCGATTTGGTCCGAACACCGTTCTCTGGCTCACTTGGCTCTCAACGCTTGCAAGGTCGACGTGGCAGTCGGTGCGACAAGCCGCTGCCGAAGCTGAAGTTCGAGGGAGAGCTCATGTGTGAACGCCTGGGTGAACTGTGGGACATGGTGTGGAACTGAGTCGTCTTTGATTGGGGGGGCAAGGCCTCTCCCGTCAGTCGGACGAGCGAGCTCAGCGCTTTGTCATCGAGCGGCCGAATGGGGTCTTTCGGCCTTTGCAGCTCGGGATGCGGTTCTGGTGGGCGACGAGTGCCATCGCCATGGAACGCTCCGCAAAACTCCGTACACTGGAGCTGCCGCATTCATGAAGTTCCTGGCGACCCAGCTCACCTACCTGCTCACGGAGCGTGAAACCCGACGCAACCTGGGCTATCTGCTTCAATTCATCGTGCTGTTGCTCGCCGTGGTGGCACTGTTTTCGGTGATCTTCCACGCCATCATGGTGTACGAGGGCCAGAAGCATTCTTGGCTGACTGGGGTCTATTGGACGCTCACCGTGATGAGCACTCTCGGGTTCGGGGACATCACTTTCCACAGCGACTTGGGCAGGATGTTCAGCGTCTTGGTGTTGATCACCGGCATCATCCTTCTTTTGATCGTCTTGCCCTTTGCATTCATCCGGTTTTTCTATGCGCCTTGGCTGGATGCGCAGATGCGGGCAGGAGCACCGCGCGAGGTGCCGCCCGGAACGAAAGATCACGTCATCATTTGCCAATGGGACGAGATTGGGCGGCGTTTGTTCGACCGCTTGAGTGACTTGGGCGTCACGCTGATCGTGGTCGAACAGGATCCGGTGCGCGCCAACGACATGAAGCGAGACAAGCTGCCGGTGGTGTGTGGTGACCTGGACGATCGGGAGCTGTATCGGAACTTGCGCGCCAAAGAGGCCTCGCTGATCATCGCCAACCTCGACGACCCGGCCAACACGAACATCACTTTGACGATTCGCGAGGAGTGCCCGAACGTGCGCGTGATCGCCTTGGCTCAGGAGGTCGACTCGGTCGACGTTCTCGAATTCAGCGGGGCGACTCACGTGGTGCCCCTCAAGCAACGTTTGGGACAACAGCTTGCCAGTCGTGTGTCGGTGGGCACGGCGCGGCCGCACATCGTGGGCCGCTTTCAAGATCTGTGCGTGGCGGAGTTCCCCGTTCATGGGACCCCCTTCGAAGGCAAAACCATTCAAGAAAGCCGGCTGCGCGAGTTGACGGGGCTGACCGTGGTGTCCGTCTGGGAGCGGGGGGAGACGCATCCTGCTCGAGCTAACACCCTGATGGGCGATTACAGCGTGGTGGTGGTGGTCGGGCACGAGTACCAGGTGATCGGGCTCGAGGCGATGCTCTCCATTTACCATGCGAATGAAAATCCCGTGGTCGTCGTGGGCGGGGGCAAGGTGGGGCGCGCCGTAGGGAGGGCGCTGAAGAAACGCGACATCACCGTGCACATGGTGGAACGAGACGAAGAGCTGCTGGCTGGACTGGAGAAGATCGCCGACCAGGTCTTCTGTGGTGATGCTTCGGCCATCGACGTGGTGACTGCTGCGGGGGTCAAGGAGGCACCGGCCGTGGTTTTGACGACGAACGAAGATGCCATCAACGTGTTCTTGGCTCTTTATTGTCGGCGGCTGAATCCGGAAGCTCGCATCATTTGTCGCATCACCTACGAGCGGAACATGGAGGCCGTTCATCGCGCCGGGGCCGATTTCGTTTTGGGCTATACGGACCTGGGGGTCAAAAACCTCGTTGCCTTGTACCAAGAGCGGGAAGCCGTGATAGTCGCCATGGGCCTGGACCTCTTCGTCGCGAAAGTGCCAAATA
>CAYTRQ010000534.1:0-3688 GCA_964440025.1 uncultured Polyangiaceae bacterium | reverse complement strand
AACACGCGGAAGGCGAATACGAGATCCAAAGCGGCGACGGTCTCGGCATCTTCGTCGTTTCTCTTCCGAGCTCGCTCCCCGACCACGAATGGCGACGGGATGGACAGGGGCACATCGTGGGAGGCGTCGAAGTCCAACTTTTCGAAGGTCAGGCAGGTTACCGCAGGGACTTCGTCAACCTTCTCGTTCGTGCAGCCCCTAACCGTCCGGTCGTCGAAGTGGAAGCATTCAAGAGCGGGAGTGCTCAGTTGGGTTTCTATGGTGCGGGAGCGTCCAGCTACATCGTCGACTGTGTGGATCTGACGACACCATACACTCCATGCGCCGACAGCTTCCCCAAGACGGTCATCGACGAGACGAGTTTGACCGTCGATGGTTTGAATCCACTGCACGAATACGAATTTTGGGTACGGGCGCAAAACGAACAGGGCACGAGCGCCTTTGCCCAGTCGGCAACGGCTGTCGAAACCGCACCTCTCCAGCGGTCCGCTTTGTGGTTGCCCTTCGATGACTATGCTTCGTCCCTCACCTACGGCCTGCGCCACGGAACGCGAGCCCAAGCAATCGGCGAGGTGCAGTCAGCACCGGGGATCGATGGCGGGGCCCTTTCCTTCACCGATGAAGGATATCTGAGGGTGGACCACGACTCCGCGCAAAACTTCGGGACTAACGATTTTAGCGTGGCGTTCTGGGTGAAGACCAGCACAAAGTCGTTTCAGACGTTCCTCCAGAAAGGGGACGACGTTTGGTTTGGGGTTGGCATGAACTGGCTCGGTCAGCCCAGCTTCCTGACCGTCGGGGACTCTGGCTCCTTCTACGCCGGCGCACGGGCCACTCAGTCCATCAACGACGGAAACTGGCACTTGGTGGCCGTGAGCGTCGACCGGAGCGACGATGGCGAGGGCCGCATCTACATAGATGGACAGCTCTCGGGCCAATTCGAGACGGCGCAGTTCGACCATTCGCTCAGCAGTGACGCGCCGCTTTACCTGGGAGGAAAGCCCACGTCACCATTCACTGGGTCGCTGGATGAGTTCACGCTCGTCGCGAAAGCTCTCTCACAAGAAGAGGTGATGCGGCTGTTTCATGCCCGGACCAAAGGGTTCGACAAAGAGATGTTCAACAAGGGGCCGCAGATCCTCGGCCACTGGACCTTCGACAAAGATGGCAATGACCTTTCTGGAAATGGCGCTCACGCCGAAGCCTTCTTCGGGGACATCCACTCGAGCGCTCTCCACCTATCCCAAGGTTATGCAGCCCTTGCTCACGCCGAACGCCTTTCCCCCCCACAGAACGGCTTCCGGCAGCTTCGGCTCGAAGCAAGGGTCGCACTCAATTCGCCGTCTCAGTACTACAATGTCTTCTTCTCTCATCCGTCCTACACCCTCGCGGGTCACAGCCTCTATCGGCAGAAAGCGCTCCCCGCCTTCCGAATGCGTGGCCTTCGAAGCGAGATGGGGGCAGCCGGAGGTCGGTGGGGCTCGGGTCCCGACTTGTGGCGCGCCCCGTCCACCGAGGGACAGGCGTACTACTGGGGCTGGGAAATGTACGGGAACCCCTATCTCAGCGCCGGACAAATGCGAAAGCTCGTTTTCGAGTACAACGGAACATCAGTCACCCTCAGCGTGGACGGTAATTTCGTGCACGAGTTCTCTCTCGAAAAGAGCGGGGGCGTTTTCCGGAGCTCCGCGGACCAGGTAGCGTATCTTGGCCGGTACTACCAATGGAGCTCGCCCTTCCTCGACGGCCAGATCGACGAAATGAAGATCGTAGCGATTCGTTGATTTGAAGCCTCCCGACCGCGGAAGCCCAAAGCGGCGGCACGGCGCGCCCTCGTTCCCTCTCGTCTCGCAAGGAGGGCGTCACCGACTTTCTCCTCCAGACTTGGTCACCCGTCGCCGGGCCGCTCGATTCGGGGGCGTGACGCGCACATAAAGCCCGCGGGCGCGGTCGCTGGACGGTTGCTCGGCGTGACGCCGGCCAAGCTGGCAACCCTTCCGTTCTGCCCCTGATGCTCGAAGTGCGGCAGGAAGGGCCGTCTGGCGCCGTCTGCGCATGCGCGGTTACGGTTCGACCTGGACCGGCACTCGGATGACCTTCACCTCGGGAGTGGGCGCGAGCTCGCCCCCCAGTTTCTCCTTGAGTTCATCGCGCGACAGGGGGGTGGCACTGAAGAATCCGTAGAATTCGTAGGAGCCGGGCCCCATCTCGGGAGTGAGTTGAACGGCATCGTCCAAGACCATCATTTTCTGATCCACCGCCACCGTCTTGGCATCCGGCCCGGGCAGATACCAAAAGAGGCTACCCTCGGCCTTCTTGAGCGCGCCACCGAAGTAGGTCGCCCCGGCGTGGCTCCCGACTTCGACGGCGAGCTTTCCTCCCACGGAACAGCCTGCACCCGCCGGGAGGCATTCGACGCGCAGAGTCGGACCCTCGAGTGTACTGCCGTCGTCTCCCCGCGACTGGAACTCGTCGCCGGCGACTCCTCCGGAAGAGGGGAGGAAGCGGAAGACGGCGAACAAAACGACGCCGCACGCGGCCACGAGGGTGCCCACTCCCCAAAATCGTTGAAGCCACGACAAGCGCCGCTCCCGCGCCGCTTCGGCATCGACCTGAGCCACGATGCTGTCGAAGAGCGCTTCCCGTTCGGGAGCCGAGGGCTCGGGTCGTCCGGCAAGAAGTCGCATGGCCGTGCGCTCGTCCACGGTTTCGCCTGCTTCCCTGGATTGGATCTTCGTCATTTAGGCTGTCCTCAGTTGACCGGGGCGCAGTCGATCGAGGTGTCTGCGCAACCCCTGCACGACACCCGCCTCCAATGTACGAACTCGACGACGAGTTGTGCCGAGTCTTTTTGCAGTTTCTGCCTGGGAGAGTTCTTCGACGAACCGACATTCGACCAGCTGACGGCACTCCGGATCGACCGAATTCAGGTAATTCAGCGTTTCAGCCCGCAATTGCTTCCAGGCCAATTGGTCCTCGGGAGCCAGCGAAGGGAGCTCTCGGTTCGACTCAATCAAGGCATCCAGATTCAGTGCATCGCCCTCTGCGGTTTGAAACTGGGACTCGGAGAGCTCGCGACCAGAGCGCCGCAAGCCATCGATGCGCAGATTTCTCGCGAGTTGCATCAAAAAAGGCCGATAGGGCCCCAAGCCGTCGTAGCTCATCCGCGCTCGCTCGCCAAAAGCCTTGATGAAGATGTCCTGCACCAGATCGAGACGATCCGACTCGTTGACGATGGCAGGAACGCGCAGACCGTTCTTGGTGAAGAACCCATGAGAAGCGAGGCGATACACGTCGTCGAAATAGTGACGGTACACTCGCTCGAGCGCTTGTCGTTCTCCCCGCCGAAAGGCATCGAGGAGTCGGCGGTCTTGCAAGAGAAGCGGCATGAGAAGAGTTCCGCCCTCACGTCGTCTAGCGTCACAGGTCACAGGGGGGCGGCTCATGAACATCTAGCAAAGGAACCCGACAGCAACCATCTGCTTTTTCGGCTCTGATGCGTCGGCTCACCGGTCTTCTTGCGGCTAGGCCAGAAGACCAAACCAGGACGAAAAGCGGCCGTCGCGCTGGACCGCTCCCAGAAAAAAATCCATTTTCGGCCACGAAAATGCGACCCACCCGACGCTGTGGATCGTACTAGTGCTGCGACCACATAAAAGTGGTCGGTAGGGAGACCACTTTTCTCTCG
>CAYTRQ010000533.1:0-3707 GCA_964440025.1 uncultured Polyangiaceae bacterium | reverse complement strand
CCATCCACGTATCGAAGGCAAAATGCATGAAGATGTTCGCTAGCAAGGGACTGATCACTCCTCCTTGTGGGGTGCCCTTGTCACGAAGGACGCGAGTTCCGCAAGGTTCCTCTATCGGTGCTTTCAGCCATCGTTCGATGTAGAGGAGGATCCAACGACAGTCCGAAAAGTGCCTCACCGCCTTGAGTACGAGATCATGATCAAGGTTGTCGAAGAAACCACGCACGTCGAGATCCAGGACCCAGTCATATCGCCAACATCGCGTGCGCGCCGTGGCGACTGCGTCCAGAGCCGACTTGCCTGGTCTGTACCCGTAGGAGTCAGTATGGAAATGCGGTTCCACCTTCGGCTCCAGGTACATTTTCACAACCGACTGAGCAATTCGGTCCCCGACCGTCGGGATACCCAATGGCCGTTGACCTCCTTGCCTCTTCGGGATCGTCACCCGCCGCACTGGAGGCGGAAAGTACGTTCCTGAGGAGAGTCGATTCCAAATCTTGTAGAGGTTGTTCTTCAAGTCTCGCTCGAAGTCCTCCAGCGACTCGTCATCGACCCCAGCCGCTCCTTTATTGGCCTTCACGATAGCTCCCGTCCAAGAGCGAAGACCGAATGCGCGACATGTATTCATCGAGCCGCTCGCGCACCTCCATGATACTCGTGCGATCCGGTCCTGCCGCTCCACGATTGGCTGCGACCTTTGAAAATGCTGCTCTCAAGTTGGCTTCATCTGCGATGTTCTCCATTGTCATCGGCAGCAAACTCGTCCTCTTCCCATGCGTCGACTTCGGCACCCTCACGGATTTCTTCGCTGGTGCGCCAGCGACTACTTTCCTTTGGGCTCCTTTCGGACTTTCAGCTGTCTCGACAAATAGGGCCAGTTGGTTTGCCTGTTCTTCGACCGTGACCGCCTTCCCTCCACGACTTGTGTCGCTTGGGACCGTCTTTCGACGACCTTTCAGTACTACGCGGTCATCCGACTTCTGCCGTCCCATCACCACCTCGTCCTTGCGTCCTCAGTGGTTACCCGCGCTTGCGCGCAGGAGGCCGACAGATCTCCCCGGGTAAGAGACACAGCACTTCGACAGCACTTCGCTCGAAACCGTCACCAATACACGAGACCCTCGGACAGAAATCGGACTTCGCCTCCAGCGGCAGGCTCATCCAGGGTTGTCGTGCCTTACGGTGCTTCACTTTCGTTCGGGTCCGAGCTGCATTTACAGCTTCCACCAGACGGAGCCTCGCGACTCCGCCCTTGCTTTCAATGTTGAGTTCCATCTGTCTTGGTCTCAGGAGGACTTTCACCTCCAGTGCTGTGCCCATGCCGGGCGCAACGCCTTTTCACTCCCTTCGGTCGTGGCGGCCGGTTGTCGCATTCTGTGGCGCCTTGCGCGGCAGCAGAATTGCAGGGCGTCGATCGACATCATGGTCGGGGTCGAGACGCTTGCGGCCTCACGGGAACTCTGGCGCGCTCGACTTAGCGTTCCGGGACTGCCTGCGCCGAGAGTCGGGTACTGCGCGGCTAAGGAAAATAAACCTGAAAATAGTCCACGCCAGAGGCAACTTTTTCCTGGCTGGCGGGCTCGGCATCAATCCAATAAAGGTCTCCTGAACCCTCCAGCAGGAAGCCTCCATTGGTCGAGTCGAGCAAGTGCTCGTTGATGACGACGTCCTCTCGAGCGGAAAGCACCGGGTTGCAGTCGAAGTCGGTGAAGCGCACCTCACCCCGATCGTCACCGTCGGGGTCATGTAGCGCTGCCACCAGGCCCGGCCTCTCCTGATGGAAGAACAGGCGGTAGTCCGTAGCTGGTCCCGCATCGCACCTTCCTTCTTCGCGGTGAGAGAAGACCGCGAACCGCGGGGTCTCCTCATCTCCATCGCTGGAGCTGACGTCCAACGCAAACAAGCGCGGCTCTTGGGTCAAGGTGGCTCCCCAGCGCAAATCCCTGAACTGTCCGGCAGCAATCTGTGTTCCGGGGGCTTCGAAGGTCACCGGGTCCGGGTCGAGCAGATCATCGGCGGTGTCTTGCAGGCCGGTGATATCGCAGGCGCCCATGCAGGCGAAGGCGACGCTCCAGAGCGTCTGCCCGACACGAGGCCGCGGCCGGCCCAGGGGGCCGCTCCTGCGTGCTCACGCTCCTGCCCAGAGACCCATGGCTATCCAGAGTCCCATGGATCGGCGGCGAGGCAACAGGAGTTTGGGTTGGCCCTAAGCCGGCCCCACTGTGACAACGACTTACTGGACGGCTTCGAGCTTGTAGATCGCGCCCGGCGATGGACTAGGAGGAGAAGGGTTCCCCAGCGAGACGAAGTAGAGCTCTCCATCCGCGCCATTAGTGATCGACACGATGGAGGTCACGTTGTTGAGATCCACCGTGATGCTCGCTGGTGTCGATATCGTGCCTGCGTCGCGATCATAGGAAGTCATCCAAATCGCATCGGAGCCGTAGTCTGCGTAGATGTAGGTTCCTCTGAGCCCAGGCATCGCGCTCCCGCGGTACACGGACCCGCCGGTGATCGAGGTGCCCGTCGAGCGCCCGTAGTCGTGAACCGGAAGAGTCAGTCCCGACTGGTCGCAGTCTGACATGGGTTGGTAGCAGTTCGTGCCCTCCATGATATTCCAACCATAGTTCTTGCCACCCTCGCCGGCCTTCTCGATGTCTATCTCCTCGTAGGCGTTTTGACCGACGTCGCCAATGTACAGGTCGCCGGTGCAGGCGTCGAACGAGAATCGGAAGGGATTTCGTAGTCCGTAGTCCCAGACTTCGGGAGCTGCCGAGCCCATCGTGTCTTGCAGATTTCCGGAAGGCACCGTGTAGGCGTTGCCGCCGTCCTCGACGGGATTGATGCGGAGTATCGTGCCCAGAAGTGTCGACGGATCCTGCCCGTTGCCGCCTGGATCTCCGCTGCCGCCGCCATCGCCAAGTCCAATGTAGAGGAACCCGTCAGCGCCAAAGCTGATCGAACCGCCGTTGTGATTGGTGTTCGGCTGCGGAACGCTCAGCACCAATCGCACGCTCGCCGCATCCGCCACGTTGGGGTCATCGCTCACCTGATACTCTTCGATGATGGTGTCTCCCGAACCGGACTCGCTGTAGTGGACGTAGAACAAGCCATTTTCAGCGTAGTCGGGATGGAAAGCCATGCCCAGCAAGCCGCGCTCGTCGCCGGGGGCACCTCCCACCTGCACTTTGCTACTAATGTCCAAGAACGGCGTGTCGACGAGGCTCTCGTTTTCGATGATGCGGACCGTCCCATCGAGTGTCCCCACAAACAGACGCCCGGGATCGCCGTTGGGCTCATGAGTGAGGAGAACGGGTAGATTGAGTCCACCCACGACTTCTGTGGCTTGGAGCACGGGTGCGTCTCCACTGGGCGGGCTGCAGTCGTATCCGCTGGTTCCGGGCACCACGCCTCCGCCAGTGGAGCCGCCGCTCCCACCCGATCCGCCTGCAGCACCCGAGCCCCCCGAGCCTGCTGTCCCTCCAGAACTACCGCCCGAACCGCCATTGGAGCCGCCTGTACCCGCCGTTCCACCGGACGAGCCTCCATTGCCAGTGCCACCGCTGGTGGTGCCTCCACTGGTTACACCGCCATTGCCGGTTCCCCCGCTGGTGGCTCCGCCACTGCCCGTTGCACCGGTGCCAACGCCTCCGGCGTTGGCACCGGCGCCCGTGCCCTGTGAGCCGCCCATTCCGTCGTCATTGTTC
>CAYTRQ010000532.1:0-3730 GCA_964440025.1 uncultured Polyangiaceae bacterium | reverse complement strand
GCGTCAACTTGGAGTTCGTGCGCGACATCTGCTACGCGCCAGCTCAGCATCTGCTGGAGTCGTTGAAGGAAGGCAAACCCGCAGGGCTCCGGGAGCTCAGTGGGGAAGCAACGGTTTATGAGGCGCTCGCCTCGTTGCCAGATCGGGCTCGGCGGAGCTGGTTTTCCTTTGATCATTTCTATTCCGACCGCTGTTTCAACGAGGCGGTCGAGATCCTTCTCCGGCAACGACCCCGGCGAGTGCTGGATATAGGAGCCAACACTGGGAAATTTGCCGGCAGCGTTCTGGCGCGGGACGAGGGAGTATTCATCACTTTGGTCGATCATGTCGCCCAGCTGGAGCAAGCAAGGATCCATCTCGAGGGAGCCGGCCACCGAGGACGTTTTCAGCTTTGTCCTCTCGATCTTCTTGCTCCCAATCTTGCTTTGCCGGGAGAGATGGATGCCGTTTGGCTGAGTCAATTGCTCGACTGTTTTGATGAAAGAAGCATTTTTTCTTTATTATCTGAGGCCCGGAAGAGCCTCGCGCCGGAGGGGCGGCTCTACGTTCTCGAACCTTGTTGGGATCTCCAACCCCAAGAAGCCGGTAAATTCTGTTTGCTCCAGACTTCCCTTTACTTTTCCTGTGTGGCGAACGGAAGGAGCCGCATGTACGATGAGCGCACGCTAGCTAGCTGTATCGAAGAGGCCGGCCTCGAGGTTGAGTCGCGCTACGATGGCTTAGGAGTGGGGCACAGCCTATTTGTCTGCAGTGCATCCGGCGCGCTTGACCCCAGAGACGAAAAGACGTTGTGATTCCGTATGTCGTCCTTCAAGCCTGCGCTCGATCCTCCGGTCGGCGATCTCGCATTACTCACTCGGTCTCTCGTAGGGGACACGATTCAGGCATCTCGGGAAAGTCCTCGTCGTCGGATTATTGCGCCGCTGCATCGCAGTCTGGAAGACGAGTTGCACCGTATGTTGAACGCGCTGCAGCCAGGCACCTATGTCCGTCCTCATCGGCATAAGGCGCCTCCGAAAGCCGAGGCCTGGATTGTGTTGCGAGGTGCTGTGCTATTCCTGTTGTTCGATGACCAGGGAACGGTTCAGCAGCACGTTGTACTTCGGGCAGGCGGGGATGCCTTTGGTGTCGATCTCGTGCCAGGCTACTACCACAGTCTGATTGCCCTTGAAGCAGATACACTGATTTACGAGGTGAAGAGCGGGCCTTACACCGCAGCCAATGACAAGGAGTTTGCTTCTTGGGCTCCAGAGGAAGGGAGTTCGGAGGCACCAGACTACATGGCTCGATTGCTCGAAAGATATGGGCCGTAGGACTGATCAGTGAGAATGTATCTCGGGAGCCCCTTTGGGGTGATGAGATCCCCGTTTCCATCAAAAACACGGCACCTCGAACAAAGCGGCCGCTACTGGTTCGAGCGGTTGCCTTTGAGATATTGTTTGGGGGTCATTCCCCGCAAGGCGCGAAAGACTCGGTGAAATTGAGAGTAGCTGCCAAAGCCAGCCGTTAGAGCTGCGTCGAGCAAGTTGTTTCCGCCTGCGTCGAGGAGGACGTCGAAGCGTTCCAACCTGAGACGGTTACGGTATTCTACAAGAGACATCCCCATTTCCGCTTTGAACACTCGCGCCAGACGGCTCAGGCTCAAGCCGAGTTCTGCTGCGATTTCTTTGCCGCCGAGCGAAGGGTCGCGGGCAAGGAGGCGCAAGGTCCCTACGACAACCGGATGTGCAGCGGAGTTGAGGGGGCCCACCATACTGCTATTGGGCACCTGAGGGGCCCGATCGATAAGAACTCCTAAAAATGAACAGAGAATGGCCGTGCGAGCCTGTTGGGCGGTGTCCACGGGTTCACCGGTGAGCCCACTATCGTTGAAGAGCATGCCAATGTTGCCCCGTGCTCCTCGAATTGGGGTACAGGCGACCCAACCTTGACCGACGATCCTCGTTTCGGACTCGAGCTGTTCGACAATGGGGCAGTTGTCGATCACGGTGAAAGGGACTCCGTCGGTCTCTGCGCGACGGAAAACCTCTCGATCGCTCTCTCCCAATTGATACATGACTCGATGTTCATCAACCGTTTCACCTTTGAGATTGGTTCCCCAAGTGCCCAGCATGAGGTCGCGTTCTTTGTCGAGCAGGAAGATAGCTACTCGTGTGAGTCCCATCTTCTCCCGCGAGAGTTCGACAGCTCGGCGCAAGATGGTGTCGATGTCATCTACCGTGAGTAGTTCGTCGAACGCCGAAAGAATCGAGCCGAACTGCGCTTCGGCGGAATTGCGGATGACGGCTGAGGCAGTCCTGTCCGCATCCAGAATGACTGCCCAGTCAACACGTCTTCGGGTTACCACGGGTCAGGAAAGTAGCACGAGCTTGTGGTTCACAAGGGCCCCGCGCACAAGAACGGAGTCGGAGGGCTTGCGAGCGCTACGAGAGTGCCGAAGCGCTTTCGTTGAGCCGGGAGGTAGCGCTGCCATTGGACGTTGGGCCGGGATTGGGTTCAAGTTTTTCTTTGGACGCTAGGGTTGGAGTCTCACTGGAGACTGATCGGAGATCGCGGCAGACGCCGGTTTAGAGGTGCCGAGCACGCCCGATGGCGCGTCCCCACCATTTGAAGAGGAGTCGATCGACCGTTGCCTCGACCGTGGAGCTGAGCTTGTCTTTCAATGTTTTTTTGTGAACGAAACAAACCTCCAGCACGTTTGCCTCCTCACAGGCTTGCGTCAGGTAGTCATCACTGGTGCGGAGCTCGTCGACGAGAGTTCGCTCGATGGCTCTTCTTCCGAACCAGAT
The DNA here is from genome assembly GCA_964440025.1 of uncultured Polyangiaceae bacterium. Classification (GTDB taxonomy): domain Bacteria; phylum Myxococcota_A; class Polyangia; order Polyangiales; family Polyangiaceae; genus NIC37A-2. The sequence goes on along the minus strand of CAYTRQ010000532.1, from coordinate 941 downwards.
TTCTCCCGTGGCGACGTGGTCGATGTCCACTTGCGGGCGATGTTCGCGCACGAACTCCTTGAACAGCTCGTGAGTGTCCTCGAGATCTTGGCGGAACTTGTTTCTGCCCTGTTCGGTGTTCTCTCCGAAAACCGTGACAGTGCGTTTGTGCTCGCCAGCCGTGAATAGCTCGAAGTCGACATCATGCTTCTTCAATAGGCGATGGAAGTTTGGCAGTTGGGCGACCACCCCGATCGAGCCGATGACGGCAAATGGCGCAGCGAGAAGGCGATCTGCCACACAAGCCATCATATAGCCGCCGCTGGCGGCGATCTTGTCGACGCAGACTGTGAGCTTGACCCCACTTTTGCGAACTCGATCGAGCTGAGAGGCGGCTAGCCCATAGGAATGGACCAAGCCTCCAGCGCTCTCCAGGCGCACGACGACTTCATCCTCGGGGCGTGTGACCGAAAGAACCGCCGTGAGCTCGCGTCTCAGTTGATCGACTGCTGAGGCTCGCAAGTCGCCCTCGAAGTCGAGTACATAGACGTGACGTTGCGCCTCGTTCGTTGCTTCCTCGAGACGGCGCGTCCGCTTCCTCGCCTTTCGTTCTCGCTTTCGCTCGGCCCTTTTTGCCTTGAAGTGGGCGCGGCGAGCATTCGGCTCAATCAGAGCCGCTTCGAGGGTTTCTCGCTCTTTCTTGACTCGGTCATTGACGCGCGTGACCTCGAGGTGCTCGCTGGATTCTCCAGCGGACCGGTGAATCATCCCGCCAATCAACGCGACCGTGAGAGCGAGAAGTGCGGCCGCCATGATCAGGAGCGTGACCGCCTTCAGGGCGAACAAGCCATAGTTCAAGAAAAAGTCTGTCACGGGCCCGATGCTAAACGAGCGCGGTCGAATGTCGAACCCACGTTCAGGAAGGGAAGATTGAGCTTTTCAGGGCGATGCCCGCACACGCT
>CAYTRQ010000531.1:0-3733 GCA_964440025.1 uncultured Polyangiaceae bacterium | reverse complement strand
AAAGGGGGCGACCTCGCTTTTTCCGTCTTTGTACCGGAGTGTCGCCGCCATAGGGGTGACCGATCGGTAGCTGCTGTCCTGAGGTAAATCGCTATTTTCGGAGCCACCCGAAGAGAAAACCGTAAACAAGGAAACTTGCGGTTGATCGTAGACCTGGCGGAAACCTTCCTCTACTTTCTCGTGACCACGAAAGATCGTGTGGCATCCGACTTTTTGCAAAAAGGCTTGGGCCTGGAGTTTGCCAAAGGGGAATCGAGCAGATTGTTCTTGGAGTGCAGCGGGAATCACATCGACGCTACTCGGATCGCTCCACAACATCTGGAAACGAATGTTCCAGTCGTTTAGCGAGGAGAGATCCTCGAACTTCTCTTTGATGGTGTGGTCCTTGGGAATGCCGCCATGAACAAATAGGAACTGGTCGAATAAAAGTGACGTTGGCAGCGCGTCGAAAAGCTGCACATAGTGCTGGAAGACCTCGTCCGAAATATGAGGCTTCAGTGTATTCATTGCTTCCGAAGGGCGGACAGCACCGTAGACCTTTCCTTGGTGCTCAATGTAATATTCGTGATTTCCTCGCAGAACATAGACATGTTCTGGAGCCTCGAGGAACAGCTGCAGGACAGAGCGCAATACCCCCTGATAGCTGAACATTCCCCGATCGATATAGTCTCCCAACAAAACGAGCTTAGGACACAAGGCTTCGTCTGGATTCTTTCGGTATGCGCTGACTTTTCCGAAAAAGTCTGTCTGATGCAAAACCGCTTTTAGGCAACTGTAGCAACCGTGGAGATCTCCGACGATTGTGAGCTCGTACTCCTTTCCCTTTTCGGGAATCAGAACGTGCACATAGCCATCGAGAAATTCGGCTCCCCGAGGTAGCTCGCTCACTTTCGATTTCCCAGCCAACTTATTTCTTCCAAAGACACGCTCTTGATCGAGAGTGGCAACAAATCGATCCATGAGCCGCTGATCGCTCTGAAGTTGCCTCATCAGCGCTTCGGGATCGGCAGAATAATGCTGCTCGAATTGCTCGAAAAACGGATTGTCCTCTTCGATCGGGGAGATGTCTGCAGGGTCGGAGACTGCCAGTTGCCGTTCGTCTTGATCCTCGACAAGCTCGATGCCCAGATCGGCGTTGAGCAAGTCAGCAAGCTCTCCTCGGAACTTCGCCTCGGCTGGATGAACGACGCCGTCGGCGTTGATGAGTTCGTCGATCGTGTCCATCAGCTGCTCTTGATTGGCAGCGTCGAAGCTTTGGAAAATTTCAAAACAGCGTAGCTTGAGCTTCGCGTGAACGAATGTGTCCTGCTCTTCGCCTTCGGCGACGGCTTCCGTGAACAGATCTTTGACTTGCCGGTCGATTCCCTCAAAAACCTCGAGAAAATGGGCCGAGTACTTCTGGGTCAGCTCTCGGGCGAGCCGAGGCTCGACTCCTGCCCCAGCAACCCGATGAGAAACCAGTTGTCTGATGTAGTCGCGAACGAAGTGCTTCTCGCTGTCATCGAAGTCGCCGTCTATGTAGCCGAATGTGGTCAGATAAAAGATGACCGCTCGCATCTGCTTTTCCGCTACATCTCCGTCTGTACTGAAGGTCAGCATCACCGCTAGGATACCGCCGAATGTCACCGACTTGCATGAGTTCGCGGTAAAAAATCACTGCGCGCTTCGTTCGGGGAAACCAGACAGCAAGCTTTCCGCTCTCGACAGCGTTGGAGATGCGCTGTAGGCACGCGAGCCGCGAATCCCATGATCAACGTCACCAACCTCGGAAAGCGCTTCGGGCCCAAGGTGCTTTTCTCTAGCGTTACTCTTCAACTCAACCCTGGGGAGCGGTATGGGCTTGTCGGGGCCAACGGGAGCGGCAAGACGACGTTCCTCAAAATTCTTACAGGTGAGGAAGCCTCTGACGAGGGCCAGGTCACCTTCGGGAGGGCGCTCCGACTGGGATTTCTTCGGCAAGACCAGTTTCAACAAGACGATGCATCCATCGTCGAGGTCGCCATGCGAGGCGATCCTGAGGTGTTCGAGGCCCTGAAAGAGGTGGACACCGCGACGAGCCAGGATTCGCCGGACGCCGATCGAATTGCTTTTTTGACCGATCTCATCGCCCGTCGAGACGGCTACACGTTGGAGTCTCGCGCTCGAGAGATCCTCGTCGGGGTTGGCATCCCATCTCACGTGCTCGACGAACCTCTCGGCATCCTTTCTGGGGGCTACAAGTTGCGCGTCTTGCTTGCACAGGTCCTCACCGGCAGACCCGACGTCCTTCTTCTCGATGAACCCACCAATCATCTCGATATCCTGTCCATTCGCTGGCTCGAACAGTTCCTCTGTAGCTATGAAGGCTGTGCGGTGGTCATTTCTCACGATCGCAGGTTCTTGGATGTCACGAGCACACGTATCCTCGACGTCGACTACGACACAATTACGGACTACCCCGGTAACTATAGTGCGTTTTTGACCGCAAAAGCCCAGCAAAAGCTGCAACGCGATGCTGAAATCGAAAAGGCCGAAAAGCTCATTGCGGAAAAGAAGGCGTTCGTGCAGCGCTTTCGCGCCAAGGCAACCAAGGCAAGACAAGCCCAAAGCCGCGTCAAGCAAATCGAGAAGATCGAAGTAAAGGAAGTGGCTCGCAGTAGCCGACGAGCCCCCCACTTTCGTTTCGAGCTCGAGCGGCCGACCGGTAAGGACGTGTTGACGGTCGACGGGATCTCCAAGTCATTTGGTGAAAAGAGCGTTCTCTCGGACGTCGGTTTTTCGGTACGGCGGGGCGAGCGAATTGCCGTCATCGGAGCGAACGGAATTGGCAAATCTACGCTTTTGAAGGTTCTCACAGGAAATCTGGAGGCGGACTCTGGAAAATACATGTGGGGCGTGCACGCGAATCTTGGCTACTTCGCACAGGATCATCACGAGCTATTGACTGATCCCAAGTTGACTCCTCTCGATTTCGTCTGGAGTGCAGCACCCCATGAAGGCTCCAGCACGGTTCGCGGCCAGCTGGGGCGCATGCTGATCTCCGGCGAGGAAGTGGACAAGAAGGTCACCTCTCTTTCTGGAGGGGAAGCCGCTCGCGTGATTTTCGCACGTCTGGCGCTGCAGAAACCCAATATTCTTTTGCTCGACGAACCGACGAACCACCTCGACATCGAGGCGATTGAAGCGTTGGCTCAGGCACTCGGCGAGTATGAGGGCACATCGCTCTTCGTCTCGCACGACCGATGGTTTGTCTCTCAAATTGCCACTCGCATTATCGAGTTGACCCCTTCGGGGCTAACCGACTTTGCTGGCACATTCGACGAATATTTGGAAAAGAGCGGAGAGGACCACCTCGACGTCGAAACCGTCACGCTCAAGGCGCAGTCCAATGCAAAAGCTGGCCTCTCTGACGAAAAGCTGGACTATAAGGAGCGCAAGAGGCAAGCCAATCGACTCAAGAGTCTCCCCAAGAAAAGGGACGAATTGGTGGCTCGCATCGAGAAGTTCGAAGGACGAAAGAAAGAGATCCACGCCATCTACGCTCAGCCAGATTTCTTTTCATCAGCCAGCCCGGAAAAACAAAGCGCTCTCGCAGCAGAGGAGAAGGAGCTGGAAGAACGCATTCAGGACCTGCTCGGTGAATGGGAAACGATCGAAAGTGAGCTGGAGCAGCTTTCGTGAAAACGTCAAACCGCTTGTCCGCTAGTGCTGCGACCACATAAAAGTGGTCGGTAGGGAGACCACTTTTCTCTCG
>CAYTRQ010000530.1:0-3734 GCA_964440025.1 uncultured Polyangiaceae bacterium | reverse complement strand
CTTCGGCGCCCGCTCCTATGACCCGAAGAAGGGCCAGTGGTTGAGTCCTGATCCGGCAATTGTGAAGTTCATGAGTCCGGATGTGCTTTCAGGCTCGACGCAGTCAATCAACTTCAATCTATACAATTACGTTGGCAACAATCCTGTCAATCACATTGACCCAGATGGGCTGCAGTACCATCCGTGGGCCGGGACGCCAGCAGACATGGCGAATCAGACGTGCAACCTTCGTGGCGGCTGCACGGAAGAAGAGTACCGCGCGATTGTTCAACAACACGCAGAGGTGCAGGCTGAGGCGGTTGGAAGCGTTCCTGTCGGGGGGGGTGCGGCGACTGCAGCGCGAGCAGCCGCCAAGTCCGGGTGGTTCCGAAAAGCGATAGCCAGTGTTGGGCGATTCTTCCGAAAGGTCTTCAGGGGAAGCAAGAAGTCGGATCCAGCAGTCGACCAGGGGACCCGTATGCTGGATGACGCAGGGCGTGCTGGTGAAAGCCAGGCAGCACAACAGGCTGCAAGGGGGGCACCGAAGATCCACATGGGGCAGCAAGGCAAGCACATCCCCGGCCATAACAACTTCGAGGCCGGTCGTTCAGTCTTGCGAGCTGATCCCAAGTCCCTGGCAGCTCGAGCAGGCACCGGAGAGCAGGTGGGTAAGATCCGTGTCGGTCAGCCCGGTTCGAAGGAACGGGTCGTCTTCGATGACGTGATCGGCGATTACGTCGATCCGGCTGGAGCGACCTCCCCGACGCGGGTTGGAATCATCCATTACTCAAAGGATGGGGTCCACGTCGTACCCGGGAGACCCCAATGACGACACCTCCCGTGGAGAGAACGCACGTGCTGCTCTCGCTTCAGCGGGCGATGCTTGGCGAGATCTTTCCGGCACTCCGAGTGGTCACCGTCGAATGGTCTGACCGTTTGGTGAAGTTTGTCGCGTACGTCGACGGCCCTCTCTCCGACGAGGACGACGAGTCCCTGTCCTGCATTTCGGCGGAAGTTGCGGCCGACTTTTGGTCGGGCGTGGATATCGACTACGAGGTCGTTCGGGTTGATGCACCTAAGAGGATCGTTGACGAAAGGGCGCGCGTGTTCCATAGGCGCGAAGTATTGAACCGTTGAACCGTGCCGCGAAAGAGTTTGGTGAATGGTGCCAGCGACCTTGCTGCGGGTAAGCGTGGTAGTTATCCCTGAACCATGCTGAAGCGTGCCAGGGAGAATTTGGGTGACAGGTGAGCAGTGATTTGGGCGAAAATTCGAGCTGCGAAGGTGAACCGTGCCAGCGACATTTTCTGTGACGAATGAGCAGTATTTTGAGCCAAAATCCGAGCCGAAAAGGTGGTCTCAAACATCACGCGGAAGCGAGCAAGAAGGGCTCGCGCCTGAGCGAAGCAGGCAATTGTGATAGGTTGCTGATTCCGGACGGACTAGTGCCGCGGCATCGGCTCGAGAAACCGCGGGTGACGACTTCAAGCCGCGCAGTCGAGCCGGACATCCGGCAGATGCTTGCGCCCACGAAAACCGCTGGTGCGGAGCCGGACAAAGTCGACTCGTCGGACTTGACCAGAGTCGATGAGGGCATGAGGGACAGGATACCGCGCCCTTGTTTCGACGGAGGTCCTTTCGGATGGCGGGAGGACTCCATCGTGGACTTCGCCCGGGGTAGCACCACCGAGAGCGGAATGGGGACGCCTGGTGTTGAACCATTGTCGAAACACCTCGAGCTCATCTTCGAAATCCGTCAAACGATAAGGCACGAGTGTTCGTCGGATCCCTTCGCATTTCAGTGTTCTCCAAAATCGCTCGATGAGGGCAATGGAGCCCTTGCGGCCGACGGCACCAAAGCGCGGTGTGACATTGTGCTCACGCAGCCAGTCAGCGAAGATGACGCTGGCCGTTTTTCTTTTGTTGTTCCAAAACTGCGGGCCCTTGTCGGAGATGATATGTTTCGGGGCCCGACCTTGGCGGCTCACTGCGAGCTCGAGCACCGCCGCGACGTCGGCAGCCGAAGGTTCCTTCTTGAAAGGGATCAAAGCCAACATCTTGCGCGAGAAGTGATCTTTGACGCCGACGACCTTGAAACAAAAGGGAAAGAGCGCCGGCCAGGAATGTGGCCACCAGGAAATGGCCAGTCCCCAAGATGTGGGGACTGTGGTGATATCGACGTGCCAAAGGTGGCCGGGAGACTGCGCCGTGACAGTACTGGAGCGCTGCTTGTTTCCCGGCTGGGGCTGTGGAGGCTCAGGCCGCCGCTTCAGCGGCTGCCCGAGCGCTCGGCGCACGGTGGTGGCCGAAATCTGCAATCCACCTCGCGCGAGGCACTCGGCAATGGCGCGATAGCCGAGGAGGGGAAACTTGAGCTTGAGTTGTTGCACGAGATAGGTGACGTAGTCCGGAAACCGATTCACCGGGCCGGGAGCTGCGACCAAGGAGTCGCTGTCGAGAAGCCGAAGCCACTTGGCCACGGTGGGTGGCGAGAGGAGAAACTCTTTCGCCGTGCGAGTGATGCTCCATCCCCGAGCGGCCCTCAGGGCCAATATAGCAAAGCGCTCCTGGTTGGAGTAGTGGGGTCGCTTGGGAGGAGGAAGCTTTTCGAGTCTCGCGCGGAGGATTCTGATTTGCTCTCGGAGCAGGGCCAGCTCGGTTTCGCGTCGTTCCCATTCGAGCTCGATGCGTACGCGCGGTACGCACGTTATGTCCCCATGCCCTGAGGGCGGTGATGACAAAATGGGCGAGGGTGAAGGCGCCGAGCGTGGCGCTCTTGGTTTCGTTGGTCCAGTTGGGTGGCGTGGGAATTTCTGGCAAGTCGACGGGAGGCAGCTGCCTCGAGGTGTTCGTCTCGTCCCCATCGTCGAGCGCTTCAATCACAATGGGCGAGATGATAGCAGCGAGCTGCCGCCGACCGAAGAGGGAAGGATTCAGCACCGCCAAAACTGAGGAGAGTGCCGTGCCGGAGGATGAGATGGAGGAGGAGGAAGCAGCCATGCTGCGAGGTCAGATGTGGCTGCAACGACACCTAAGTGGGCCGAAGCCGACCGGTGCGGGACTACTGAGCGCCTTTGGCTGGGAAGGGGAGACAGAGATACTGGAAGATTTCGATTGGAAAGAGGTGGAGCAGAGGTTGAGCCAACTCTGGGCGAGGGAGCCGTCGGTGGTGATGATGCGGACGGAGCACACGCCAGATAAGCTTCTTCTCAGTCACCATGTCGCGGGTTTCCGCGAGCTGATGGTGCTAACGGCTCCAGACCGTGGGGCGCGTCTGGCCGCACCAGAACAAGCTGAACATCTGCAGGCAGCAAAACGATTCTTCGACAAGGGCAGCTGTGACTCGTCGCTGGACTGGGAGCGCTCGAAGGGTCCGTCGCCCCATTGATGGTTCTGCAGCTTCGAGTCGCTCTCTTCGCCCTTGCATGACTGCCTAGTGAGATGTAGGCAGCGGGAGTTGACTGAGCTTTTGCTCAGTCAGCTTGCACGCCATGCGCTCTATTGGCCAAACACCTCGTCTGTCGGAAGTGCCTGTACCAGAGCGCGTGCAGCGAGAGCACGCGCTCTGGTCCATACAGTGGGGCACCTTTGATCTGTAGCAGCGAGCTTTTGTGCAAAGCTGTCAATTGAGCGGGCTCTGAGGCAAAGGATGTCCTCCCAGGTCCCGCGGTCGTCGCCAGCGCCGCCGGGCTTGTCTCGTTCCGTTCGACCGCTAGCGAGCGCTACTCGTTAAACAGCTCGTCGGCACTTTGGAT
>CAYTRQ010000529.1:0-3749 GCA_964440025.1 uncultured Polyangiaceae bacterium | reverse complement strand
GTGGACTCGCACGGCTTCTTCGCAACGGGTGATGGCGAGTTGGATGATGGCGGCATCATCTTCGAAGCCGCCATCTTCGTCATCGGGAACGAGATCCATGGGGGCGCCCAAGTAGATGAGGGCGCCTGCGGCTTGCTGACGCACTTCGAGGGGGGCTTGGCCCGCCATCAGGATTTCTAAAAGCAACTCGGCTTGGCGCTGGACCAGGCTCCAGTCTAACGGAAACTCCTCGATCAATTTCATGACGGCTTCGCGGTTCTGCACGATCCTGTCGAGGTCCTTGTCCGTTAAATTCGCGGCCTTGGCGTCGAGAGCAGCCGCAACTTGGTGGGTTTCGAATCGTGCCATAGTGAAATTCTCGTCTCCAAGAGGCGCTCCCTCGCCCGCCTGGCGGGCGAGGGCGGACACCTATCGCTTTTTAGCCTGGATTGTGCCGCTCACGCCTCATTGCTTGTTGGTTTCGCGTCCTTTGTGGACGCGAAATTGGTCGCTTGCGGCAAAACATGCCGCTTCCGTCGCCCGCTCCTTGCAGAACGAGGGCGGACGCCTGTCGCTTTTTCTATCTCATCACTTGAAATGCGTGACCACAAGCGGCGGCGAGTCGCCGGGAGCGCTTGGGGCTTGAGTGGATCCCGTCGGCGGATTATAACGCCCCTGACAACCCCTCCGGGGCTCTGATGCGTCGCAACGGCAATCACGACGCATCGAACCAACCCGTGGAAAAAAGTCCTGCCATTTGTCTCTCTCGGTTCAAGGGTGAAGGCGGCGGGACTATTCGGCGGCGGGGCCTTTCGAGGTGGTGGGGTACGTTCTAGCCATGGAAGCGGGAGTAGCTTGGTGGTTTCGCTGGCGTCTTCCCAAGACGCCGCCGGATGATGTTAAAGCCGCTCCTACATTCTGAGATTCCACCCGACAGAAAAGGAAGAGAAACATGATCAAAGTCGGTATCAATGGTTTCGGTCGCATCGGCCGCATGGTTTTCCGCGCCTCGGTCGAACGCGACGATCTCGAGATCGTCGCCATCAACGACCTGCTCGACGTTGAGCACCTAGCGTACATGCTCAAGTACGATTCGGTTCATGGCCGTTTCAAGGGCACTGTGGGCACCGAGGATGGCACCCTGGTCATCAATGGGAAGAAGATCCGCTGTACCGCGGAGACCGATCCCGCCAACCTGAAGTGGTCCGACGTGGGGGCCGATGTTGTCGTTGAATCGACCGGCATTTTTCTCACGGCCGAGAAAGCAAAGGGCCATCTCGACGCAGGCGCCAAGAAGGTCGTGATGTCCGCGCCGTCGAAGGACGACACGCGCATGTTCGTCATGGGCGTGAATGATGATTCCTACAAGGGCGAGCAGTTCGTCTCGAACGCCTCGTGCACCACCAACTGCTTGGCTCCCATTGCCAAGGTGCTCAACGACAAGTTCGGGATCAAGCGCGGCCTGATGACCACCGTCCATGCGGCGACGGCAACTCAAAAGACGGTCGACGGTCCCTCGAAGAAGGACTGGCGCGGTGGCCGCGGTATCTTGGAAAATATCATTCCCTCGAGCACGGGGGCAGCCAAGGCCGTCGGGAAAGTCATTCCCGAGTTAAACGGTAAGCTCACCGGGATGGCGTTCCGCGTGCCGACTTCTGACGTCTCCGTGGTGGATCTGACCGCTGAGCTGGAAAAGGAAGCGAGCTACGACGACATCTGTGCGGCGATGAAGGCTGCTTCAGAAGGCCCCATGAAAGGGGTCCTCGGCTACACCGAGGATGCCGTGGTTGCTACCGATTTTCGCGGTGAAGTCTGCACGTCGGTGTTCGATGCGAAGGCTGGCATTCAATTGGACAAGACCTTCGTCAAGATCATCTCGTGGTACGACAACGAGTGGGGCTACTCGTGCAAGGTCCTCGACCTTGTTGCCCGCATTGCTGGCTAAGTCGACTGGCTCAGCGGGTGGGCTCGGCGGTTGCCGTGCGGGCACCGCTTTGCTCCCACTTGAGCCGATGCCGAGAGCAGTCTCGGAGAAGAATTGGAAAAAATGGAAAGGCCCGCTGCTCAGCAGGTGGGTCTTTCTTGATTTTCCGTGGGTAGGAGCGGCCCATGAGCAGAGGCTGCAAGTGTGGGCTGCTCGTGAGCAGGGGCTGCCCTTGAACTGCCCCCTCGAATCCGTGCCGGCTCTCTCGGCTCCCGTTGGCCCGCGTCAGTAATGCCAGGGGAAGCGAGAGAAGTCGCGGGGGCGCTTTTCCAGAAAGGCGTCCCGCCCTTCCTGTGCTTCCTCCGTCCCATAGGCGAGACGAGTGGCTTCCCCGGCGAACAGCTGTTGTCCCACGAGCCCTTCGTCGGGCAGATTGAAGCCATACTTGAGCATCCGTTGCGCTGTGGGGCTCTTGGAGTTGATTTCCTGGGCCCACTGCAGCGCTACTTTTTCCAGTTCGGCGTGAGGAATGGCGCGATTGGCTGCTCCCTGAGCCACGGCCTCTTCCGCGGAATACTCGAAGCCGAGGAAAAAGATTTCGCGCGCGATTTTCTGACCGCACTGCCTGGCAAGAAGAGCGGATCCGTAGCCGCTATCGAAACTGGCGACATCCGCATCGGTCTGTTTGAAGCGAGCATGCTCTCGGCTGGCCAAGGTCAGATCGCAGACCACGTGCAAGCTGTGACCGCCTCCGGCGGCCCAACCGGGAACGACGGCGATGACGATCTTGGGCATGAACCGAATGAGGCGTTGAACTTCCAAGATGTGAAGTCGTCCGAGGCGAGCCGCGTCGGCCTGGTTGTGTCCGTCTTCGTATTGGTAACCGTCTTTGCCTCGGATCCGTTGATCTCCCCCCGAGCAAAACGCCCAGCCCCCGTCTTTTTTCGAGGGGCCGTTGCCGGTGAGGAGAACGCACCCCACGTCGCTCGTGGTGCGAGCGTGTTCGAGAGCTGTGAAAAGCTCGTCGACGGTGAGCGGACGAAAGGCATTTCTGCATTCCGGGCGGTTGAAGGCGATGCGGACGGTTCCGTGTTCACGAGCGCGGTGGTAAGTGATGTCTTGGAACGAGAATTCCGAGATTTCTTCCCACTTGTCTGGCTCGAAAAGCTCGGAAACGCGCGAATGCTCGAAGCCTGCCATGACCGCGCAGTATGCCAGGGGAGCTACCGAAGTCATTGGGGGCGGGGATCCCTCTGGGAATACTGCATTTTTTCCGCCGGGTGATGCCAGCTGATGACTCTGAGAGTGCATCCATTTCTGGGAAGATTCCCCAATGTTTCTTCCCAGTTTCCTGGAAGCTTCTTCGGGATTTCCTTCAGAGCTCTCCGCGAGCGCCGGCACATCATCGCGAAGGGTTTCCGAGGTACGTTCCCATCAGAAAGACGGACGCATTGGAACCAGGCGTAAAAAAGGGGCGCCGCCGCTGCTCGCCTCACCCGCCGCGCAGGAGCGTCGGCGGGCGAAATGCGTTCTCGAGCTGCTGGGAGATCTACAGCTTGCCGAGTGCGATCAGGACCATGCGGCGGAGCGGTTCTGCCGCGCCCCAAAGAAGCTGATCGCCGACGGTGTAGACGGAAAGGAAGTCGTCTCCCATGCGCATTTTGCGCACGCGCCCCACTGGAACGGTCAGTGTTCCTGAGCAGGCCGCAGGGGAGAGGCGGGCCATCGTGGCTTCCTTCTCGTTGTCGACGAATTCGACCCAGCTGTTGCCGTTCTTGAGCGTCTGCTGGATTTCCGCGAGCGGGATGTCCTTTTTGAGCTTGATGGTGAGGGCCTGGCTATGGCT
>CAYTRQ010000528.1:0-3752 GCA_964440025.1 uncultured Polyangiaceae bacterium | reverse complement strand
AATCTCCAAACGTTCTCGAGTATCAGCCGCGGTACGCCAAACAGCCGAGCTCACCCTTTGGAGTGCCTCGGGACGAGGTCCCTGCCAGCGTTCAGATCCTGCGGCAAGTGGATCGAATGGTGCATCGTGAGAACCGATTTGAAGGTCTTCGGCGAGGTTGTGCAAGATACCTTGTGTCGCTGGCTCGTTTCCTCGGGGGAGTCGCAGGAGAGCCACCAGAGTGCTGACGAGTTTGGTCTGGGAAGGCAAGCTTCCCAATACGTGTAGTCCTTGCCGGATTTGAGCTTCCTTGATGTCGCACAGATAAGCGTCGACTCGAGCAAGGAGGTCATTTTCGTCCTGAGTGGAAGGGAGGGTTGGAGGCTTTTCGTCTGAGCTGTTTTCGCTGAATTTCCCGCTGAGGTGTGTGGAAGATCCGGGTAATTCGTGCACCAAATCGGAGTCGCAGGCGAGCTGAAAAATCTGCTTTCGCAACCAATCTTCACGTCGTCTATCCAACCCTTGAGCTTGGTAGTACTCATCAACCAAGCCTTCCAACTTTGCGAGTTCTCCATAGGTTTCTGCTCGACAAAGGGGCGGCATCAAATGATCGATGATGATTGCTTGGCTTCGCCTTTTGGCCTGAGTACCCTCACCGGGATCATTGACGATAAATGGGTAAAAGTGTGGGAGCGGGCCCAGTGCTATGTCTGGCCAACACTGTTCGGAGAGCGCTACGCCTTTTCCTGGCAGCCATTCGAGGTTGCCGTGTTTGCCGACATGGACGATAGCGTCGACCTGGTACACGTATCTGAGCCAGAAGTAGAACGCCAAGTAGCTGTGAGGAGGAACAAGATCGGGATCATGGTAGGTAGCAGCGAGATCTCGGTCGAATCCTCGAGATGGTTGTATTCCTACAAAAGTATCACCTATGCGAAGTCCGGACAACATGAGGCGCCCGTGGCGGCACTTGGGATCTTGCTCTGGCTCTCCCCAGCGTTGCTGGACTGCAAGCTGACAGTCCCGGGGTAAAGAGTGAAAGTAGGCCAGGTAGTCCTCCAACCCTATGCTTTGCCAACAAGGAAGCGAATGCAAGGTGGTGGGGTTGTTGGTGATTGCTCCTAGTAGCTCCGTAAGTAAAGCAGTGCCATTCTCGGGAATATCACCGACCGGATAACCGTCATTTTTTAGCGCTTGCAAGAGACGAACGGTCGATTCCGGTGTATCCAGGCCGACGCCGTTGCCGATGCGACCATCTTTGGTGGGATAGTTGGCGACGACCAAAGCGACGCGCTTGTCGTGGTTGTCTTTTTGGGCGAGTGAGGCAAAATGCCATGCCAACTTGGCCACGAAGCTGGTGCGCTCATGATGAAGGGCGTAGCGAACTATGGAAAATTGACAACGCTCGCTATATGAGCTTTCCGTCTTGAAGCTTACGGCGCGAGTGATGATCCGTCCGTCCATTTCGGGAAGAACGACCTGCATGGCGAGGTCACGACTACGCAACCCTTGGGTTTGGTTTTGCCAGTCGGCTTCTGTGGTTCCGGATAAGATCAGCTGCAAAACCGGTATCGCTCGACTCAATACAGAGTCGAGCGATACCGGTGAACTCGAAAGTTCCTCGGAGGGGGCACGGTTGATGGCGAATCCGGTCGTATTGATCAGCAGTGAAACGTCTTGCTGTTCGAGAAGTGAATTGACGTAATTGAGCGAACGTAAGTCTTTGAGTGAAGTCACCGCAACGGGCAGAGGGCGAAGTCCGTGCGAACGTAGACAAGCGATGAGCTCGTCGAACATGGTATGGTGAACGCTTTGTAGATGGCTGCGATAAAAGACGAGCAAGGCAACGGGATCAGTGCCAGGATTGTGAGCTTGCCATTCAGCGAGGATTGGGGTTCGAGCATCTGCCAAGGGAGAATAGATCAGGCAGGGAGGTAAGGACTGAGGCTCGTGCCATGAGCAGGGGTGATCCAGAAATTCTCGGGCCACATAGTGAAATAGCTGCCGGGAGTTGGCGGGGCCGCCTTCTCGAAGGTAACGCCAGACACGTGTCGCGGTTTCGGTGGGTACGTTAGAGGCGCAAAGAAGTTCCTGATCTTCCTCGTCATCACCGGGAACCAAAATGAGCTTCCGACAGTTGTGTCGTGAAGAACCAGCCTGCACCCATTCGAGCAATCGGTCGTATCCGTATCGAAAGTATGTTGCCCCCCCCAAAATCGAGACGATCACAACCCGCGCACGGTCGAGGACCTTGTGTTGATACAGATCGAAGGCAGCAGGCTTGGTGAGGTGAAGCCAGTTTGCGAGTCGGATGGTTGGGAAATCACCAGGAAGCTCGTCAGCGGCTTGAGCAAGGGAAGACAAGCTGCTGTCGGCTGCGGAAAGAACCACGATGTCTGCTGGGGTTTGTTCGAGGTCGACGATGCCCTCATCATCGACGAATCCACCGGGCTGAGCGGCAAAAAGGTGCATAAGCAGAGTTCCTGGGGGAGATTGCTCTCGTTCACTCGAGCGGCTCCGTGACTTCCACGAAAGCGGTGGAGGTGAGCATCGGAGGACTTCTTCCGTCGTTCAAGAGTCGATGACTGCGCTGCCCAGCTTGTTCTCGAGAACCTTGGAGTCGAGATCTTTGCCAATGATGACCAATCGCGTTCGGCGAGGTTCTTCGGGCCCCCACAATCTATCATAGTGAACGTCCAAGCGCTCGCCCACTGCCTGCAGAATTTGGCGCATTGGTTTGTCTTTTACGGCGGCAAAGCCCTTCGCGCGATAGATTTCGTACTCTTCGAGCAATTCGAGTAAGCTTTCCTGAAGAGCTGGTCCGTTAACTTGCCCAAGATTCACGACCATGGAATCGAAATGATCATGGGCATGATCGTGAGCCTCCCCGTGAGCGTGATGACGGTCATGATGATTGTCGATGCTATCGATCATCTCCTCGGTTGCGGCGAAGATTCCAAGCAGTGAATCGAGCCCGTGCTTGTCGCTTAGAAACTCACCATTCCCAGTATACAGAGTTTTGACGGACCGAGGAATTCGTCTTTCGATAGTCGACTGAACTTGCTGTCTTTGGGATGCGCTAAGTAGATCGTTCTTCCCGACGATGACGAGATCCGCGGCACTGAGTTGATCGTCGAGAAGCTCTTGGAGGCTTGGGTCGTGATCGAGATTCTCGTCGGCAAGACGTTGCGCTTGGACGGCACCGGCATCGCTTGCGAAACGACCTGCTGCTACGGCTGGGCCGTCAACGAGCGTGACGACTGCGTTCACTGTGCAGTGCTGCTTGATATCTGGCCAATTGAATGCTTGAACCAGCGGCTTGGGCAGTGCAAGACCACTCGTCTCGATGAGAATATGATCGATTTCACTGCGACGTTTCACGAGCTCTTGCATCACCGGAAGGAACTCTTCCTCCACGGTACAACAGATGCAACCATTGGGGAGCTCGTAAATGCCATTGTCCTCGCCGTTGGTATCGTTTTCGTTGTTCCTGGTATCATCACACTCTAAAGGACAGGAACGTAGTCGCTCAGCGTCGATGTCGAGTTCTCCAAATTCGTTGACAATCACGGCGATACGTTGGCCATTGGCCTGCCGGAGAACGTTGCTGAGAAGTGTTGTTTTTCCGCTGCCGAGGAATCCGGTGACAATCGTGGCTGGAATTTTGGTCAGTTGTTGCATTGGGTCTCCGTATCAAACTGATTTTTCTTCTTCGCGGACCGGGAAAACTACGCAAAAATCCCGCGCGAGTTGAGCTCGCCTGCGATTCCTAC
>CAYTRQ010000527.1:814-3773 GCA_964440025.1 uncultured Polyangiaceae bacterium | reverse complement strand
CCCCGAAAGCTCCCAGGTCCTCTTCATGAGTGACAGACCTTTTCTCGCGAATCAGCAAAGACGGAGCAGCCTGCACTCGCCATCACATGAGATCCCTTGGGGGACTCGCCACCGCCTAGTCCTTTCCTTTCCATTGAACGGGTCCCTCCCTTCCCCCGAGTTGGTTCTGTGCTCGGCAAGCTCAACGCCGCCGCTTAACATGAACTAGGGCAAGTTGCGACCCCTGGGAGGACGGCGCCCCGCCATCCGCTCCTTTGTTCAGCCGCTTGGCGCGCCCGCCCCCGCGATTTGGCGCGCCCGCCCTGCGATCTGTTCAGGCGCTCTGTTGCCGGGCAGGCTGCTGCTCTGCAGGGCTGGCTCGTTTCCGACCGGGTCCGTTGCTCCATTCCGTCCGTGCACGTCAGTCCTCGGCGTTGTTGGCCGCGGTCACCCTCAGCCGCTCTGCACGGCCGCTGTTCTTGGCTGCGCTGCACGGCCGCTGTTCTTGGCTGGCTGCACGGCCGGTCGCCCTCGGCCGCTCTGCTCGGTCGCCCTCGGCTGCTCTGCTCGGTCGTTCTGCTCGGCTGCGCTGCACGGCCACTGTTCTCCGCCGCGCTACTTGGCCCGCTTGGTGGAGCTCGGCCGCGCCCATTTCGCGGTGTGACCCGGGCCGTGCCGGTTTTTCCGGGGGCAGCTTCTCGGCGTGGTTTGTCTGTGGGCGAGCTTCTCCGTGCGTTTGTCCTTGGACCGAGCTTCCCGCGATTTGTTCCGGAGTTGGGCTCCCCCATGAAAAAAGTGGTTCGTGAGACGGGAGGTGTTCCACTCAGCTCGGCGCCGCGGCTCCTGAGACGCCCGCTCAGGTGGCGTTTTGTCTAGCAGGCGCGAATGTAGTCTGGTATCTTCTGCCGAATGCTTTTCTTTCAATGGCTCCGTCTTCTGGCGGGGGCTGCGTTACTTCTGTCCATGGCCGCCGTTGTCCGACCTGCCCACGCAGATCCGGCCCTCGAGGAGTTGGAACAGGGCAGCGGCGAGGAGGAGGGCGAGGCGTTCACGGCGGATACTCCATGGGGGAAGGGCGTACCCATCGAGCAGCGTCGGGCCGCCAACGAGCCATTCCAGCAGGGCAATTCGGATCTGAAGGATGGGCTCTTCAAGCCTGCCGCCGACAAGTATCGCGAAGCGCTGGCCCATTGGGATCACCCGGGCATCCACTTCAACTTGGCGCTCGCGTTGATGAGCCTGGACAAGCCGGTCGAAGTCTATCAGCACCTGCAAAAGGCCATCGAATACGGTCCCGGCCCCATCAATGCCGATAAGGTCGAGCGCGCGGAAAGCTACATCAAGCTCTTGGAGCAGCAACTGGCTCAGGTGATCGTCCGGTGCGATGAACCGGGAGCCAAGGTGCGAATGGATGGGCAGTTGCTCTTCACCGCGCCGGGGAAGTACGAGGCTTGGGTGCGGGTTGGTGAGCACACTTGGTCAGCGATCAAGGAGGGCTATGAGCGAACGCAGAAGAGCCAGGTGCTCTCCGCCAAACAGAAGGTGGTCGTTGATCTCAACCTCTACCGTCCGGAAGAGCTCACCAGGACCAAGCGCCGGTTTGCCGGTTGGGTTCCCGTGGTCCCCATCGTCACGGGTGCGCTCGTCGTGGGGGGAGGAGTGGCACTCAATTTCCTTGCTTACGAGAAGGTGGCCGAGTTCGAAAACGGTCTCACCGACGACTGCGGCCTGAGCAGTTCCCAGAGAAGCTGCCCGCCGAATTCGGATTTGACCAGCCGCAAGGAACGAGCCGAGCTTTATCAGAACCTCTCCACCGCGTCGTACATCGTGGGGGGCGCTGCCGTGACCACCGGCTTGGTGTTGTTCTCGCTCAATCGCCCGACCCGCTACAAGTTGACGCCCAGCGAGCTGGACTCGCGGCGGATCGCGGAGACGGCGGTGGTGCCGTGGGTGAGCCCAGAGGGCGGAGGTTTCGTGGCGCGGGGGCGTTTTTAGGGGCTGCGGGCCGACATTTCTGTAGGGGTTGCTTCGACTTGCGATGAAGATGGGCGGTTGCTGATGTTGACTATGAATGAACCACGACGAATCCTTGCGCTGGTCTTAGGCGCCGGGCTTGGAGGAATGCTCATACCGGGCTGTTTGAATACTTCGGCCGTGTCCTGTGGAGACGAGGGGTTTTGTCCGCCGGATACCGTCTGCACGACCAATCAAGATCCGCCGGTCTGTGTGCCCGCGCGAGGCTGCGGCAACGGTCAACTGGACGAGGCTGACGGAGAAGTTTGTGATGACGGCAATGTGATCGGTGGTGATGGCTGTAGCGCGAACTGCCGCTCGGACGAGACCTGCGGCAACGGCTTCATCGATGATGGGGAAGAGCTCGAGAGTCCCGAGGAATGCGATGACGGGCTGGACGGGGAGCCGCGCAATACCAGGCGTTGCGATGACGATTGCACCCTGGCCCAGTGCGGGGACGGCAGGGTCAATCCCGCCGCGGACGAGGTCTGCGATGATGGCAACACGCGCAGCGGTGATGGCTGCGACCACGAATGCCAGTCGGAAGAATGCGGCAATGGCGAGTTGGAACAAGCCTTTGGCGAGGAATGTGACGACGGCAACACCGACAGTGATGATGGTTGTAGCTCGAAGTGTCAGCTCGAGTCGTGCGGCAACGGCAAGCGCGATCCCGGTGAGCGATGCGATGATGGAAATGAGAACAATAACGACAGCTGCGTCATCGTCGATACGAGTACCTGCTTTCCCGCCTCCTGTGGAGACGGCTATGTCTACAATGAGGGTGACGGCACGGAAGAGTGCGATACGGAGGGTCAGTCGGCCAGCTGCGACGTGGACTGCACCTTTCCCGAATGCGGAGATGGGGTCGTCAATGAGGCAGTGGGGGAGCAGTGCGATGACGAGAAGGAAACCACCACGTGTGACGAAGACTGTACGTTTGCGTCTTGTGGGGATGGCAAGATCAACG
>CAYTRQ010000527.1:0-714 GCA_964440025.1 uncultured Polyangiaceae bacterium | reverse complement strand
CGGCGCGAGGTGAGGAATGCGACACGGGGGGCGAGTCGGGGACTTGCAACGCCGATTGCACGACCGCGGCGTGTGGCGACGGAGTGCTGAATCGCTCGGCGGGCGAGGAATGCGACGACGGAGGGGAAACGGCGGCCTGCAACGCCGACTGCACGTTTGCGTCTTGTGGGGATGGCAAGATCAACGCGGCGCGAGGTGAGGAATGCGACACGGGGGGCGAGTCGGGGACTTGCAACGCCGACTGCACGACCGCGGCGTGTGGCGATGGAGTGCTGAATCGCTCGGCGGGAGAAGATTGTGACGCCGGGGGAGCCACGGCGACCTGCAACGCAGATTGCACCTTTTCGACCTGTGGAGATGGCAAGGTCAACCCAGAAAATGGCGAGGAGTGCGACGACGCGGGCGAGTCGGCGAGCTGCGACTACAATTGCACCTTTGCGGCCTGCGGGGATGGCACGACAAACGCGGCGCGAGGTGAGGAATGTGATACGGCTGGCGAGTCTGTCTCCTGTGACGCTAACTGCACCATCGCCACCTGCGGCGATGGTGACATCAATATTGCTGCAGGCGAACAATGCGATACCAGCGGAGAATCCGACACCTGCGATGAGGATTGCACCCTGCCCGCCTGCGGAGACGGGACGATCAACAGCAGCTTCGAGGTGGATCTGTTGGAAAGCGACGAGACGTTGCTCGGCGAGCAGTGCGATCCAG
>CAYTRQ010000526.1:0-3775 GCA_964440025.1 uncultured Polyangiaceae bacterium | reverse complement strand
CGCCGTCGAACGCTTTGTTGCTTGCCAGTTCGCGTCCATTTGTGGACGCGAACTAGCCAACGATGCCGCATGCGCTCAACGCAAACCCGAGCGCCGGATTTTCCGTGCCCCCGCCCCCGAACCGCTCAGCTCCTCTTGAGCGACTTCATGTAGGCCGACTCGAGCGTATCACCGCTGACCACACTTCGAATGCCCACATTATCATCGAGGAGCGCGCGAAGGCACGCGGAAATGACGTCTTCGATTTCTCTCTCGGCGGGGATCCGCGCCTCCAGGATGGGGGCGGTCCACTCGAACGAACAGCCCGGCAATGCCGACTCCAGCTGAGCAATTCGGGGTTTCTGAGAAAGCTCAAAGCGAACCAGAGCGTCCTGCCCTACGATTTGTCTCAATGGCCCCTGCCGAACGCAGGTTCCCTTCTCGACGAAAATGACGTGATCGCACATCATATCGAGCTCACTCAGAAGATGAGAGCTCACCAAAACGGTTGCATGACCTTGAAATGAGGCGATGAGATTGCGGATCTCGACAGCCAGCTCTGGGTCGAGCCCGCTCGTAGGCTCGTCCAGGAGGATCAGTTCCGGCTGCCCCAGCAATGCCTGGGCGAGACTGAAACGCCGTCTCATTCCGTGAGATAACGCCCCGTACTTAGAGCGAGCCCGTTCCGACAAGCGCACCAATTCCAAGCAACGCCCGACCTCCTGCTCGGCCTTTGCGTTCGAAAAACCTGCGAGCATTGCATAGTAGCGCAAACTTTCCCCAATTGGGGAATAGGGACTGGGCGTACTGTCTTGCGGCATCATGCCCACCTTGCCCCCATGGATCTCGATCGAAAACGGTCCCCGGCCAAAGAGATCCACAGTCCCTGTTTGCGGTCGCAGAAGCCCTGCGATCACCCCCATCGACGTGGTTTTTCCCGACCCGTTGGGGCCGACAAGACCACAGATAGCCCCCCGGGGAACCTCGAAAGAGAGAGCGTCGAGAGCCCGCGTGCGTCCAAATCTTTTGGTCACGCCATCGAGCCGCACCGCCGCGCCGACCTTCTGTTTGTCCGTATGATTCATGCGTCCCTCTTCAGAAAAACGGCAACACCTCCCGAGAACCCAACGGTCCCAATGGCAACGAGAGCCAAGATGGAAGGCAGAAGACGCTCGGGCGCATTCAGCCAAAGCTGCATCTCATATTGCGCTGGGAAAACCCATTTCAGCATCGCCAAGTAGGGCATGCTTTGCGAAAACCAGGCAGAGGAAGTCACCGCATGGCCAATGCCGCAACCAACCAACACCAAGAGACCAAGAACCCGGGCCTTGATGGGGGTCGCGGCAAAGAGAGAGATACCGGAAAAAAGACCGAGGTACGCAAACCCATAGATGAAGGTTCTTAGAGCCGCGAGGAGGAGTGCAGCCCAAGTGCGGGACTCGAATTCTGGCTGCGCGTAGCTCCCACAAGCGCCAGAAACCACCGCCGCAACGGAGAGCCCAAGCAGAAGGAGCCCGGCGTGCCCAGAGAGCTTTCCCAAGGCCCAGGTCGGTCGATCAGAGCGCAATAAGGCGAACCGCGAGCTGCCGCGAGCGATGTCTGCTGCGTGAGCCCCGGCCGACAGAACCAAAACGAGTAAAGGCACCGCCGTTTGTGCGATGTAGCCAAAGAAGATGGCCAGGGGTTGCATCTCGAGCAAGACGGCTCGCAGCTCTTCGTCCTGAACCATCGAAATGAGAAGTTCCATCGCCCGCTGACGGACGGCCTCGACAGGGATGGTTTCTGGAGGAACGTTGGCTTGCGCCGCAAGGAAATCCCGGGCCGCACGCTCCGACTCTTGGAGCGAGCGGATGAATCCCATGGAGCCGAGGCCGGCCCCAGCGGCAAAAAGAGTCACGATGATGACCACCAGCTTCGAGCGAAATGCGTCGCGCAATTCAAAAGCGGTGACCACTTTCCATCTAAGAAAACTGATCATAGAGAAAGGCCAGGATGAGCTGGAGGAGTTAGCTCAATCACTGGCCCCAATACAAGCTGGCCCCGGTCCAAGCGGTGTTGTCCTGCAAAACGTTCTTGCCGCAGCGCGGACGGAGGGCCCTCCCGTTTGCTCGCGGCTCGGCCGCACCTCAATGACCGAGCGCGATTGTCGGGCGGTCCTTGCGCCCCCCAAATTGGGGCGAGGAGCCGGACAGGGCTCCGCTGCTGCTCGCCTCACCCGCCCGCTCGGAGAACACCGGGGAACCTTTCGAGGTTGGGAGATGCGTTTCTAGGCCGTTCGTGCCGAACCCAGACCGTGGTCCTTCTGGCGCTTCTCCGATCGCATCCGAGCCAAAAGCGCATCCACGCTGAAACTCCCTGGTCCCCGGAAGGCGTAGTGGAGCGCCAATAAGAAAATAACGAGTGGATATTCCCACCCATTGTTGCTCGCAAGCAATCCGTTTCCCAGGTGGACGAAAAGAATCGCGGCAACCATCGTGAGCGCCGGACCGATCGCCGCAGCACGCGTAAGAAGGCCAAACACCAGCCCCAAACCCCCCAATAGCTCACCAGCAACAGCCAGATAGACCGAAACTTCCGCAAACGGGATCCCCATGCTCGAAAAAGCAGCTGCGGTCTCCTCCGGGTTGGCGAGTTTCATGCCGCCATGCACCGTCATGATCACTCCCAACACGATGCGAAGCACATTGAAGGTGATGGCCTCGCCCCCCTTTAGGAAACGGTTCCACACCATGCCCATCGACTTCAGCTTACCCTTCGGACCGTCATCATCTTTTGCCATCTTAGCCACCTACACCTTGCATCAGGGATGCCAGCTTGCGGGAGGAGGGCCGGCGCTCTGTTCGGCTCCTCAGAGCGTCACGGCTCGGCCAGCCGTGCAGATCCGCCCACTGTGTCCTTTTACCTCACCTCACGAGCGGCGTCGGACGCCTTTGCATCGGCGAGTGGCATCAACCCCCTGCCTCGCGAGCGGCGTCGAGCATCTCGCCTGGATGAACCTCCCCGACATATTTGGCTGCAGAGTAAAAGGGTTCGCTCTCCGAGGAATCATTCCAACCTCCAGGAGTGTCATTGATTGTAATTCAATGTCATTCCGGGCCAAGGGGCGCCACAAGAACGCCCTCGCTGGTTAAACTTTGCGTATCGTGTTGGGGAAGTGCACAGCTCTCAGTCGCTGGCTCTTGCTGGCCACGCCTCTGGCAATGAGCAGTGGGTGCGCCCAGGGCCACTCTTCGCCTCCCCGACCCCCCTCGACTCCTCCTGCCGTCGGCGTCGGGCATCAAGCGCCCTACCCACACGGACACAGATCGAAAACAGCGTCCCCCTCATCATGGACCGAGCTGGATACTCAGGCGAAATCCAGCGCGCACGTGCAAAAGTCGGCCCCCAGCCACCGCCACGAACAAGGCTCCCCCGAAGAGGGATTCGAAATTTTATCTGGAAAGTCGTCCCTCCCTCGACGATTGACGACCAGCTGGCAACTGGCCGCCCGTGAATGGAGCTCTGTACCGCGCGGTCGAACGGATAACAGATCGGCTGACCAGACGTCGGAAAACAAAAACACAGGTTTTCCAGCTCCTCAAAGCCTCTCAGAAACCGAGTGGAAGCGGATCGGCCAGGGTTGGACCGTGGCTCGCCCCCTCGAATTCAGCTACCGGGGAAGAAAGTACGTGGGTGGCGTCGCGTTTCAGATCGTCCATGCCAGGAGTGAGCACAATCTATCCACCTTGTTTGATGCCGAACAGCTACCAGAAGCTCTTCCTCTGAACCACAAGTCTCACCTGGTCGATCTGGCTCC
>CAYTRQ010000525.1:0-3783 GCA_964440025.1 uncultured Polyangiaceae bacterium | reverse complement strand
CGAAACTCACGTAGCGAAGGGCGCTCTTTAGCGCGTAGACTCCCCCGAGGCACGCATGCTTGAACTCGGGCACTTCAACGCTGCGCGAAAGACGTGGCCTCCCCAGCTGCTCCAAAGCCCGATCCACCATCCCGCGGACGATCACGGCCCCAGCGGCGTTGTCAGTGCTCGACTCCGTGCCAAGACCGAGAAAGCCAACCTGCACGGGATCGACGTCATAGCGAAGGATGAGCTGCAGAACAGCGTTGGCCGCCATCGTGTAGACGTTCTCGTGCGCCGCTGGGACGCGAAAACTCCGGCCAATGACCTTTTCAACCTTTCCCCAAGGATTGCCTGTCCATTCGCACCACTGTTCAAGAGGAACTCGGAGCGAAGGAACGTACACAGACATGCCGCTGATCCCAGCGGCCGACTCGTTGATGGCATGCAGCTGATGCGTGGACTCAGTCAAGAATTCTCCTCCGGGCAGAGCATGTTGCGTTTTTGATGCGCATCTGCAAGTGGGCGCGAGCCAGCGAGAATCAACCTGCACGCAATCTCCACGGGAAGTCGGTCAGCAAGGGCCTGATCTTTCAGGCCCCGGCGACCGACATGCGTCCTCGAAGGACCGCTCGATGCCCATTGACTCCGTTGGATCGGCTGGCAGAGTCGCCTCTCAGGGCTTCGAGCCCCGGAACGAGCATGACGAGAGCAGCCGTATTCGGTTGGGGAATCGTAGCCCCTGGTGCCGCGAACATCGAGGAGTTTGAAAGCAAGCTCGCCTCGGGAGAGTCATTTCTCGAGCCGTTCAATGGGTTTGGGCCGGACTCGTTTCTCGTCGGACGGCCAAAGTTCGATTTCGCCGACTACGAACCATGGTTGAGTGAGCGATTTCCTCGCAGTCGAGCCCGACAATTGCGAGACAAGATGGATCCCACGTCGCTGTACGCGGTCGGGTCGTTCATCCAAGCTCTTTCTCAAAACCCCGGGATTGAACAGCTCCTCGCAGAGCTCGGGCCACAGGCTCATGTCTACGTTGGCAATGCACTCGGTGCACTGCCAACTCTTTACAACACATCACTCGAGCACTACCGAGCTCAACGCCGCTGGAACCGCTTTTGGAGCTCTCCAGAAAGAAACGAACGCCTGCGCGCCTTCCTCGCCGGAGAGCTCACCCCGGATCCGCTACTTGCTCCCCCACCGCTCGATCCGGCAACCCTTTCCGACCCAGACGAACGCGAACGGGCAGAAGACGAATGGTTCGGCTATTGGGCAAGTCAATCGGACGCACTTCGACGCTATCTCGATGAGCTCAGGGAAATCGAGTCGCAATTCATCGAGGGGGAAGTGGATGCCGGCAAGATGAAACTGCTTCGAGACAAGAGTCGACGTCTCGTAGCACTTCAGGAGAAGTGGAAGACCCCTCCTCCCCCTTGGAGCTCAGTTTCCGCCAACGTCTTGTGGAACATCCCAAATACACCAGCCTCCCAGATCTCCATGTTGGGGCGAATTACAGGACCTGCGTTTGCTCCCATCGGCGCGTGCTCGAGCTTCGGCATTGCCCTTTCCCTCGGTATGGACGCGATCGAACAAGGACGGGCAAAACTCGTTGTCATCGGCTCGGCCGATCCTCCTCCCCACCCACTGTCGGTCGGAGCCTTTTACACAGCCCGAGTCCTCTCGGCCGACGGTTGTCCCTCCAAGCCCCTCACTCAACTGAAAGGGACCCATGTGGCAGGCGGAAGCTGTATCTGGATCCTGGGAGACGAGAAGTGGGGGCGCGATAAAGGATTTTCGCCGCTCGGAATTCAACCACGAGCCGTGGGGCTCAGCTCCGACGCGGACCACATCATCACTCCTTCGGTCGACGGTCCCCAGCAGGCCGTTCGCGCCGCCATGGGTCAAGCGGAGATAGAACCGGAACAAATCGTTTCCTGGGATCTCCACGCAACGGCGACCCCTGGCGACTATCAAGAGCTGTTCAACCTCCAGGGCGTGTTGCCTCATGAAGCGGCCGTCAGCGCTCGAAAGGGAACCTTCGGACACGGCATGGGCGTCGGGGGAGGGTGGGAGCTGACCGCGCAATATCTGGGCGTAGCGCAAGGCCAACTCTACCCAACAACTCTTTCTCCGGCAGAGGTTCACGACAGCATCCGCGGCTTGGGTCAAGCGTTGGTGATGGACCGCCCTGTTCAGATCCCCGAAGGGCCAGTGGGCAAGCTTTCTATGGGCGTGGGAGGGGTTAACGCCTGTGTCGTGTCCCATCCGTACGACGACGAGGAACAGTAGAGTCTCACGGCGGAACGCTTGAACGTTCACGCCGCGAGGATTCAACGAACGTCCGTCCCCGGTTCGGCACTTTCCAATTGCTCTTCGATGGCCTCAAGAGCTCGGGCAATGCTTCCAGCGCCCCCTTTCGCCGCAAACCCGATGGGAACCCCACTTGCTCGAGCCGCTGCCACTAAAGGATCAGTATGCTTATGCGCAACGGCTTGATCGCAAATGATCACACCGAAAAGGCGTCCCTGGCGGATCCGCTGCGGGAGGTTTCCCACGGACTTGCCTCCGCCATCCTGCGTGTCGACCCACTCCGTGACTTCTTCCAGTGGTGGCGGAAGCGGCTTGCGCCGGCCCGAGAGGGCTCCGACCACGGCGAGGCGTCGGTTCTGGCAGGCGGTCGCCACACGAGGAAGAACTTCGGAGAGTGGCCGGCGTCTCCGGTCCCCACCGCCTACCTTTCCGCGTTCGGCTTGGTCCCGCAGTGCTGTCCCGCGCTTCGACTCCCCATGCTTTGTCTCTCCGCGCTCTTCCGAGGATGCCGAACTCGCGGCCGGCCGAGCCGAATCGGTCGCAGGGGTGGACTCCGTCTCTCCGAAAGCAAGGTCCCCGTGCGTCCGGTTTTCCGCAGGCTCCTGAGGCAGCTCCGGAAGAGCCCTGACCGCCTCGAGAAGCTGCCGAGCAGCCGCTTCGGGGCTCAGTCCAGAGCTCGAGGGCCGCGCCAGAGAATGGGAAGAGGCGTACTGCAGAGCGGCTTGCTCTTCCACCGCACGACGGTACGCAGCGAGAGAGGCCTCGATCGGGGCAAGTCGGCCGATCAGATCGCGCCGCCTCAGATGGACCTCTCGTTCGACCTGTTCCAGAAGGGCTAAAAGGGGGGACTGCGGACCGGACGCCTCGCTCATGGAGAAGGCATACCAGGGGACGCCAGCAGAACAACGCTCCGACTCCCGGATCGCCATCGCTTCCGAGAACCAGCGACTCATGGTCTGCTGCGGGCAATGGCAGGCCCGAAGCCAAATAGCCCCCCTCTCCCCACGAGGTCGAGCACTTTCCGCGAGGGATCGAGCGGCCGGGACAAGCACACCCAACGAGTCGAACGCGCCGAGCTCGTTGAACGCGCCGAAGCACGACTCACCGTCGAGCTGCCGCCAGAAAGAAGGCCCAGCGCCATCACTTCACCGCGGGCCATCATGGCGCTGATTCCACTCCTCGTTTTGGCCGTGGGGATCGCTCTGACCATCGTGGGGCAAGGGGCTCTTTCGCGCGTCAGCAAGAGGATGGCGACCGAACGCTTCGCGCAGCAAACGACGTTGACGAAGCAACGTCTCGAATCGGCCCTCGGGCAAGCCGATGCCATTGTCGATCTCTTGCCCGGCCTCGCAAGAAGCTTGACCCCTCTGGGCGGGCAATGGGAAAGCCGCGATTTCGGTCCCGCCGCTCGAGAGCTTCTCGATCTGGCCACTGGACGACCTGGGGTGACTCAAGTGTATCTTGCCTTCCCCGATGGGCACTTTCTTGCAGCTC
>CAYTRQ010000524.1:0-3792 GCA_964440025.1 uncultured Polyangiaceae bacterium | reverse complement strand
TTCATCGTCGATGGCTTCGCAGAAGTCCTGACCCGAACTCGGAAGAGACGCGGGCGCGAATGGACCCTGCCTGAGGGTGGCCGGAGCCTCGGTCGGGGTCGCCCCCTGAAGATCTCGCGGCAGGTGTATCGCGCCGCGCGAGTGGAGTTCGTGATCATCGACGAGGTCGCTGACGCTCTGGACGACGGCACGTTCGTGATTGAGGACGATTGGCTCTTCATCGAGAGCAGCAGCGCGGACGAATCCGAGGAGGATGACTCGTGACTCGCAAGGGGCCTCCGGGAAGTATGGCTGCTGACCTCCATCTGTATCAGGAGCTGTTTGAAGCCCCCGGCGGGACCAGGATGCGAGGCCTCGCGACAGGCTATGCCGAGCTGGATCGCCGGATCGGTGGGATTCGAGGGATCTGGGGAATCGCCTTAGAGCCGGGCAAGGGCAAGACGACCCTTGCTGTCTCGATCGTGCGGCACGTTGTTGAGCACCTTGGCGTGCCCGCGATGTACCTCTCCCTCGAAATAGAAGGGGCTTCGATACGCTCCACCCTCGCCGCCAACATCCTGGGTGTACCCCGGAGACAAGTGGAGTCGGGAGATTGTCGGAAGGAGGACTTCGAACGGTTCCGTGAGTGGTCGCGTCTTCACGGCCGTCGGCTGGGTGTGTTCACCCGGTCCAACTGCCCAAGCGTCGACGAGATTGACGAGTGGCGAGGTTGGCCCCGCCGACTGGGGAGACAGCCGAGGGGAATGCTCGTCATCGACAGTTTCGCAAAAACCGCACGCTTGTGGTTCCCGACCGAAAGGAACGTGACCACGGGCGAGGATCGGACGCTGGATCGGATCCAGACAATGGTGGACGGGCTCGGGTTGTGCGTGCTGTGCATCTGCCGGCTTTCAAAGGAGGGGGCCGGCTCCAAGAGCAACCTGGACGTAAGGGGCTCGGGCAGCCAGTTATACGACTTCGACGTGGCGCTTGGGCTGCGGGCGGAGCCGCGCCCACTGGCACGCGCGGAGCCTGCGCGTCCGGTCCCCATCGAGTTGACAATCCACAAGAGCCGCGCCGAGCAAGCCGGGGCCAAGGTGAAGTTACTTCGCGTGGACGAAGAGACGCGGGTGGTGGACCGATGAGCGCGGACATGTGGTTCCGGATGCATCCCCGCTTGGCTCAAGCGGCTCCAAGCGCCTTTCGTCACCAGCAAACCGGCGGTGTTCAGCCGAGGACGGACCTTTTCACGCTCCTCGGTCTGCACTGTCTAGCGAGCCTTCAGCCCCACCGGATGTGCGAATTCACCACGCACGGCATCCCGGAGGTTCGATTCCCGTTCCACCCTGGCCAGCTCTTGGAAGTGCTCGGATACCGGCGCGCCAAGACCGGACCAGACAAGGGAACGTTCCCGGCCAGCGCCTGGCGATGCCTCCGTCACAGTCTGGCGCGCATCGCGGCTCTTGAGGTGGACTTCGACCTGGCCGTTATTGAGCGCTCGGACCGAGGACGGTCTCGGCGCGTCGGGGACGCCTTCCAAGGACCTCTGCTCGACAGCGATGAAGGGCATATCCTGCTCCGGTGTTACCCTCCACCGCGCTCCACCTACTTCGTGCTCTTACCCGCCCGGATCTTCTCCCTGAGATCCAAGCTTGATGACACTGCCGCCCGCCTCCTGTTCTGGCTGTACTATCGGCACCGCGGCCGAAAGGCGAAGGGGGCTCCAATCCAGCATCGCCTGGAAGTAGAGCTCGCTCGGTCGGTACTGATTGACCTCTTCCTGATCGACCCAAGGCGGGAGGCGGAAGGATGGCGCCGGATGAACAAGGCGCTCACGAAGCTTGCGGACCTCGGCGTTCTCCGACTGAGGATGGGCACGATCCCGACCGTGAGCTTGGACACCGAGTTCTTCTACCGGGGAGGGAAACATGCGTAGGACTAGGCGGGGCTTTCTCTCGCCCGTACCAGGGCGCTCAATCGCCCGTACCGGGGCTAGCGCTCGCGGGATCTGGAGCAGATTCTCCGTGTTTTCTGGGTCACTCCACTCCCTATCCGAGGGATCCGAGAGTACCCCCATCAGACGTGGCCCATGGACGGTTGCGAGAGAACTGGGGGATGGGGGACCGACGTCGCCGGGGTCGCTTCGCTCCCTCTTTCCGGCGACGTCGAGCGCGTCGCTTCGCTCGCGCTCTACTCAACAAGAGTTCGAGGTCGCTAGCTCGCGGGAGAGAACGGAGTTCTCGACAGCGAGCGTGGTGCGGAGCGGAGCGAAGCACCACAGCCTTCCAGGCTATCGAGCTCACTCCCCGCATGACCGACCCAGCCCACTGTGCACAGAAACGGTTCCTACACACTTTTTGAAGCCATGACTGACGCACGTACCCTGCACAGTGTTTCTGCACCCCCCAAGGGTCGTACGTCGAACAGACCGATCTGGGACGACACAGACGAAAGCATCTTCTTCCGCGACTTCGTCCAGTACCTTGCGATGATGATCTCCCCGGCGTTGCGCACCGAGATCGAAGAACGACTGCCTGGGGTGAACATCGGCGATATCGAAGCGGGCCACGTCATGTTGGTTCGAAGTCGAGAGCTATCCGACGGCTTTGAGTTCGGTTACTACGTTCGGAACGACGAGATGATGCGGCATCACACAGTTACCTTGATCGACAGTGACGCTGTGGAGTCACTCGGCGAGGCGTTTGCGATCCTCGCGGGCTAGGGCGAGAAGCGCGGAGGGGCGTCGTGAGCCGCAAGAAGAGCGGCGCAGGAGGTGCCGCCACCGGGCTCGTGCGCGTCTCCTCGACAAAGCAGGCGGACGGCAACTCCCCGGACGTTCAACGCAGTGGGATTGTCGGCTTCGCCGGGGCCAAGGGCTTCAAGTTGGTGGACATCGTCGAGATTCACGAGTCCGGCAAGGACTCCTCGGCTCGACCACAGTTCCGCAACGCCCTAGCCCGGGTCCGAAACGAGGCGATTCGGCACGTCGTGTTCTGGGTGTTCGACCGCGTGGGCCGCAACTTCACCGACTACGAGTTCATCGAGACCTGCGTGAAGCGTGGAGACTTCGAGCTTCATCTTGCCTCGGAGGGGCGCTCCTTCAACAAGGGCACCCCGGCGAGCGACTGGCTGGTTGCCGACGTGAACAGCCTCACTTCGAAGCATTACAGCCGCGAGCTGTCTCGGCGCGCCACGGAATCGATGCGGCGCAAGGCTGAGGACGGCGTTTACCCGACGCGCCCGGCGCTCGGCTACGTGAACGTGCGTCCGAAGACAGCCGATGGTCAGACCCGAGACCGCGGTGGGACGAACGAGCTGACGCCCTGGGGTCGCAAACTCGTCAGGCGAGCTCGGGAGCTCCGTATCGAGGGCTGTTCCTTCAAGCTCATCGCCGAGCTCCTGGTCAAAGAGGGACTGGTGCCCTCGAACAAGCTCAAGGGCTTTACGGGTCCCGGGCGCGTCGCTCGCGTCGAGAAGATCCTCAAGGACCCGTTCTACGTGGGCCGCTTTCGCTGGGCAGGCGAGTGGTACACCGGCACGCACGAGCGCGTCTTCACCGACGCCGAGTGGGAGAGCCTGCAAGCCCTCAACCGGACCCCGGCGGCAAAGCGGAACGCGAAGGAGCCTCACGCGCTCGCAGGCCTGTTCCGTTGCGGAGAGTGCGGCTGCCGGGTTACACCCGAGATCAAGCGTAAGGGCGGGAAGGTCTATCCCTATCTCCGCTGTGCCAACGGGAAGAAACAGCACGAGAAGCTCACCTACGTGCCGGAGGCCACCATTATGGACGAGCTCGCCAAAGTCGCCGATGTCATC
>CAYTRQ010000523.1:0-3796 GCA_964440025.1 uncultured Polyangiaceae bacterium | reverse complement strand
GCACAAAGTATCCGAATGATCCGATAATGAGTGTCTCTCATGAAACCATCTATCGCAGCCTCTTCGTGCAGGCTCGGGGAGTCCTGAAGAAGGAGCTTGCTGCCCATTTGCGGAAGGATGCGCAAAGCGTCACGTCTACGCTGGCGAATAAGGTCCGTCGCCTGACAGCGGAACTCCGGCGCTCACGGACGTGGGACCGAGGAACGGAGATGGCTCAACATCGACTGTTCTCCACAGCCACGAATGTCCAAGTCTACTTCTGCGACCCGAAGAGCCCATGGCAGCGTGGCAGCAACGAGAACACAAACCGCCTTCTTCGTCAGTACTTTCCAAAAGGGGTCGACCTGTCCGTTTACTCACAGGTCGAGCTGAATCGAGTTGCTCGCAAGCTGAACCAACGACCTCGACGAACGCTCCACTACCAAACACCTTCCGGAGCGCTCAAGCAGATGTTGCATTGACAGGTTGATTGTTCAGTGCTTTTTTTAGGATGTCTCGCTCCTGCGTAACGCGCTTGAGTTCACGACGAAGGCGAGCCATCTCGGCCTTCTCGTCGGTCGTCAAGTCCTTGCCTGTGCCACCTTGTTCATCGACCTTTACCTGCTTTACCCAAGTGCGTACGGTGCTTTCTGATAGGTCCAGGCGCTCGGCCACCTCACGAATGGACTCGTTCCCGCTGCGGTGCAGCTTGACGACATCGACCTTGAACTCACGTGTGAACTTGCCCCGCTGTCGACGCCTCCTTTTTGTTTGGGACATGGATCACTCCTCGCGCATTGTTACGCTTTTTGGGGTGTCCGGAAAACGGGGGGGGAGGCACAAGATGGACAAGTGCGAGGTAGTTCTGGGAAGTCTTATCGTAGCGGGTCGCGATGGCGCGAAAGCGTTTGAGGTCATGGAAGAAACACTCCACGAGGTAGCGTTTCGCGTAGAAAGCGCGGGATAGGCGGCGTTTCTGCGTCCTCTCCGGCTTGCAGTGAATCACCGGTCTCATCCCTCGAGCCCGGACAGCATCGATGAATTCATTTGAGTCGTACCCGGTGTCGCCGATGAACGCGTCGCCCCGAGCATGTTCGAGCAACTCGGCTGCCGCAATCATTTCGTGGCGTTGCCCTTGCGTGAGCGTGATGTGGAGCGGACGACCATCGGTGTCGATGAGTGCGTAGATTTTGGTTGAAACGCCTTCTCGAGAGCGACCAAGAGCGTTTCTCTCGATCCCCCTATTCCGCCCACCGAGTCTTGGTGTGCACGCACCACGGACCCATCGACGATAGGGCCTTCCGGTTCGTCGGCGCCGCGAAGCGCCCTGAATATCTTCTCCCAAATGCCATTCGATGCCCAGTTGTCGAAGCAGTTGTAGACCGATTTCCAAGGTCCAAAGCGCTCGGGTAGGTCGCGCCAGAGAACTCCGGTTCGGGCACGATACAGAACCGCATCAATGAATGACCGATCTCCCAGCTTCGAACGCGGGCTCTGACGGTCCTGGCTCGGGATCAGGATCAGGATTGCAAATATCATCCATCGCCTTGAATTGGAGGTCGCAATTGATGCACTGCGACGCGGCTGCACCGGCCGCAGCCGCCTTGGAAATGAGCTCTGGATCCAAGATAGCAGCGGCCCCAAACCCCACACACGCCGTGCAATGGGCAACAAAACGCGCGGCGACAGTTGCGCATGTCCAATTGACGTCTAACTCCCTCGCATCTGTAAGTTGAATCGGTTCCTGTAGAACGTAGGCAAACAAGTTGCTTCCGTATGCGTCGAACCCCAGCGGATCACGTAACAGCCAACGTTCCGTCGATGGCTCATAGTCCCGCGCCCCAAACCTTGCCAACCCCGTATCCGCATCTAGCAGACCACCAGCAAACCCGAACGGCTGCACGACCGGATTCGAATTGGACAGGACGCGCCCAAAATCATCATACTCCAGCCGCTGCACGACCTCATCGGTCGCAGCGTCCGTGACGAGTTCGACCGTCCCCACCTGGTTGGTCACCAAGGTCAGAGTGCGTTCGACGCCACCGGTGGCATCGAGCTCCTCGATAAACTCGGGCACATTGCTCCCAGCAAACGGCAGAGACATATCTTGATTGACGCCGAGCCTGGTGGAAAGCTGCCCCACTCCATTCTGCCGCGACCCAGCACCATCTGCGT
This sequence comes from uncultured Polyangiaceae bacterium, assembly GCA_964440025.1. GTDB lineage: Bacteria > Myxococcota_A > Polyangia > Polyangiales > Polyangiaceae > NIC37A-2. Next base: position 1,642 of record CAYTRQ010000523.1, on the reverse strand, counting down.
AGATGTACCGCGCCACCACATTCCCAGTAGCATCCACCTCCGCAATCGGCCTCAGAAGGTCGCGATAAATCCACCCGCGATATTCTAGCTCATTGCCTTGTGAGTCCAGGACTCGGCGGCCAACACGCCTTCCTGCCCCATCCACATCATACTCAATCGTTCTGCCGTCCGACAGCGCGACAGAGAGCAGATTGCCGTACAAATCGTAGTCGTAGAAAGTCGTCTCCCCGTCGACGTGTCCGTCTTCGAAGCTAGCTGACCGAAGTTGTTCCACGAGTACGTGGTATCGCCGTGGGTCAGCAGCTGGTCGGCTTCGTTGTAGTCCGTGTCGGCATCTGTCAGCGAAGCATCAAACTCTGCATCGTATCCCAACTGGCTCCAGTTCAGTTCCGCTGCCGTCCTGTGTGGTGACCGTCGTCTCAGGCAATGCCCCAATCGTCTCCGTCTCGATGAGGAAGCGGTCGTTGTAGGTCCAGCTGACTTGGCCTGCCACGGGGCCGCTCCAGAACAGATCCGTGGTCAGCGGTCCGTCGTAGGCGATGTTGGTCGTGATGGGGCCAGACAGGCTCGGACTGATGAGGCTGGTCATCTTCCCCAGGGTGTATGGAGCCAGCCCTCCCCCGTGCCTGTCCTCGCTTCGCTGCGGAAGGCACGCCCCTCCCTCATGCGGACTCCGCGCGCCTACGGCGTGCTCGCGCGCACGGGAGGGGAGTCTGTTGCCGACGGGAAAGGTCATGGGTGTAGGTTTCGGTGATGGTCAAGGGCCCATTGTGGCGCTAGATTCTCTACGAAATGCCAGTCATTTCCTCATTCTTCGGCATCTACATTCGCATGTATCACGACGATCATGCGCCCCCGCACATCCACGCAGAGTACCAGGGGAACGAAGCGCTGATTAAGATTTCGACTGGCGACATCCTTCAAGGAAGGCTACCTCGAAGGGCACACCGTTTGGTTCGCGACTGGTGCCTGGACCACCAGGCCGAACTTCTGGCAAACTGGAACAAGGCGGTTGCCCTCCTCCCGCTCGAACGAATTCCCGGCGCTGACAATGATTAAGATCACGAAAGCCACCCATCTCGACGACTTCGTCATTGAGCTCGAGTTTTCGGACGGCACCCGCGGGGAGTACGACTTGAGGGATACGTTGCAGCGGCCGAGCCCGCTTACAGAGTCGCTGCGCGACGTCCAAGAGTTCAAGAAATTCTTCTTGGACCTCGGAGCTCTTTGCTGGCCCAACGGGCTAGAGCTGAGCCCGAGCGCGATTCATCAGAAGCTGGAAAAAGCCGGCAAGCTTCAGCAACGCGTCGCGTAGCGAGAAGAAGCTGAATCCAACGCCCGCCTCTCGTCGGGCCGTCCCCGCCAATGGTCCTTGCCACTGACACGGGACGCTACTGCTTCTCCTCTGAATCCGGGTCGGTCTTCTCTCCGCCGCCTTCATCCTCTTCCCGCGCAGTAGAAGGGGGTCATTGGCGGGGGCTGTGGCCCAATTGGCCTATCCCCGATGTCGTACGCGACGAACTTGGTGACCGATGCCACGTGTCCATCTTCTACCCAGACGGAAACATCCTTCTCGGGAAATACGACTTCGAGGCTCAATAGCCCGGCCCGCACAACTGGCCCCCTACGCTTCGCCCCCACG
>CAYTRQ010000522.1:0-3800 GCA_964440025.1 uncultured Polyangiaceae bacterium | reverse complement strand
ACGGGTGCTGCTGGCCCTGACTCGCCTTGGCTTCAAAAGAAAGGAAGCCGAGGCGCGCCTTCGAGCCGCGCAGCAGAGTCTGCCTCTGTCAGCTGATCCCCCGCCGGCCGACACTCAATCAGCCGGCGCCCACTTCGAGGCTCTGCTCCGCGCAGCCCTGGCGGGGAAGGCTTCCGCGGAACGATGAGGGCGGGTCCGTTTCGGGAAGGGGAATTGCTATGCTTGTGTCGTGCGTGATCTGCCGTATGAATTCTCGACTGACTGGTTTTCTGGAGTGCGCGTCAACTTCGAATACCTCTTCCGTACGTCTGCTGTGCTCGCAAGGTCGCAGACACTCGTAGAAGTGGGTTCTTTCGAGGGGAGATCCGCGGCATGGATGCTCGATCATGTGATTCCAAAAGGCGGCACGCTGCACTGCATCGATTTGGAAGGTCGAACACGCTTGTTCAACAACTTGCGGCGGCACCAAAACGTCGAGATTCATTGTGGAACCCTGCTCGACCATCTGGGGCTGTTTTCAGCCGGATCGGTGGATTTCTTCTACATCGACGGCAGCCACCTCGCTTGGGATGTGCTCACCGATATCGTGCCTGCGTTCAGCCGGCTCAAGGTAGGAGGGGTGATGTTGATGGATGATTTTGGTTGGAGCGATCCCGCCTTCATATCGAGGCACTATCGGGTGCCAGATGCTGCCGATCCCCGATTCTCGCCACGGCTTGCCATCGAGTCTTTTCTGAAAATCTTCAAAGACCAGTATGAGTTCGTGCGCCTCCCTAACCCGTACCAGTGCGCCATTAGAAAGTTGAAAAACCCCTATTCCTTTCATTCAAGTGCTGCACCCCTACCGCCAAAAAGGACGGAATGAGAGAGAAACGGGTTTCCAAGGGGCTGACTTCCGGGCCCCCCTTCTGGTTGACGATCAGCTGTGAGGGATACCCCCGGCCGCGTTTGTCACGTTCATCGTTGTTCACGCGAACAGAGAATGGAGGCTACTTGGTTCTTGCCGCTGGACACGGGGTTCTTCCCCTAAAAAGAAACAGGCTCGCGCGCAGAGCCTCTGCGGAAGAACCTGTCGCCAGCGTCGAAGTACGAAGCTCAAAAGATGAGGTGTTCCGAGGAACGGTGAGGTCCGGGGCCATTTCCATCGACCGAGACTATGCGCTGCTTGAATTAGCCGCTGGTGACTTTCGAGACGAAAAATTGGCAGAGAAACCGGCTCATTTCGGGGTTCGCTTTGATGCCCTCAACGCCGGCGACAGGGTTTCCTATTTTTCGGTGTTGGAACGCGCGTGGGTACCGGGAACCGTAGCTCGCCCCCACTTGACGCAGGTCCAAGCCCGACTCTGCGATGGGACCTTTGCTCAGTATGGACAAGTGCTTCCTGTCCGCCGCGCTTCTGCATCACCTCCATTCGGTCGTCCGGGCGAATCCGGCTCGTTGGTTTTCGATTCGGAAGGGTTGGCCATTGGTACGCTCATCGGTGGGGGATCTGACGGACTGATCTCTCACGTTTTGGGCTGGCACGGCGTCTACGATGCGCTGGGCTCATTGTTCTGGAGCTTTTTTGACACCGCCCCCAGCAACACTGGCTCCAGCAACACTGGCTCCAGCAACAGACAAGTGAAACCGGCTGACCTGACAACGAAGCGCTCACATCACTGAATAAGCTCACATAACTGAACAACAGTGAAGGGAAGATGCCTACTTCGAGCGCCTGGAGCGGTCTCCGAAGAGACGCGCCCCAAAAACGACACCCTCGAGAACAAGCACCGCGAAAACAGGCCCGCGTCCCGTCAACACAAGTGCCGAATCCTCCAACCTTCACTGCAGCGAGTCCGACCGGCCGGTAGGTCTGATGGAAGCATGTCCTGGCGAGAAATTGCATTTTTGATGATCGAAGTGCCAGACCCATGCATTCACCTATCTGTCGAAGCTTAATTTGCGCAGGATTCATCTTCGTTTCTCCCCACCCTTTCTGTTTCCCCCCTTTCACCGTGTCGGTCACCTCGCCATACAAGTCCAAGAGTGTTCCCAGGAACCAAGCCCAAGCGTTTGGCCACGCGGCAGGAAGCTATCTCCTCGGCCCACGGATTGCGGCGGGTGGCATGGGCACCGTCCATCTCGGCTTGAAGCGAGGAGCTCTAGGTTATCAGAGGCACCTTGCCATCAAGCGGCTGCACAGTCATCTGGCCGAAGATCCGGACTTTGTGGCGCGGTTCACCGATGAAATCCGTTTGATCTCACGCCTGAGTCACCCGAACATCGTAGAGACCCTCGACGTCCTCGAAGAAGAGGGTGAGCTCACGCTCGTGATGGAGTTTATCGAGGGCGTTACGCTCAAGGACCTCCTGAAGAAGGCTCGCCAGCGCGATATCCTGTTGACCCCTCAGGTCGCAGCGGGCATCGGAGTTCAGGTGCTCCATGGTCTGCACGCTGCGCATGAGTTGAGTGATGATTCTGGAAACCAGCTCCACCTCGTGCATCGCGATGTCTCTCCGCAAAACATCATGAGCTCGAAGCACGGGGTCGCTAAAGTGCTCGACTTTGGCGTCGCAAAAGCTTCCAGTGAGGTGCACGTTACCCGTACCGGGCAGCTGGCCGGCAAGGCTTCCTACATGTTTTTAGATTCTTCCGGGGCGAGGGTTCCTTCAAGCACCTGGTGTTCATCCGTTTGCCCTCGAATCGATTCGTAGAACCCTCGAGTTACATCAACCCGAGGCTCGGCCGCCCCGTGAGTCCCCTCCATTTCGGTCTTTTCCTACGGGATTATTCTGACCACCCCGTCCCTTGTAAACACAGTGATTGCACGAATCGTTCCCTGAGTCGGAATTTTCGAAAGTGGGCCGTTGCTAGCGAAGTCCAACAACTTGGCCCTGCTCACGTTGGTAGCTTCGATGAACAACTCTACGCCTGAATACCCGGCGCCAAGAGTGTCTCAATCACATCATCTTCTTCAGCGAGAGGCACTTGCAAACCGTCGTCGATGAGTTTGTCGACTTTTACAATCATTCGCGCCCTTCCCAAGGCATTGGTCGCATCCCCCATCAAAGAGACGGCCCGGTCAATTCCAATGACTCTCCAGCCTCCCTCGACAAGGTAACCGCCCGACCGATCCTCGGAGGCCTGCACCACGACTACCGCCGCGCGGCCTAGGGACCTCTACGTTTGGCATTCGCCGATCGACAGGAGACGTGCGTCCACTTTCACGCACTTTCCCTTCTCGTCCGCCGTTTGCCCTCAGAAGTCACCGGCCGCGCTCACTGAACGGTCATGACTTTCAGTCCTATTGGAGCTTGATCGTCCAACGATCCACTCGACGTCGCCTCTGGAGCGCTCTTCGCGTCCTGATTTCGTTTTTGGGTAAGACGGGCGGTCAGTCAGACGCTTATTCGTCGGTGGCTCCGGCAAGGTCTTCGTGGAACGCTTCATCATTTGCCGCCACGTCGCTCCAGGTTTGGCTGTGGTGAACCAGTTCCTTCGCCTGACTCAGAGCGTACCCTAATTCAGCAAGGACACGAATCGAGACGACCTTGCTTACACCGCACTTCCGAAGAACCGCGAGAAGCTCTTCCAAGTCCATTTCTCGAACCAACATTTCGTTCCTCCTATTTACTCAAAACTTGGACAAATCGATCACAGTGTCAATCTTCTTGCCAATGAAGGCACCAGTCACTCGCGTACCGGTAATCCGGAGGCTCTCGAACCCAAGACTCTTTGCTTCCTTCGCAAGCGCTTTGAAGATCGACCTAGTGCCTCGGCAACATAGTTTCGAGCGGTTTCGAAGCACTCCCAGAAGTGGG
>CAYTRQ010000521.1:0-3805 GCA_964440025.1 uncultured Polyangiaceae bacterium | reverse complement strand
GCTGAACGCTTCCTTGCTTGTTTGGTTCGCGTCCTTTGTGGACGCGAACTAGGTTGATGGCGCCACCAAGGGCATCGGCGCCAAAGCGGATGGGAACGACCCCGCGGTAGACCTCGATTCGCTCCGTCAAGTTGACCGGAATGTTGGAAATACCAAAGGGGTACCCGGCCATTTCGAGCGGAACCCCATCGAGGAAAATGCGGACCCGGTTGTTTGAGAGGCCATTGAGAGAAAGACGTGCTCTCGAGCCGAGCCCGCCACCGCGCCGTACCCCAACGCCTTGCTCGCGCGCTAGCACTTCACCGAGATCGGCCGTCTGCTTTCGGGCCTCTTCGGTCTCGATGATGTGGACCGCTCGCGACGAACGCTGCAGACGTTCGGTCTCGGATCTTCCCTGGACGACCACTTCGAGAGGTTCGGGGGGACTGTCGGGGACGCTCTCATCCTCGGAGCCTTCGTCCGCGCCGGACGTCTCGGTGGAGGGCCGAGCGGCTGTCGCGGGCGCGACGTTTCGATCTCTGGCTCGAGCCCGCGGAGGCTGGGGCTCCTGGGCGAGGGCCGCGGTCCCGCGCGCGGCGGCGACACCCGCAGCAACCAGCAGCAATCCAGTGCGCGTCCACCAAGGATTGAAGCCGGCATGTAGCCAGGGGATCACCGAGCGCAACTCTCACCCCGGGCTCGCCACAAGGGCCTCTCCGAAGTCGAATCGCCGGGCCGCTTTTGGCTGGATCGATTGAAAATGCATTCGAAATTCATTTTCATTTTTGGGGCGGATACATGGCGCCCATTGCCGTGTCAAGTGAATTGACCCGGGCGAAGAAGGAACGCCGTTCAGGCGCGAACCGTCTTCTCAAAGGAGACGCGGGACGTTGGTGCCCTCCACCGACCAAGAGGGCAGGCAGGCTCCGCCGCCCGCGCATCTCGCGGTACCTGTGGGGGACGCGGGGGGCTGGCGGGGCCTTTCGTGGTGATGCGCTGCCGGATCAGAGATCGTCGCAGGGGACGCCGAGTCGCTCTCCCAGATAGACGCCGAGCTCGTTGTAGATGAGAGGGTAGTTTTCATGGACCGGGAGGGCGGTCAGCTCGGTCGTTCTTCTGCCTCGGATCCACTCGGCCTTCCTCGGTCGTGATTCGGGCGTCCTTTTGTTCCCCAGAACCAGCCGAAGCTCACCCGATTCCGACGCGAAAATTTCTCCTTCCGAGTCCGAGGTGAGATCCGTCATCTTCAGAGGCTTGAGGGCCCCCTTCTTGCCCCGGTAGAGGCGAAAGTCTCGCTTGGTTTCTTCCGTATTACCTCGGTCGACATAGTAGTAGTTTCCATATGAGTCGCTCGCGAGGGCGTAAGGTTCGCGGGTGTGCGGGTTGGGCTGGTAATCGACGTCCTTGAGTGCCTCTTTCTTTGCGTCTCCCGTGAGCAGTTTCATCGGTATCTTTCGGGAGCCGCAAGTTAGTTCACAGATGCCCTCTTTCTTGTCGGCTTGGACCCTGGAGTAGAGACGCATATCATAGCCGCGAAAGTTCTTGTTCCGAGTATTGTTCGGTTGTCGAGGATCGAAGAACCAACCTTCCGACAAATGAGGGGGCACCGGGATGTAGGAAAGCTTCTTCCCTTTGCCATAAGCCATGCCGCGGTGAGGTGCTTCCTGGGGGCCCATGGCGAAGACGTACTCTCCGGTCTTATCCGTGCAGACCGTGGTGCGGTCCGTGAGGATGGCGTCGCCGAGGGGGATCCCACTGCTGGTTTCTTGCGCCTCCAATGCGTCCCGGGCTTTGTCGGCTAGATTGACGGCTTCGAAGCCGATCGCCCAGATTACCGTTCCCTCATCTTCCGTGAGCTCGTGTTCACCGTCGAAGCGACAGCGGGCCGATTCGATGTGATTCTTCACGAACTTCTTGCCCGAGTCGAAGCGACACACGCTCCGCATTCCGGAAAGGAGCGTCCCGCAGTAGTTGGAAATGCTCTTGTCGATCAGTTGCTGTTGGCTGACCGTATCCCATACGATCTTGACGCTGAGTGAATGCTCGCATTCCTTTTCCGTGCGAGCGACGTCGCGAGCCAAGGCTCGTTCTTCCTCCACTTGCTCCGCGGCGCGATCGAATGCGGCGAAAGCCGCAGCACTTCCATCGGCGATATGTGATTGGTGGGTGGCGAGGACGGCGTCCACATCGACCTTGGAAGTTTCTTTATCGGAATATGTCACACGGTGTCCGTTTTGGTGACCATCCAACACGTAGGCTCGCCAAGTTGGGTTCCGCCCCCATTCGTTGCGTCGGACGAGAGTATTCAGAGTGCGGCCATGCCAAGGCGTTTGATAGCGCAGAGTGCTGCCGTTCTTCTTCAAGGTGTAGCGATAGGCTTTGCCTCTCAGTTCACTGGGAACACCGTCGACCTGGATGATTGCGTCCCCTCCCTCCAAGTCGAGCACGGTTACCGTCAAGTTGCCCGGTCCCTCGAAGACTCGTGTCTGGACGACCGGTGGCAGGGGCTCGGGCGCAGGCTCGGTCGTCTCCGCTCCTTCAGTGGAAGGTTCAGCTTTTTCAGTGGGGGGATCAGCAGGGGAGGACTGGACGCCGCCACAGGCCGAAGCTGCTCCAAACAGGCTCAAAATCCCTATTAATCGCCTCGAGTTCTTTCTCACGGTGCTTGGCTCCTTTTTCGCGTTCATGCTCTTTGTGGCTCCTCTTCCTCACTCGGTGTGCACGTATACCAAAGTGCGGTAGCTTGACCCACTGTTGGAAGCGACGGACATTTCTGAAGGTGCGGAACTTCATTCGACCTACCGCTTGACACGACTGCTGGGTCAGGGCGGCATGGGGGCGGTCTGGGAGGCGACGCACATGCGCCTTCCTCGCCGGGTGGCCATCAAGTTTCTTCTCGGAACCGGGGCGAGTGAGCCGGAATTGGTGGCTCGGTTTCGACGCGAGGCGGAAATTGCCTCTCGTCTGGTCCATCCGAGCATCGTTGACGTGCATGACTACAATACCCTCGAAGATGGGACTCCCTATTTGGTCATGGATCTTCTGGAGGGAGAAGACCTGCGTGCTCGGCTGACTCGAGGCCCCATTCCCTATGAAGAAGCTCGGGGCATTCTTTTGCAAATCGTTTCGGCTCTCGATTTGGCCCACGAGACTGGGGTCGTGCATCGAGATTTGAAGCCGGAGAATGTCTTTCTGTGTCGGCAATCCGATGGCTCCGTGTGCGCCAAAGTTCTGGACTTTGGCATTTCCAAGTTGGAGGACGCCACCACAAAAGTGACGCGGGAAGATGTTCTCATGGGCACGCCTGGGTACATGGCACCGGAACAGGCCATGGGGAAAAACGCCAGCGTTGATCGTCGGACGGATCTTTTTAGCTTGGCAGCGATCTTCTATGAAATGGTGACCGGGGAGAACGTGTTCTTGGGGCAGACCCTCGCTGAGGTGGTTTACAAGGTGACACAGTTCGACCCCGAGCCGCTCGGCAGGCGAGCGGCCGGCATCCCCCCTTCGGTTTCCAATGCGGTGGAGATCGCTCTGAGTAAGGATCAGAATCAGCGCCAACCGTCGGTGAGTGCTTTTGCCCTGTCGTTTCAGCAAAAACCCTCATTGGCAGATGCCCCGCTGACAGATGATATCGGATCCGGGGCGACGGTTCATGCGAGCTCGGCGAGCAATGCCGCGAACCCAGGAACAGACCAAGGGCCAGGAATGCTCCGCGTCTCGCAGAGAGCTGCGACCGCTGTTCCCACCGAGAGACCGACGTCTGCGGGAGCGCCCGGAGGAGCAGGGCGGACCGAGCCCTCGCCGGTCGAAACTGGGCCGTCTC
>CAYTRQ010000520.1:0-3806 GCA_964440025.1 uncultured Polyangiaceae bacterium | reverse complement strand
GAGGTGGACGGCCGGCGGGTTCCCTACGCGAGCGAGACCCACACGGAGGCCGCCACTTTGCGGGCAAGCTGGAGGAGGACCTCAAGCTCAATGTTGAGGAAAAGATTTTTGTTGATGCTTCCAAAGAAGATTACCGGAGGTCGGACTACTGCCGTGCAGACGCAAGTTTGTGTGGCCAGCTTATCAAGCTGGACCGAAGAAGCAAAGGGCGAGGGCTTTGTGGCGTTGCCACTTCCCTCTCTCCCATTCCGGCACAAGAGGCTAAGAAATATCGCGATCTTTGCGAGAAAGTTCCTGAGGAGGAGTTTACATGTCTCCTTTTCCGCTACCCAGATAAAATTCGGCAGACTGAGGAACTCGACGCCTGTCGGGAGCGAGTAGCCGAGTTGTTGCTCAATCTTGATTGAGGGTTTTGCCAATCATCGAGCCAAAGCTTTGTCGGGGCGTGGGCGCCCAACCAATCTCGTTTGAATACGCCTCAACAACGACCCATCCGTCGTCCACTCTGGGCACAACGAGTGAGCCTTCCCCTTGCATGCCGCCATCACCAAGGACATCCAATCGCACCAAACACTCCAGGTGGAGCAAAAATGGACTTTTCTCAAGTTGTTCGTTTAGAGCCGGGCCATTGATCTTCCCATACGGGTCTGGCTCGAGCTTTACCTCCAGCACGCCATCGTTGCTCTTTACAGCATTTTCGGTGACGAGTTCCACGCCTTCCAGCATTTCAAGCCTCGGTGGCGCGTCCTCCCGCTTTCCTCCTGGCGTTTCGGCGAATGGACTTTTTACGTCCAATCGCACATGTCCGTCGACTCGAACGGCATCGAGCGAAGCTATTTCGCTGTCTTGAGGGTATTCTTTAAAATAGAACGCTCGAAATACGATGTGAAAGGATGAATTTTCCGTGAGCGCAGAAGGCGCAATGTGGATGACTCCTGGGCGATCTCGATCCCCCTCGACCTGAAACCCATGATACAGCTGTTGGGCTGCGTTGAGCTGTACTTCGAGGCCTTCGATGAGGCTCTTTTGAGGTGGGGACCACTGCCGGAAGTTGTCGACCAGGGCCCAAGGGTTAGCCGGAACGGAGGCCCCCTTTTCCTTGCCGAAGGCGCAAAACTTGGCGAATTGTTCGTAGGCGGAGTCGCTGAAGTAGTGTGCCCATGCGGCTCCAGCGCCGGAGACGACCGTTCCGCCAAGGAGGAACCAACCAGCTCCTGGACCAGACTTGGGAGCTACAAAGAATAGGTATCCGCCGTAAAGAGCCAGAGCAGCACCGGCTCCTTCCACGACCTTCCCCGCCATGGCATCCCAATCGTGCTGCTCGTAGTTGTCTCGTGCTCCGGCGGTTGCTGCCAGGAGGCTTGCCACGCTCGAGATGGCGCCCAAAGACCGTGCTGCTACCTTCTTCCCATAAAGCTCTGCGAGTTCCTCGAGCAATTGCCCGTAGGCCTCCACGAAGTTGAAACTCGCTTGCGCTTGCTTTGCTAGAGTGCCCTGTCGTGCGTCTTCCAAGGCGAGCATGGTCAGGGCGACGTTGACCGTACCAAGCGCCACGCCAGGAACCTCGGAACTTGTAGAGAGCACCTTGCTTACGGAGGCCGGGTATTGGGATGCTCGCAATTGCTTGATCTTCTCCGTACCAGCCTGCTTGAGAGCCCGTAGCTCGGTATCTTGGTCGACCACTTCGACGAAAGCTTCGCCAAACAGGTGGTTGAAGTAGTCAGTGAACTGCTTTGCTGCTGCAGTGGCCTTATTGCCTAAGGTGCCGCTCGCTCCTTTGATGAACTGGAACTCGTGCCCTTGAGCGATCATTTGTTCGACGATCAAGAGGCATGATTTGGCAGCATCATAAACGGTCACGGCGATCTCACGATTGATGCCCAACCAATCGGCTTCTGGCTTGCGCTCTGGGAGCACGTACTCGGCCAACACTCGGCGCAAGCCAGGCTCGGGACTTTTGTGAGCCTCGTCGATGATTTCCGCTAGTCGCTGTGCGGCACTGTGGCTTTCTCCGAGTCGGCGGAGCGCTAGGGTCACCGCCTCGACGTAGGTGACGCTCGCGGGATTTGACTTCGGTTCCTTCTCCACCGAATTGGGAGGGGGCTTGGGTTTCCCGTCTTCGTCGCGGCATGCCTCGTCCATCAACGCCATGGGCTCGGAGTCGAGCCATGTCAGCAGGTTGATGGCGGTGATCTCCCTGTCATTGTACAGCCTGTTGAGTTTCGTGTTGTAGTCTTCGACGTACTGTTCGACGCTCCTCAGGCCTCCGTCCAACTCGCCGTCGATCTTGGGATGAGCTTTGCCGATGCCCTGCAGCACTCGAGCTAGCGAGACGCGGAGAAAGTTTTCTCGGCCGCGAGCTCGTGCATCATTGTCCACAAACAGCTCCTCCGACTGCTTCTGGAAGTCTGCGGTGTGCGCGATGTAGAGATCGCAGGCCAACTCGAACTTTTTCGTTAGGTTCTGGGTAATGATAAGGGGGTCGATGACCGGAAGTGCAGCGGTATACGTCCCGACCGGATTATCGACACTGGGTGGAGGATTGCCGACGTGCCACATAGTGCTCGTGGGACCGATGGCATGAGGTGGAAACTGCTTCCACTCGGCGTTTTCCAATTCGGCGATGGCTCGAAAGCTAAGCGGAAAAGGAGAGCTAAACGCCAACGCCTTCGCATTGCTGTGGAGCCCGAGGTGAAACCAGCGACTGGCCGGAGGAATTTTCTCCAGGTTTTCTGCGTCCTCTTGTTTGAACAGCTCGGAGCCGGGTACGTGGAAATAAGAGCCGCCTTCCGCGATGTACACGTCACGGAGGGCAAGCGGAACTTCTCGGAGCTCGGCAAAGGTCTTCCCTGTCTCCTCCCTCGCCCAGTTGTCTTTACCAAACTTTCCAAAGAGGTAAGAAGCCTCCATGGCGTCGGCGAGTGGCTCGGCCTTCACAAAGACGTACACGTACCGCCCATCCAACCTCTCCGTCTTCCATTCCGGAGCAATATACGGCATCTCCTCACCGTAGACGACGTCAAACGCTCTTCTCAGGGGCACCAGAGGAAAATATTCGTCTTGGTTGTTCGAGCTTTTGACCTGGATCCCAGTATAGGGAAAGAACATCAGGGCTCGACTATGGGACTCCTGAAATCCCAGACGAATCCGTTTATCGGTCTGGGTCCCACCAGCGTTTGAGCTTTGAGATGAGGTCGAGGACGATTGGCTTGGCTGGTCAGCGGACGTGTTCTGGCTAGATGAGGTGCTCTGCGACTCCGTCCCCGTCCCCGTGGAAGGCTTGGCGTCACTTTCTGAGCGTTTTGAGCCTTTGTCCCTCGAGACGCCGCGATCCGAAAATGGATCGCTTTTCCGTGGACTGTGAAGGGCGTCGAGAAAATTACCCATGGCTTGAGCCTTTCAACGCGTACTCGAGGGACTTGAGCCAAGGCTCCTCCCCAGTATTGTTTTCGGTTTCGTCGCTGTCGATCGTCGAATCATACAAGAGTCGCAGGTGAGACATTTTTATTCCCCTGCGGATCAACACTGTGTCTCCCGCTTGCTTTCTGTACACGGAAATCTCCGCAGCAGCTGGAATGTCATAGAAGGTAGACGCCATCACACCGGGTTGGTCCGTTGTCTCCTCGAGCGGTTGGGTCTCATCATATGAACCATCGTTTGACTGCACGCTCACAGACACCGGTTCGTCTTGCGTCGACCTGTGGATCAGGACTCGATAGCTCCAATGCCGCTTCGCCCCACCAGGCCTCTCGGGGAGCTCCTCCCTGACAAACACATCCGGCAAGTACAATTCCGTAAGACTGGGG
>CAYTRQ010000519.1:3585-3823 GCA_964440025.1 uncultured Polyangiaceae bacterium | reverse complement strand
CGACAAGGACGGGTTCGCGTGAGTGCAGTTGCCCGGGCGCGACCGACCTCTGTGTCCTCTGACTCCCCTTTCCCTACTCCTAGTAATGAGTAAGGGAAGGGTGGGGCGCCGAACCAGCATAAAACAAGCAGTCTCAGACCTGTGCACGGCGGAGAAATAGAGGGGAAAGCGCCGATGCCGGGACGGGGAAACGTCGCCGCAGAGGAGGGGAGCTCAACCACGGTCTTCCTTCTCACGA
>CAYTRQ010000519.1:1778-3546 GCA_964440025.1 uncultured Polyangiaceae bacterium | reverse complement strand
GGAAGAACTCGTTGCTCAAAGTCACCGTAAGAGACCGTGACGACTGATTCACGATCGCGAGTACTCCGAGAGCTTGAAGCACACCGAGCGAAGCCACGACACGCCGAAACGCCTCCAGTCGGCGGCCGTGCCGAACGGAAACGATCTCGTCCTCTTCCACGATCTCAGGAGTCAATCGCAGACTCCAAGCGTGGCGAGTCTTTCCATTCGAAACCTGCCCACGGTGATTGCAAAGCAGCCACGCGAGGACCCAGAGGTCAGTCGCGGAGAGGACTTCCCGCAGTAAAAATATCTTGCTGGGAACGAGCACAAAGTAGCCGCCCTTGCGTCCCGGATAGCAGCGGATTGTCGACCAAGGCTTGACGTACTCGATGAGGGATTCGCGATGTCGACGGTCCCAAAGATAGCCCTTCACCATCTCGGTGAAGGCGAACTTCGCCGGTAGACTTGAAAGTCGTTCAAGTGAAGACGCAATGTCTTTCCACCACCGCGCTGCATAATCAACGGTGCCGTTTGCCCGAGTCCGCGCCCTCGGAATGCCAAGCGTGGCCAGTAGCTCAGATGGTCGAACCGAAAACGTCACTGAGGTCACGTTCGCATTCTCGTCCTCATACTCCAGTCGAGCCCGGCGTGAACGAGCAATCGCGTGCAATGCCAAGAAGGTCCACATGTCGAGCTTGGGGACGTATCCAGATCGGCGACGGAAGAGCCGGGGTACGGCCGCAAGTACGCTGGGTTGGACGAGGAAAAAAGTACGCTGATCTGAAGTCATTTCGTCTCCTCCTCAAAGAGAGAGCGCTCCGGGTAGTGTACAAGGCAGCACTTGCCCGTGGGTCCGAATCGGTTTTTGACGAGAGTCAGATGAGTCTCGACACACGAGCTCTTGGTCCCTTGGGGCTCGCAGGGGAGGAGTACGGCGGAGGTGTCCGCGGTAAAATCGATGGTGGCTGAGCCTCCGCTCGTGAATAGCGCGTCGCTCTTCGCTCGCGACTTGGAGACGTGCGCCGACACGATCAAGGAAAATCCGGCTACCTCAGACTCGGCGCGAAGTTGACGCAGAACTGAGTCCAGCGCGTCTCGCTCGCTGTCACGTTTTCCCCGAACGGCGTGAGCGGCTTGATGAAGAGAGTCGATCACCACAAGCGCCGGCGCGCCTGGGGAGCTGATGTCTTCAACAGCTTCAGCCATACGCTTCACTGAGAAGTCTCGGTCATCCAGAATGGCAAACCGACGGCCATAGGTGCGAACATAGTCATCCCACTTCTCAGAGACGTCGGCACTCCGATGAAGACCCCGGTGGACTTCTTGTCGCGAAAGTCCCGTTGCGAGCGATGCCAGGTGTCCTAAGACAGCGTCGGTGTTCATCTCCACGCTACAGAAGACAACGTTGGACTTGCTGTTTCGCACCACGTGGTCACTGATTTGGAGTTCCAACGTCGACTTCCCTGACCCCGGCGGGCCGGAGAGGACGAAGGTGCCCCTTATCCCCAACATGACGGAGTCCAGCTGGGTGAAGCCAGAAGGAAGACCGAGGAGTTTCTTCTTTCCGGCAGCGACAGTGCGCTTGTTAAAGTCGGGGGTGAGCGAGCTGAGTGTTCTTGTTTTCTTGGTAGTCACCCGATCCCGACTGACAGAGCGATGCTCTGCTGTCGAGCCCTTGAAACTCTGCGGGTTTGCTTCCACCTCTCGCAAAGTTTCCAACTTAAGTTGTTAGCCATTTGCCAGTCGCGGCACCGAAAAAGCGACGAGCTGGCGTTTTAATTTAAAG
>CAYTRQ010000519.1:0-1768 GCA_964440025.1 uncultured Polyangiaceae bacterium | reverse complement strand
CTGGCGACATTGTCCCGCCACACTGTTTCAGTCGCTATGAATGCCTCCGGTCTGAGACGAAGAAGGAACCCAATGACGGTATCTATCGTCGGTGTCCGATCGTTGCGGGTCTCTAGGCCGGCAAAGCCGCAAGATGTGGAGCAGAAAGTCCGTTTGCGAAACTCTTTCCCCGAAAAGTTACCCAAAATGGAGTCGCGCCACCGCCTCGTGGCGGAGCTCTTGGCTCGAATGCAAGTAAACCGATGTTGACTGGAGGGAGCGGTGACCGAGGAGCTCCTGCAAGGTTCGGAGATCCGTCCCACCCTGGAGGAGCTCACTCGCGAAGCCGTGGCGAAAACTGTGAGCCGTGATGCGTTTCTCGATTCCAGCACGGGTCCGCAACCGAGCGATCCAGTAGGCAATCGCCCGGGCCGTGATCGGTTGCTTCACGCAGGTGCCATGTTTTCCAAGGGTGAAGAAAAGGGCGGCGCCGGGAATCGGGGTCGAGCCGTGTTCTTGCCGCAGGTACTTCGTGAGGAGTTTCGCCGCCGATTCGTTGGCGACGGGTACCACGCGCGTTCGCTCCCTTTTCTGCTTGAGGGTCCGGACGGAGAGAGCAAGCCCTCCGGCGAGCTTGAGAACATCCTGGACGCGTAGATTCATCAGCTCTCCTCGCCGGAGTCCGAGGCGCAATATCACGAGCAATGCTCCAACCCGCGTGTCTTCCTTCCTCCGGAAGTCGAGCGCCCCCATCATCCTCGCGAACTCGTCGCTCGTCAGCGGTTCTGTGGGCCTGGCGGTCATGCCTCCTGCTTTGCCTCCAAGTCGGGGCGAGCTACAAGAGCTCCAGTTGTAGAGGGTGCCTCTCTACGGGCAGCGATCCAACCGTCGCTCAGTTTCAGCAGGGCCTCGCGTCCGTCGCTCGACCCGAGGTCGAGAAGCAAGTCAGCGACACGAACGATGGTCGATTGATCTAGCTCAAAAAGCGTACAATCTCGGTTTCGACAAAAGGCATACGGCTCGTGCTTCTTCACAAGCGCCCCCTTGTTCGGCGATTTGTACTTTGCCCGGTTGCAGGCCGCACATCGCGGATGGGCGCGATGGACTTGCTTTGCCTTTGCGATGAGGGTCGATGTTTCTTCGGTTGCCACGGTCACCTCCAAAGTATCTTGGCTAGGTTCTCCGTAGCTGGCCGGCTGTGGCAACGTCTACCAACTCGCTATCGTTGGAACGGAAACACCAAGAGAGTCGACCACTGCCAGGGCTCGTTGGGGGTTTGGGGGCTGGCGTGGTCGATGTGCAGCGCGTGGGTCGGGCGTCGAATGTGCTCGTTCGACGAAGTTTGGCTGTGGAGTCGCAAGATTAGCTTATGCCGCCAAGTGCCCTTGTTCGTAAAGCGGGAGGCAGAGACTCCGCCCGAGGAAGTCCCCCTTTGCGTCCCGGCTTGTCGGGAGCGACGCGGCTTCGGTCGTTGACAGGAGAGTTCCTCCCAGTCGTTCGTCGTCCAGGAAGCCAGCGGGCAGCGAACTACGTTCCGGCCGTCAGATCCCCAAAAGAGACTTGAACGGCTTTCGCGACTCTCACCAAGGTGCGGACTGTCGGGTTGACCTGTCCCGTTTCGAGCCTTTGCCAACGCTTGACGTCGATTCCTGCCCTTCCGGCTGCCTGCTCTTGGGTCAGACCAGCGGCGATCCTCGCTGTTTTGAGGCGCCGTCCAAGCACTCGGACTACCTTCGATTCTGGCTGGTCTGCCACCTTCGAGAGATGGCGCTAGAAACCAGGACACTTC
>CAYTRQ010000518.1:0-3830 GCA_964440025.1 uncultured Polyangiaceae bacterium | reverse complement strand
CGGGTTTCTTCTTGGAACGTATCTCAGAGCCCCTTCGGGGTGATGAGATACGTCCTAGCAGCATTGTCCCTGTTCCTTTTGACCTCGACGACATTCGGCCAGGAGGAAGCTCCAAAAGAGGCGACTTCCGACGAAGCGGAGAAAGAGGAATCCAATGAAGAAACCGTGAAGCTGGACAACCGCGACGCGAGTCCCCAGGAAGATGAGGCGATCGCGGAGAACCCCGAAACAGCCGACGAGGAAAACGAAGTGGCGGGGGATGAAGCCCCCTCCGCAGATGATCCTACGAGCAAGGAACAGGAGGAACCGGCGGAGAAGGAGCCCGATCAAGATTTCGAAGATCTTTCGACGAAAGAATCTGGGTCCTCCCCCGTAGAGCCAGCCGAGCCACCTGCTCCCACTGATGTCGTCGAAAAGACCGAGGAAGCAGCAGCGGCGGCGCTCACCGATCAGCCCGAGGAGAAACCAAGCCTACTGCCCTTGACCGTGGGCACCTCCACTTGGTCGCGCTTTGAACTGCGGCAAAACTACGACGATCTCGGAGTTTCACGAACTCGTTTCACGGAGGGAGATGCGGTTTTCTTTCGGGCCCGCCTCTCGTTGGAAAGTGCTCCGCTGGACCTCGGTCACGGCATTTCGGGCTCCGTGAAGGTCACCCCCCAAGCGAGCGGTGTCTGGGGGACATCAGGGATCGGAGGAACGATTGGTGAAGCCAACCTGGGTATCTATGAGGGCTACTTCAAATTTTCTGGACCGCGGGGGGAGATCAAGGGCGGCCGTTTCATGATGGATTACGGAGATGCCCTCATCATTGGTAACCTCGGTTGGCACCAAAGTGCACGGGCATTCGACGGCCTGCACGCCAGATACAAAATGAACCACGGTTATTTGGACGCATTTGCCACTCAGGTCGCCTCCGGTTGGGGCGTCGCTACCGATCCTCCATTTTTGGCGGGAGACACCTACTTTTGGGGCTTGTATTCCGGCATCGGCGAGTACGTAGCTCCCAACATGGCTCTTGATCTGTATTTTCTGGGGCTGTCGGCAGCGGCGACAGAGGGGCTTGTCGACGATGACGGCAATACCTATCAAAGAGATGGTGCCACTCTTTTTACCGCCGGGGCTCGAGCCAAGCAAAAGCTAGGCATCTTCGACTATCGCGTGGAAGCGGACCTTCAATTTGGAGAGACCGCGGGTCAACCGACCGGAGACGCAATCGCTGAAGCCGTCTCGACATTCGCCTATCAGGCAGACGCCGAAATCGGTTTCTCCATCATGCCGAGGATGCGCATCGGGTTCGGTGGCCTCATTGCCTCAGGCAACGACGACGATCCGGATAACGGGATCGAGGCTTACAATGAGCTCTTCCCCACAACCCATAAATGGCTCGGCCTGATGGATGTGATCGGATTCCGGACTAATATCGCTTCGGGTTTTTTCAAGTTCAACGCCGGTTTGACCGACACTCTGGGCTTCATGCTCAATGGTCACATCTTCGCCCGACCGGGAGAGGGGGGGCTCGGACGAGCTAGCATGGCCGACGAAGGCCTCGCGGGCTACGAGTTCGACACCCAACTCAAACAGAAGATCGGGCAATACGGCTCCGTACGTGGCTTATATGGCCTCTTCATCCCCAATGAGGATCATTACGGCTCGGACAGTCTCGCCCACTACGTTGCCGTTCAAGGCGGAATCAATTTCTAGAGCACCGGCGCATCACCCCAGAGGGGCTCCCGTGCTGGCGCGGCCCACAAATAGCAGGGCGTATCGAATCGACGTGGAAAGGGCCCTGCCGACGCTCGCCTCACTTGCCCTGGGTGAGCGTCGGTAGAGGCTTTCGAGTCAGGGGGTGACGCGCCGGTCCACGCTCACCGCGGCCGCCCGTGAATGGGGCGGCGGGCCCCTTCTTGTTTTTCCCAGACGGAAGAGTCCTCGAAAGCTCAAAATTGTCGTGCGGAATCCACTGCCATAGCGATCTGATCACGCACCGATTTCCTCAGGGCGTCCATATCGCTGAAGTCAGGAGAAAGCAGAGGCTCGAGGATTTGTACGCTCACTTGTTGGTCTCGCCGAACATGACGCTGCCCTTTTCCAAGGATGTGCCTCGTTCCTTCGACAGCAACAGGGAGGATAGGCATGCCTGTTGTTTTCGCGAACTCGAAGCCGCCTCGCTTGAAGCGACCAACCCGACCGTCGGGACTGCGGGTGCCTTCAGGAGCGATACACAACGAAAGGCCGTTTTTCTTCATGTTCTGACCCGCATCAGCCAGCGCGGCTCTGGCTGCTTCTGGATTGCTCCGATCGATCTTGATAAAGCCCGCGGCCTCCATGGCAGGGCCCCAGATCGGCGTCCTGAATAGCTCTGCTTTGGCCGCCATTCGCAAAGAAAGAGGAATCGAAGCAAACCAAGTCGGAATGTCGTAAAGCGATTGATGATTGCTCATCACGACACAGGTCGGCCCGACTCGAGACAGATGCTCCTCCCCCGTCACTGAAATGGTCGCATGCGCCTGATCGAGAAGTCGCTGCGACCAACTTTGTAGCTTTTGGTCGCAATATTCGGTGGACAGTGGCCCCTTGGTCGATTCCCATACGGCCGGGATGCTAATTTTTGCCGTCTCAATGGTAGCGGACAGAAGAATGTCGAGAGAAATCACCGGCTCCGTATTTTGCAAGAGCAGAGCTCGAGATTCCAGCACGTCGAGTCGATCGAAAGAATCAACAGCACGACTCTCGCAGCCCTGCACGCGACACGGCTGACGCTGATGAGTGTTGACGTTGGACGTTCATGCTCGAGCTGCTTTTCGCCAGGATCTGCTACTATTGGTCGTTCAAAGCACGTTCCGTGCTGCACGCAGAACATCAACATAGGACAAGATGCCTACGAGCTCTTTGGGATCGTCGGTGACGACGGGCACGCTCCCCATTCTGTGCTCGAGCATCAGATCGATCGCTTCGCCAACCTCGTCCTCGGGACCTGCGGTGATCACATCCGAAGACATGAGATGAGCAACTGCCGCTTCGAGTTCGTTCGCCATCGCTTCGGCGTCTTGAGCGTCGACACCGAGTGCTGCCTTCACATCGCGATCGCTGACGATACCAACGAGATCTCCTCCGTCCATCACGGGAAGATGACGCACATCGAGCTCATTGAGGAGCAAGATGGCGTCTCGCACCGTGGCAGTGACGTCGAGAGTCTTGGGTTCCGGGGTCATCAGCTCTGAAACTTTCATAACGATTGATTTCTATACATGCGCCATGCCAAGTCCCAAGGTCAAGGCTGCACGCTGAAGCTGCGCGAAAAGGCCGAAATCGAGGTCTCCTCGAAAAAAAAGAATCGAGGAGAGGCGCAGTATCTGCAGAAATATGCACCATCTTCGCAAAAGTTGCGTTCCTGCGACTCTTGGCGCCCCCGAACAGGCCACCCTCGAGTGCAAGTTCGCTCCTGCGACTCTACTTCCTGTCAATCGACATCCGGTCGAAACTGTATCTTCAATCGGCGAGAGCTTGCAAGAACGCCTTCTGGGTGCGGCGGTCCACGTACAGGAGGGCTTCGATCCCCCCTCTTGAGCTACTGAGCCACGCCCAGAGATAATCACGACACTGGGACTCCGAAGACCACCATTTAATGAGATCGAGTCGCTCGGCAAACTGAAGTCGCTCGATGGTATAATAGCTCGATCCAAGGGCAAATCCTTCTCCGGTACGCAGAGGAACCGGAATGAGTACGGGGGCTTTCAATAAACGCGTTGCACGATCAAGAGGATCAAGCCGAGCTCGTTCGCGGCGCGAAATGGCCACTTCGTCGCCCGCCCCTTCGGGGCAAGGGC
>CAYTRQ010000517.1:0-3833 GCA_964440025.1 uncultured Polyangiaceae bacterium | reverse complement strand
GGGAGGGCTTCGAAACCGCTCGAAACGTGAGTTGCCGAGGCACTAGAACGTCTCAAAACACCCCGAAAGGGGCTCCCGAGATACATTCTCGTGTGAGCTCCGTTCGGGTTCTTTTTAGGAAGCGAACAAGCTCGTCAACCTCGGTCTTCGTCGTCAATCAACTCATCCAAGGTAGAATCGAGTCGCCCCTGAGCGCCGGATTGTCCCGATCCCAGCTGGCTCGTCGCATTCATGTGGTGGACCAGGAGAGAGCGGTTGTCCGTCACGCCCAGATTGAGCATCTCGAGCGCCCCGATGCGGTCCTCCGGAGAAAATGGGGCGTCCTCGACCTTCTCCATACTGAGTTTCTCGGGCCCATAGCTCATATACTCCGCCTGGGTATCCAAAATCGTGTAGTCGTCGCCGCGGCGCAATTCGAAGCGAACCGATCCCGTCACACTCGGAGCTAGCCAACGGGTCAACCCATCCTTCAGAAGCATGCATTCCGGATCGAACCAACGCCCCTCGTAGAGAAGCCGTCCGAGTCGCCTCCCAAGCACGAAGTACTGGTCCAATGTGTTTTCATTGTGTACGGCGGAGAGTAAGCGCTCGTAGGCCATGTGAAGCAACGCCATGCCGGGAGCTTCATAGATACCACGACTCTTGGCGTCGATGACGCGATTCTCAATCTGGTCACTCATCCCCAGACCATGGCGTCCCCCAACTCGATTCGCCTCGAGCACGAGATCGATGAGCGAGCCGAATCGTTGACCGTTGATCGAAACCGGAAGACCTCGCTCGAATCCGACGCTGACTTCTTCGGGCTCGATTCTCGTCTCCGGTCTCCAGTGCGCCACACCCATGATCGGATCGACGATATTCATGCCATTGCTCAAAAGCTCCAGATCCTTGGCCTCATGAGTGGCTCCGAGCACGTTCGAGTCCGTACTGTAGGCTTTCTCTTTGCTCATCGTGTAAGGCAAATCGAGAGACTCGAGATATTCGCTCATCTCGGCACGACCCCCGAATGCATCCACGAACTTCTGATCCAGCCACGGCTTGTAGATCATCAGATGAGGATTGGTCACGATGCCGTAGCGATAGAAGCGCTGAATATCGTTGCCTTTGTGAGTGCTGCCATCGCCAAAGACGTGAACGCCATCTTCCCGCATCGCACGAATGATGGCCGTGGTTGTCACGGCTCGACCAATAGGAGTCGTGTTGAAGTATTTTTTGCCACCCGAGCTGAGATGAAATGCCCCGCACTGAATGGCAATAACTCCTTCACGGGCCATCGCCTCCCGGCAGTCCACGAGACGAGCCTTCGTTGCCCCGTGCTCCCGCGCCAGTGGTGGAATGGCCGCCGGATCGTCTTCGTCAGGCTGGGCCAGATCGGCAGTATAACAGTAGACATCGATCCCCTGTCGGGACAACCACGCCACTGCGCACCGAGTGTCGAGCCCACCGGAAAACGCAATGCCAACCTTTGTCCCCGCGGGAGGGAGACTGCGATAGATACGACTCATCAGGAGGGGGCTATACGGGTGCCCAACAGTTCGAGCAAGGGCTTGCTCGCCTCCGGGGCAAGTCACACTGTCAGCGGAAGCCCCGCAGGGTCGGCAGGCAACTGGGTGGTGGACACTCAAGAAAAGTCCGGCAGAAAGTACAGGGCCATGCACTCATGATAGGCTTCGACTCATGCAGCCCGCCCTGACAGGTCTGTTCACGCGCCATCGCCTGCCGGTCCGCTCCCTCTTCCTCTGCTCGGTCGGACTCTGCTCGGTCGGACTCTGCTCGCTCGGACTCTGGTCGTGCAGCTCGGAACAAAGTTCCCCCCGCACCGCTTCGTCCTCGACCGAACCAGAAAACGAGCCAGCCAAGCTCGAGGAATCCCCGAGCTCAGATGGAACCGAGAGTTCCACCCGCTCCGAAGATATCCCCGCTGAATCGCCCACCCAAGAACCTCCCGCGCCCAACGAGGAACTGAGCGACGCGGAAGCGGAAGCCCTCGCGGCCATCGAGGCGAGCGCGCCCCAGGACAGCCAGCAGCCCGAGCGGGAGATCCTCTACCGTGTCACTCCCCAGGGCCTGCACGTGGAAATCGAAGGAGCCGATTTCGTACCAACCGCCGAGGCAGTCCGCGTCGGTGGAGGTTGGGGGCTCGTGCTCTCGGCCGAAGCGACAGCAGACGCACCTCTCGTGCTCTACTCGCCCAAAGAAGGCCCGCTGGCTTTCGGAGGTAAAGTTCAACGAAAATCTGGCCGGATCGAATCGTTTGGCGACACGCGCGAGGGCGGAAAGAACTTGTCCTTGGGACCCGACAGCCCACAGTCCTTCTCCAAAAAGTGGCCCATCGCCGGCGTCTCCCCCCTTGCCGTGGGTGAAGAGCTCGAGCTCCACGTCGGACTCTGGGGCCTTGGCACTTCCAGCGAGGACCGGCGACCCGTCCGCAAATTCGTCACGGTCAAGATGCGCGCTGGCCCGAACGGCGCCCAACCAATCATCGAGCCGCCACCTCAATAGGCCCGTGTCCTCACGAGGGGGTTTCGGCAAACGTCCCTTTCCTGTCGGCAAAGATTGAAGTTGTGGTCGTTCTCGGCAACCATGGATTCATGAGGGCCGAGAGCGTGGTCGTTCCTCCCGAGAGCGAGGACGATTGGGGGTTTTGTCGAGATGTGCTTTTCGACGTTTCCAGGACGTTTTCACAACCCATCGGCCTCCTGCCCGAGCCGCTCCAAAAGCAGATTACTGTTGGCTATCTGCTGTGTCGACTGGCCGACACGATCGAAGATACCCACGACATCGATCCGCTCGAACGAGAACGACAATTCGCGCTCCTGATTGCGGTCCTCCAGGGTGAAAAAGCCCCCTCCAATCTTGCTGGGATGCTTGCTCATCATGATGTCCCTGCCGGGGAGCAGCGAGTTATCCGAGGCGTCGAAAAGATATTCTCCGTACTCTCCCAACAATCTCATCCTGCACAGGAGATCACCAGGCGCTGGGTAGTTGAGATGGCGGATGGAATGCGGGAATATTCTCGGCGCGCACAAGGACGAGAGCTCTTCGTTCTTCAAGATATCGCCGATCTCGAACGATACTGCTACTTCGTCGCGGGAACTGTGGGCCATATGATCACCGAGCTCTTCACCGTCTGGACAGGTGACGAAGAACTCGAGCCAAAGCTGTCTCCTTATGCGGAATCCTTTGGCCTCGGCCTGCAGATGGTCAACATCATCAAAGATCTCGCAGACGATTTTCAACGGGGAGTCTGCTATCTGCCCGAAACCCTCTGTCGACAGGAAGCTCTCTCGCCGGAGTTGCTTCTTTCTTTCCATTCCCGGAACCAAGCGACGCGGGCCACGCGTCGCCTCATTGAGCGGGCGTTTTCCCATCTTGACGACGGGTTTCGTTATACACTCGTCATTCCAGCAGAGCAGCCAAAACTCAGGCTGTTCTGTCTGCTCCCGCTATGGATGGCCGTAGAAACGCTCAACCTGGCAACCCAAACAGATCCCCTCATCGATCCGCAGCGAAAGATAAAGATCTCCCGAAATACCGTGGGCAAGATTGTCACCGAATGTGCGCAACTCGTCGGCAATGACTCCGAGCTCCAGAAGCGCTACGAGGCCATGAGGGACGGGAGTTGGTAGTGCACATCTCCTCGAACGGCTCCGCCGCTGCTCGCCCGCGGGCGGGTGAGCGGCGGTCTTTTCCAGTTCTTGATTCGATGGCCCGTCTTTTTGATGAGAACGTATCCCCGGAGCCTCTTCGAGGTGATGGGCCGGTGTACTCGGTGCGGCGTTCTAGTGCCTCGGCAACTCACGTTTCGAGCGGTTTCGAAGCACTCCCAGAAG
>CAYTRQ010000516.1:0-3840 GCA_964440025.1 uncultured Polyangiaceae bacterium | reverse complement strand
CACTTCTGGGAGTGCTTCGAAACCGCTCGAAACGTGAGTTGCCGAGGCACTAGAAGGCCGCATCGGTGTGCGGTTCGTAGTTGGTCGAGATGGGTCGGTTTACCGGCTCAGCTTTCCGCAGCCGGAGGGCGGCATTGTGACGGTCACGTGCCCCATCGTGTTGAGTCCTGCTGGCCGACTCAACCTCTTGCTCATCGCTTGACGGCTTCAAAGAACTCTTCGACCGTCGCGACTTCCCGCGCCACCTGGTCGACGAAGCCCACCTGAATCTCGGCGTCCGCCGCCACACTTCCGTCAACCAGCAGCGATTGCTCGAAGACGACCGCGTAGGCACCTCTGGACTTCAATGTTGTCACGACGGTCAACGTCGTCTCTGGGACTTCTCTACGATAGTTGATGCCGACGCGCGCGACCACGGGCAGTATCGAGGTCTCCTCCAGGCCATTTCTTCGCAACCATGCCCGACGCCCCGCCTCGAAGTACTCGAGGATGACCGCATTGTTGACGTGGCCGAATCGATCGATGTCATTGGGCCTCACCATCAAGGTCATCTCGACCCTTGAAAACTCGATCTGCTCAACATTGGAATCGGAAGCGGCCATGTTTCCCTGTATTGAAGATTGCGGTGCCTGACAAAATCGTTGTGACGTCGAGCACCGCGGCGCTTGCCAGGACTGCGACGTCTGGTGCGACGTGAAAAGAGCGCCAGGATCGGGTTGAAGGACCACCACAGCACAGGCGTAGTCACCGGAATGCGAAATCGATAGATCGGCCGCAAGCCGTTGGTCCTTCAGCAACCGGTTCAACGCTCCGCCGAATCGAAACTCCGGGCGATTGTGAGGACCACGCACGACCTCCGCGTCCGTCCAATAGCACTCCACAGACCGGCCTAACGCTTTGTACAGCGCTTCGCGCGCACAAAACAAGCCACACAGCGTCGATGCCGGGTGCGAGGTGGAACCCGCGTAGCGGATCTCCGATGCGGTGAACACGACATCCGGTTCCCAAATATGCGTGGCCTCTTCGACACTGCCGATGAGCTGGATGTCGTGCCCGATGTGAATCATCGCTGTTATGCCGACAGCTCCATCCAGGTGTCTTCGAGCTGATCGAAGGACGTTACCTTGATCTCGGTAATCCGCGCCAGCGCGTCAAAGAACATCGCCTGCTTACGCTCATTCTTGGGTTGCAATTCGACGCGCGGCATGTCCTGAACGTGCTCGAGATGATCCCACCAATTGACGTGCGTGTTGTTTCTGGTTTCGATTCGCTCGCGGCTGCTCCCCGCAAGCTCGCCGTCCTCCTTGAGGAACATATAGGCCACCGCAAACGCATGCTTCGGGGGATATGCGCCCGCACGCACAAGACCTCTTGCAAAGCTCACAAAGTAGCCCATGTGCTGCATCTCATCCGACGCGATCCGTTTCAACATCCGCTTCAAAGCGGGATCTCGGGTCGCTTCGGCCGCAAATGTATAGTTCGTCGCCGCAACGATTTCCGAGCCGGCGAGCAGCGTCAGAGTACGCAACATGTCATCGTCCGGAAAGACCTTTCGATATTCCAGAAACGTACCATCATCGATCGCTGGCATACCAAATAGCTGTGAAAGTACGTTGAGTGACGTTTCATGAAACGCCTCCTCCTCGTTCCAATATCGACTCCATGTACCGCATGCCTGCATGATATTGGCAACAATGGGATCTTGATCGGCCCAGACGCGCGTTTCGTGCTCGGCTTGTCGTGTCAAACGATCAGCCCCCGGCTTGGTGGTGAGCTCGGCTCGTCCCGCGTTCCAAAGAATGACCTTGTCTGCATCTGAGACCGATCTCGGATCGATTTCCTCCAGGAACTCCGTGACCGACCAGCGCCTCATCTCATGATAGCGATGCTGCTCCCACACGACCTCCATCAAAGACATTCCTTGCTTTTCAAACGCGTCATACGGGTCGCGCAGAATCGCTGGGCGGCGCGCGCCTTCCATCAAATTTTCCGCAACAGGATCACATTGTGCCAAGCTCATGATAAGGCCTCCTGCTTGTGTTCTCGAGCTGCCAGCCCCGCTTCATACGCCTCGATGAATGCATCCATCACCTCGCAGAGCCTCTTGTCCGAGGGGAAGTTCGGTAGCCGCACTTTGACCCCAGTCCGCCGCTTGAGTCGATGCGCCAGCCCCGCAAAGGCCTCCATCAAGTCGAGGCTGTTGTGCAGACGATCGGAGCGCTCAACGATATTCTGGAGGGTAAGCCCCCCGTCCAGGGCTTCGACGATGTTCAGATCCACGCTTTCGGCAAGCGTGTCGATGATCCATTGGACGGTCTCAGGATCTTGCGCATTGGTCGTTACGGTACTCGTGTAGCTCATGATAGCTCTCCCCTTGTTTCACTCATGATACTGCGAAACTCATGATAGTCTCCCTGCACCTTCAGCCGTGAGCGAGGCGCCCACAGCAAAAATCGGAGCGAATCTCACCGCGTTTGAGCTTGCCGCTCGAGGTCTTTTTGAGGCTGCTCGCTCGAACGAAGCGGATGTTTTCGAGCGGTAGAGTGACGCCCAAGCTCGTCAGTAGGGCTCGACGAATCGACCGACGCCGCTCATCGTCGGAACCTTCACGACGAACAGCTACCAAAACGAAAACTTCGGAGTTCGTCTGGAATGCTACGACACGCCCCGGTCCTACGAAATCGAGAGATTCGACGGCAGCTTCGAAATCTGGCGCGAACAAGCTCTCTCCGTTGATTTTGATGCGGTCGTTGATACGTCCACTGATGAATAGCTCGCCGTCGCGCATGAAGCCCATATCGCCAGTCGGGTAGTAGCCATCGGCGTCATAGAACGGCGGCGACTCCTGAAAGTACCCCGGGGCAAGCGAGCCGCCCCTGAGACAAATCTGACCCGGTCGTCCTGACACACAATCTCGTCCTGCCTCGTCGACGATACGGACCTCATAGTCGGGATGGGGCGCTCCGACGCTGACGTAGGATTGACCGCTAGCCAAACTGGCTTGACGGGGACGCTCGTGAGTCGCGCAAGTGACGAGCAAAACCGCTTCAGCCATTCCATAGCAGGGTTGCAACCCTTTTGCTTGGAAGCCGGTGCCAGCAAGGACATCGGCAAAAGCCGCCAGATCGGGCCCGCGGACCGGCTCGCTTCCATTGAAGATGAGTTTGAGGTGGCTGAGCTCCCACTGCGTTCGCTCTCGTTCGTCGACCTCGGCAAGCCTCCTGAGCAAGTACGGCACCGCAAAGTGCGGGATAGCGCAGTAGGCCACACGGTCCTCGGAGAGATGATGCAGCCATTCCAAGGGGTGAAGAAGAAACGTTTGTGGACAGGCCAAGTGAAGCGAAAGCCCGTGCCAAAGCGGTGACAAAAGTCCACCGATCAGCCCCATGTCATGGTACAGCGGCAGCCACGTGCTCGAACGGTCTTCGGGAAGCATCGGGCCAGCGTTGCGCTCGGCGAAATAACGAATGTAACCGAGATTGCGAACCAAGTTGCCGTGGGTGACCGGGACGCCCTTGGGCGCCGACGTCGAACCGGAAGAAAACTGAACGAATGCCGGGCTCTCCATCGCAACCGCACAAGGAAACGGTGCTGCTGTTCGTTCTGGAGGGAGCGCGAGACGAGGCAATTCAACGTCGAGTGTCTGCAGGCAAGGGACATCCAAAATGAAGTCAGGCGAAAATCCTTCGATCAAGCGCCGTAGAGAGGAGACGAAGTCGCGAGCGCCCGCGCGGGACAAAAGGGGGCGGATGCTGCAGGGGAGCGCCCCCATCGCCGACAGGGCGATGAAAGAGACGATCACGGCGACGTTGGTCTCGAAAGGCAGGAGGACGCGCGTCC
>CAYTRQ010000515.1:0-3849 GCA_964440025.1 uncultured Polyangiaceae bacterium | reverse complement strand
GTCGTCGTCCTCGGGGTCGAAAGCCTCGGCGGTCTCGGCGTGGCGCTCGGCCAGCGCCAGCCGCTCGCGCTGGCGCTCGTCGCGCGCCTTGTCGGCATCGTGGAGCTGGGTCTGCGCAACCAGCGCCGCGGCCCAGGGATCGCTCCCGGCAACGCAGAAGCAACACCTTCACTGGCATAGATCCAACAGGCCCGATCCGCCCATTTCGAAGCAGCAGCTTGCCGATCGAGACGAGGATGGGCGCGTCTGAAGTCCTCCACATCTCGTTCGACTCGACGCACATCAGGCGTCAACGTCGCGAGCATATGAGTGATGGCCTGCGCCGCTGAAGGGGACTGCGACATTGTCCTCAGCATACCAGGCTTCCTGGGCAGGCACCTTCTTTTTTTGCAAGGCAATGTGGGCCCGATCTCGACAGGGTTGTGGGTGCAGCCTCGACAGGATTTTCAAAGGACAACGAACAGGCTCGGCAGCGCGCACCGATAGGTATGGAGATTGCTTACAAGCGCGCCACCATGCAGAAGTTCCTGCCCCTCAAAGCCAAAGATTCCCCAAACGTCCACCGCATCATCGTTGCAGAAAGCGACGCCTGCACCCGAATTCCAGAAGCCTTCAACACAAAGACTCACTGGATTTTGCATCATACGACTGGGGAGAATCTCGAGGAATTTCGCGCTCGTGTCTGCGCCACTTTGGCGCAGACACGAGCGGTCGAGGTGGGGTGTGCTCTGCTCGGTTCCGACCTCGCATTCCTGCCCCGCTTGCGGGTTCTCCGCGCGCTCTCTCGACGCATCGGGCCCTCCGGCGATTCGGCACTCACAATCTATGCACCCGCGACTCATGCCCACGAACGTCTGGCCTGGAAGCTCCTCGACAACCTGCAAAGCACGAAGGAGCTCAATCCTATCCGGATAACCCTACGGTTCCCAACTCGGCAGCATTCCGAGTTTGCCGGTGACCTCCTGGACAACGCCGCGTGCTGACCACCCGAGGGTTGCTCCGAAAGCGATCAAAGACCTCTTCCTGGAAGCTCGCTTCTCGTCCATCTTGCGGAAGCGGCTGGCCTTTAGAGGGGGAGAGATGTACTCTAATATTCGATTCTCATTGCCGAATGAGACCACAACTCGAACGGTTCGAGAGCAGAAGGATGGGCAACCTGTCGGACCGGAAGAGATCTTTCCGTCAGTGGGAGAGAGATCTCTCGATAAATTCGCTCATCATCAAAGCCTACAGCTGCGGCGTCATGACGTGTGGCTGCGAAAACAATAGACTGGGCCCGACTCCAAAAAATCGCACCCAAGCACATCGGACACGGCTCACAACTCGCGTAGATGGTGCAGCCCAATAGTCGAAAATCGGATAACGCAGCCCCAGCACGGCGAATTGCCACGATTTCCGCGTGAGCACTCGGATCGCAAGATTCCGTAACCCGGTTCTGCCCCTCAGCCAGAATCCGGTCGTTTTGAACGATGACCGCACCGAAAGGTCCACCACTTCCACTCCGCACACTCTCGCGCCCCAGCTCGATCGCCCGCGTGAGATACTGGAGCTCCTTGTCCGTTCCCATGATCACACAGCTTGACAGGCGGATGACCTCGCGCCACTCGAACCGCGCTCAAACGGACGATGAGCTTGGCGATATGCCCCCTGCCAGATTGACACGCTCGAGCTGCGAATGAATGCCGTTGGCTCGAAAACCCTGAATCAACCCGCGCCGGATGTCGGCTCGCAACACCCAGGCCGCTTCCGGACTCTTCGCCCAGGCCGCAACCCAAACCACGACGGTCGCCGACCTCATCGCCTGCACCCACACCTGTGGGGTCTCGTAGCCCGCGAGATATTCGCTCGCTTCTGCCGCCTCGACAGCGATACGTTCGACGATATTCATATCTGCATCATAATCAATATGAAATTCCACGTAGGTCCAGATGTAGCTGTCTCGATGGCTCAGATTGGTGAAATCCTTTTGGAGCATCACCGTGTTCGGCACGATTTGCCTTCTCCAATCCCATAGCTTGATCACGGTGTGGGTGATGTTGATGTCTTCGACCGTGCCATAGTGTTTCTCGTCCAACAAAACAGTATCACCAATCTTGAGTTGAGAAGAAAACGAGATCACGACACCGGAGATCAGATTCTCGACGAAAGGCTTTGCCGCAATACCGAGAACGGCACCGGCGATGGCTACACACAGCGACACCATCGCCTTGGGCATCTGTTCGAGGGTGGGAAAGATCGCGATGATCGAACCGATGCCGAGCAGGCTCACGGTGGCCATCATATTGATCACCGAATAGCGGCTTCGAATGCTCTTTCGCGCTTGACCGAGGGCATAGCGCAGGGGGTCTTCCATGGGGGACTCGGTCTGAACCGCGTCGAACTGCTTGATTTCTTCGAGGCGTTGCAGCCTGCCCTCGAGTCTGCGACGAATCACCCGCCGAATCAGCAGAATGGCGACCAGGATGGAGGCCAAAACCAGCATGGAAAACCCCACCTTGACGGGAAGGTCGGTGTCGAAAATGTCGGTCAGGCGCGAAGCCATGACGCGCAGTTTGCTCTCCCTCGCGGTAGCCGCAAGACTCGAAGTCCCGTTGCTCTAGCTTTTCCGTTGTGCGGGGGGGGTTCCTCTGGGAGAGCGACTTCGGAAGCCAGAGCTGTTGGGCTACACTCCCCGGGCGACACAACCACAAAGGCCAAGAAGACTATGACCGACTGGAAACAATATCTAGGAAACGATGGCGAGCAGCTCCTCAGCTACCAGTGCAAGGGCGTGGACAAGTCGAATTTACACCTGCCAGGCCCCGATTTCGTGGACCGCGTCGTCACACACAGCGATCGTCCCAATCCGGTCCTTCGCAACCTGCAGCAGCTGTTCGATGGCGGGCGCCTCGGCAAAAGCGGCTACCTTTCGATCCTCCCGGTCG
Source organism: uncultured Polyangiaceae bacterium (assembly GCA_964440025.1). Classification (GTDB taxonomy): domain Bacteria; phylum Myxococcota_A; class Polyangia; order Polyangiales; family Polyangiaceae; genus NIC37A-2. Next base: position 925 of record CAYTRQ010000515.1, on the reverse strand, counting down.
ATCAAGGGGTGGAACATGCCGGAGGAGCCAGCTTTGCGAAGAATCCCCAGTATTTCGACCCAGAAAAGATCGTCGAGCTCGCCTACGAAGGCGGCTGCAATGCCGTAGCCTCGACCTTGGGTGTCCTTGCTGCCGTCAGCCGCAAGTGGGCACACAAGATCCCTTTTTTGGTCAAGCTCAATCACAATGAGCTCCTCACTTTCCCCAACCTCCACCAACAGGACCCATTTGGCTCGGTCAAGCAGGCACACGAAATGGGTGCGGTCGCGGTGGGGGCGACGATCTACTTCGGGAGCGAGCACAGTCGCGAAGAGATCCGCTATGTCTCCGAGATGTTCGAACAAGCCCACTCACTCGGCATGGCTACCGTCCTCTGGTGCTATTTGCGCAATAGCGAGTTCAAGAAGAAGGACAAGGATCACCACACTTCTGCCGATCTGACCGGACAGGCCAACCACCTGGGAGTCACCATCGAGGCCGACATCATCAAGCAGAAGATGGCCACGCACAACGGTGGCTACGCAGCGCTCAACATGGGTGAGTCGAGCTACGGCAAGTTCGACAAGAAGATCTATACTGAACTGACCCAGTCTGGAGAGGACGGCAGTGGAGGGCATCCGATCGAATTGGCCCGCTACCAAGTCCTGAACTGCTTCGCCGGACGCAGTCCGCTACTGAATTCCGGTGGCGCCTCCTCCGGCGAGGGCGACTTCGAAGCAGCCGTCAAGACCGCCGTCATCAACAAACGGGCTGGCGGGGTCGGACTGATCTCAGGCCGCAAGGCTTTTCAGCGCCCCATGTCCGAAGGAGTCAAACTTCTTCAGCTCGTCCAAGACGTCTACTTGGACTCGTCGGTCACCGTCGCCTAAATAGTTCGCGGCGCGAAATGCCCACTCCGTCGCCCGCCCCCTGCGGGGCACAAGGG
>CAYTRQ010000514.1:0-3852 GCA_964440025.1 uncultured Polyangiaceae bacterium | reverse complement strand
GCGTTGCAGGGCTCGCGGTCGAATTCTAAAAGCCCGATCCCCAAGAACACCGGTTCATCACCTCGACAACAGGTCGCCACCACGCTCACGGGTTGAAGAGGCTCCGGACGATGGCGCTCGGGCTGGAACGAGCACCACCCTCGAACCCGGTGCCGGCAAGAAACCGACGCACCAATAAAAATGGGGGCTCCTCCTGGAGCCCCCAAACGACAATCATTCTCTCGAGCCCAACCCGAGAGGGGTTGGCCTCGAGAGACGCTGATCACTCGCCCGTGACGACGGTGCAGTTCTTCGCGTAAAGGCCCAAGAGGCTGAAGTTGTCGCTATCGACCGTGGCCACCTTGGTGATGCCGCCCGCCTTGGCAGCGGAAGCGATCGATGCATCGCCAAGGCCAATGACGCCGAGAATCGACATGGCGCAGGACTGGCCTGACTTACCACCGACGGGATTGCTGGTAGCAGCCGTAGCGCCCTTGGCGCCCAAAAAGGCTCCGCCGGTCACTGGTGCATTCATCGACATGGCGCAGCCCGTTGAAAGAATTCCCAGGGTAGCGAGTGCGATTGCGTTACGAATCATATGAAGTCTCCTCTTTTTTCTTTTTGTGGTCAGCGGCCCGATCTTTCCGGACGTTGAGCACTTGCTTCAAAGACCAGAGGGGACTCCCAAAGGTTTTTCATTTGAGAGAACCTCTACCCCAAAAAGGCGTGCATCCGAGAAAGATAAAGGACCGATGGATCATGTGGACAGGTTTATCGGTGACCATCTCCAGGTAGGAGAAGTTCACGATGGAATGCGTACGCTCCGGCGAACGCAACCCCCTTATAGTTAAAGTTCCCGTGGTGGGTCCAGTCGTGTGAAGCGTCCAATGAGAACGGAAATGCCAATCACCGCCTGCGTCGACGGGTTGGAATGAGGTTGCCCTGAGGCGTCCATGAGAATGGTGGAGAGAATACTTATGTCAGTGCACACCGAAGCCTTGAAGTCGTGGGCTGCGGGGCCGGAGTAGACGGGGGGTGAGGGGCCGCGCGTGCTCGTGGTGGGACGCACCGGGCCCTTTCCTAATAGACCGCACAGATGGCCCCGAATATCCGTCATGGAGCCGAGATCCGCAACAGGAGCGACCTCGCTGACATCCAAATCGAGCCGCAGATCCTGCCAGGCCAGGCTGAGAGAGCCCCCATAGCTCATTCCTTGCAGCTGGCGGCGGCCTGCTCCGGAATCGACGTGTCCCAGTAGCGCAGGACTAGCGTGCACGAGTGCTTCGAATTGGGTGACACCGAGACTATAGGTCCACCCCAGCTGAGCACCAGGAAGGCGCAACTGAGCCAGCGACCAGCCACCTTGCTGACGAAGATCGCCGCGTAGCGATATACGCGCAAGGGGACCGTGATGAGCGCGAATGGGCCAGAAGACACCAAATGCTCCCTGAACTGACAGGGAATAGGTCACATCGAGACCATCATAGCCGATCCACAGCTCGTCGAAGTAGCGGCCGGTCACAAACGCCCCGGAGAGAACCCCAATGCCGCGCTCATAAGCCATGAACCCGGGCGCCGCCCGACGGCCCGGCCCCTGGGTCCGATGGACCATCCCGCGGATCCCCATGCCGCGTGCGGCGAATCCCCGTGGCTCGACTCCGGCTCGAGGCACGGGCTCTGGTTCGCGCCGAGCCCATTCCAGCTCGTTGCCCCCAGGACGAATGAGCTCGACCTCGTCTGTCTCTGGATTGTCGGAATCTGCGCTTTGGTGCTGGGCAGGACCGCCCTCCGCCTGCACCTCGGTCTCCAGGGCCAGAGCGCTTGGCGAGATCAGAGCCAACAGCGCGACCAAGCTCCAGCGCATGTCATTACCCCGACCGGGCCTCACACCGATCCGTCTTTCACTGTCAGATCCTGAAGAGCGAAGGCGATTGCCTCTTCTCGCTTTTCCGGCGGAAGCTGGTCAAACTCCTCGGGAAGGAGCTCTCGGGGAAGATTGTACCGTCCCTCGAGCCAATTGAGGAGATCGAGCTTCTTGCATCTTGCAGAGCAGAAAGGGCGGAATTCGTAGCTATCCGGTACCGTGATCTGGCTTTTGCACATGGGACAGGTGATGGTCACGGCTGGCCTCATAGCAGAATCGCTCGGTCCAGTCCGCGGCGAAAATCCCCCCTGCCCGGCGTTCTGCCTCCGCTCGATCTGAAGCCTGATCTCGTTCCGAGCTTCTGCTCTCGTTCTGTCTGAGCTTCTTGCCGACGTTCGAAAGTCCAGCGGATGCGAACCTTTGAACGCGTTGGCCACGACTGGCGGATTTCTTCGGGGGAGCTCGGCGGTGTGGTACCGGGGAGCAATGGGAAAACCCCAGCGAGAGGCTTCTCCCCATTTGTGGGTGCCGTCGACCTATTTCGCCGAGGGGTTTCCCTATTCGGTCGTCAATAACGTTGCCGAGGTGTTCTTTCAGCAGATGGGCGCGAGCCTCGGCGCAGTGGGGCTCACGTCGCTGCTCCACCTTCCTTGGAATCTCAAGCTGCTGTGGGCCCCCTTCGTGGACCAGATTGCCACGAAGAAGTCCTGGCTGGTTTGCATGCAGTCTTTGGGCGCCGTGCTTCTGGGCCTGCTCGCACCGGTTCAGTCGTTTCCTCAGGTGCTCACGCTAGCTGCCGGACTCTTTCTTCTGCTGGCCGTCACGTCCGCCACGAACGACATCGCCATTGATGGGTACTATATGGAAGTCCTCGACCCAGGAGGGCAGTCTCGTTTCGTTGGATACCGGGCCATGGCCTACAAGGTCTCGAGCTTGCTGGTCCGCGGACCGCTGCTAGCGCTCTGTGGCCAACTCGGTTGGCACTTTGGATTTGGGGTCATGGCCGTGGTGCTTGCGGGGGCGGCAGGGGGACACTTTTTGCTCTTGCCCGAGGAAGCACGGCGGGGCTCGAGCCTGCGCGAGACGCTCAAGAGGGTCGGGTCCCGACGAAAAACCATTCTATGGGGATTCTTGCTGCTGGCAGCCATGGTGATCGTGGGTCGGGCTCTCAGTGGTCCTTTGAGCGGAGTCATTCAATCCGTACCAGGGGTGCAAAGCATTTCCGTTTCGGGATGGGTCGCCATTGGCCTCCTCGTTGTGCTGACGGCCAGCGGGATTTTTCTGCCCATGCAAAGGCGCCGGTTGGGACGCCGTCGGCGGAGCGGATACGCCGATGCACTGCTCAGCCTTCTCGAGAGGCCAGCCATCGCGGTCACGCTGGCGTTCGTCATTCTTTTTCGAACCGGCGAGTCCTTTCTTCAAAAAATGAAGTTTCCGTTCCTCAACGAGGAGCTAGGGCTCTCTGTTGCGCAGTATGCGATTGCCAATGGGACCATCGGCGTGATTGCATCATTTGTCGCGACATTTTTGGGAGGCCGTCTGATTGCGCGCGACGGATTGCAGAAGTGGTGTTGGCCTTTCCTCATTGCGCAAAATACGCTGAATCTTCTCTACGCAGGCTTGGCCTGGAGTGCACAGGGAGATCTCTGGTGGAACGCCGGAGAAGGTAATATCCTGCTACTTTCGGCAACGATTATTGCCATCGAAGAGTTCGGAGCAGGACTGGGAACTGCGGTCTTCATGGTCTACCTCATGAGCCTCTGTCACCCGGATCACAAGGCTGCCCATTTTGCCATACTCACTGCCCTGATGAGCCTCAGCTTCACAATTGCCGGGAGCTTGAGTGGGTTCCTCGCGGAGGCCGCCGGCTTCCCTATCTATTTTCTGTTCACGTTCCTTGCCACAGTCCCCATGATGCTTCTTGCGCCGAAGGCGATAGCCATCCGCTAGATGGGCGAGCGCGAAAGTCGATCGCTCAAAAACAAGCCACAACCAATGACCTCGAGCAG
>CAYTRQ010000513.1:0-3861 GCA_964440025.1 uncultured Polyangiaceae bacterium | reverse complement strand
CACTTCTGGGAGGGCTTCGAAACCGCTCGAAACGTGAGTTGCCGAGGCACTAGCCCTGTCCGAAATGGACGCGAACGGCCATGCAACAAAGCGTTCAGCGTCATCATGCTGGCAAAAGGCCTCTCGCGTCCCTGGGGTGGCACGCGCCACAGGTGTTTCGAACCGGGCAACATCAAACCTCCGGCAACTTCCACCCCAGCTGCTTCAAGACCGAATCGAATGTTCCTCGTTCCTGGCGCGCCCGCTGCAGGGAGAGCAGAAATGCCTCGTGGGCGCCCCGGACAGCGGCATCGGCCGCGCGCTCATAGGCTTCCAAAACCAGCAGCAGGTGAGGATGGGCGCGAACCACCTCCTCCGGAACGGGCATCTCCCTTGCAGCGGCAACCCGCTCCAAGGCAAGGCGGTGGGTCATCTCAGCTAACGCTTTGTCGTGCAATCTCTTGCGGAGAGCTCGAGCTTCCGTCTCACCAGCCGCAAGGAGTACCGCGGCGCGGGTCAGATAGCTTCCCGAAAAGGCCGGACGGACCACCAAAGCGATCCCCGCGACTCCAAGGCACTGCAAACCAGCGCGGCGGCACAGCTTTTTATTCATCGCTTCTCCTCGTGATTCCCCTGCGGGACAATTCGGTAGTCGCCAGAATCGAGAGCGCGCCGCGCCGCCGCCGTTTCGGCCGCTCTGCGGGAGCGTCCTCTCCCTCGCGCCACCGCCTGCTCATCAACGACCACATCCACCACAAATTCCGTGCGATGAGCCGGCCCGGACTGCTGGACCACCCGATACGTCGGGGCTGGCAATCGCAAGGCTTGCACTTGCTCCTGCAGTTCACTCTTGGCATCGCGCGCCCCAGCACGAAGCCCGTCGAGCCCTGCCTCGACGAGCCGGCGGCAAATGACCCGAGCGGCTTCGAGCCCGTGATCGAGAAAGCATGCGGCGATCAATGCCTCCACGACATCCGCAAGAACTTTGGCCGAATCGCACAGGTCGCTCTGTTCTGCCCCTTTGCCAAAGCGAATCGCTTCGGCGATGCGATGAGTTCGAGCAAACGCCGCAAGAGCACCAGTGCTGACGATCTGAGCTCGCGTACGAGTCAGCTTGCCCTCCTGAGCGCCAGAAAGCCGCTCGATCAGCTCGTGGCTCACGCACAAACCAAGAACCGCATCTCCCAAGAACTCGAGCCGCTGATTGTCCTGCGCTTCAGGGACTTCATGGGCATAACTCGGGTGTGTCAGCGCCTCGGCAAGAAGGACCGATTGGGACTCGAGTCCAAAAAGCTCCGCAACACGCCCCACCGCCTCAGAGGATGACGCGCCCTGGGCGTCATGATTTCCCGAAAAGGGGAGGGGGAACTCTTCCTCGGTCCCGTTCATGAGCCGGGCAGGGTAGCTCAGGCGCCGGCCTCGGAAAACGCTCTGCCGCGGCTGAGCCCCCGTCCCGACGGCTCAGTCGTCATCTCCCCGAATACGGGCTTGCCGAACGCCAGAGGCATGACGGACCTTCCGAGGCAGCGCCGGAAACTCTAGGCTTTTCAGCCCATGAGCAGCCTGCTTGCCTGTCCCTTCTGTCGCCAGCTCTACCCACGAGGCGAACGCAAGCTCTGCCCCCACTGCGATCTCAAGCTGGTCGATTTGACCCAATTGCCACCGTCGCTCGAAGCACAACACGAGGCGGCCCTCGCAGGAGGTTGGCACGCACCAGAAGACAGAGATCTGGGATGGTTGTTCTGGAAGCGAGGACGTGGCCCGCTCACCGTCCTCTCCGGCCTGGGGCTCTGGCTCTTTTTTCAACCCTGGGTGGAACTCGAGCGACCCGACGCCGTGGAGCTCTCTGGTTTCGATCTGGCCCGCAGCGGCAGCACCTGGTTGTTCGGGGGGGCAATCGCTTGGTTTCTTCTCATTCCTCTGCTGATCACCCGGCGATCGATTAGACAACTCCTTTGCAGCCGAGTGTTTTCCACGACGGCCGCCCTCATGACCGTCGGGTAAACGACGATTCTGTTGGCACGTCCCCCATCGTAAAGCCCACTCCTGTCTTCCGGTCTTAGCTACGAATGGGGAATCGTTGCCAGCCTGGCTAACGCCCTTCTCGCGGCACTTCTGGGCCTCCGGTTAGGCGGAAGCCTGCGTGATCTCCGCGATGTCCCACTGTCGTCAGACAGCGCGCGGCACCACGGCCAGCCCTTGCACTAGTGCTGCGACCACATAAAAGTGGTCGGTAGGGAGACCACTTTTCTCTCGAAATCATTCATCTTCCTCCGGTCGTCGCAGCACAAAAACCAGCAAAAAAGCCGAGGCAAAGACGTACCCGAGCGCGGTTTCGAAGCCGACCTCACCCACTTCTGGGAGGGCTTCGAAACCGCTCGAAACGTGAGTTGCCGAGGCACTAGTTCGTTCGCGTCCACAAATGGACGCGAACCAACAAGCAACAAAGCGTTCGACACTCTCGACCGGAGCGGGGGAGGTGAGCCTGGATGACGCTTTCCAGCGCTTGGTCGGGTGCAGTCAAAAGCGAGCGCCAATTTGGAGAGCGAGACCAAACTGAGCCGGCTCGCCTTCCAAAATCTCGGCATCCGCCTCGCTACTTTGGCTCTCCGCAGGCGAAATGATCTCCACCATCGCCTGCCCCCCCACCGTAAGATATTCATAGTGGTATTTGAGGCCGACGAGCAGCCGCTGCCGTTCGAGCCGAGCTTTGTCGAAGACCTGATTGTTGTTCAAGTCCTCTGCCGTGCCACCTGAGGAACAGAGAGGGGAGCCGTCGTGCTCATCTTCACCTTCGGAGAACCCTGGCTGATTGGGACCTTGATAGCCGCATGCGTCGAGAGCGTCCGTAGCAGGCGTGAAGTCGACGACCCCCGAATCACCGAAGATCCACATGTATTGGTAACCAGCCCAAGGGGTCAGCACTCCTGTTTGGGCGATCGTGATCGGCTTGGAGATCACTCCACCTACCGAAGCCACGGTAAGCTGCAGCTGCGGAGTCCCCGTAATTGTCCTCACCGACCCCATTGCGGCCAAGTCCGGAAGGAATCCTGGAATTCCGCTACGAAATCCCTCCCAAACGGCCCAACGCACGTCGAGACCACCCGCAATCAGACTCGTGGAAGTCAGGTAGCCGAACGCCAGCCCTGTCTCGAGACCATAACCAAACCCCTTGCGAACCCTCAACGAATACAGTTGAAGCAGCGAGGGAACAGAGTTGTTTTCACTTGCAGCCGCCCCCGTGACTGGATCGATCGGACCCCGCGTACCCCGCCTGAAATAGTCAGCGTCGCTGTTGATGCTCGTATAGACTCCCTCGAGAGCGATTTCGAACCCGCCATAGCCCACCGTGTCCGCCGGGTAGGCCAACGAAGGCGCGATCGCCATGCCGTACTGATTGACCAAGCGCTTGAACGCAGCATCGTCGGATTGACAGCGGACCAAATTGCCATCCGCATCGAATTCTGCTGCACCAGCAGAGGTGCGGCAGCTCGGATCCTCCACCAATCGCTCGAGAGCAAAATCCATGGCTTGGGCCTGGGCGCTTTTCGTGCCCACGCTCATCCCCAGGAGGTTCATCAAGAGAAATGCAAGCAGCCCGACGCAACGCTTCCCTACCCGCCGGGCGCAACTGCTCCGGACGGTGTTCGCGGTCAGAACCGCCCGAGGCTGATTCCAGAAAGCCATCATGGAGAGAAGGAACCCAACGGAAAGAGGCTACTTTCCTGGCAACAGCCCCGTCAAGGACGGGTACACTCTTCCTACGAGCCCGTGAAATCGACCACCGATCCCCATTTTCGTCTTCGCTCCGAGCCAGTCCCAACAAGACTTCATGTCGTCTTGGTTGAGCCGGAGATCCCTCCCAATACCGGCAACGTCGCT
>CAYTRQ010000512.1:0-3870 GCA_964440025.1 uncultured Polyangiaceae bacterium | reverse complement strand
GAACTAGTGCCTCGGCAACTCACGTTTCGAGCGGTTTCGAAGCACTCCCAGAAGTGGGTGAGGTCGGCTTCGAAACCGCGCTCGGGTACGTCTTTGCCTCGGCTTTTTTGCTGGTTTTTGTGCTGCGACGACCGGAGGAAGATGAATGATTTCGAGAGAAAAGTGGTCTCCCTACCGACCACTTTTATGTGGTCGCAGCACTAGGTCGCATCCATCCATCCTTGCCAGAGCCGACTCGACAGAGCGTTCGTCGAAGCTAACGCGCGCTCGGAACTTGTCCCGTCGTTGACTCTAGAAACCTGGCACATCGAGCCAAGTGCTGGAAGAGGCCTCGCCGAAATGAGCCTCGCCCTTCCGCGGGTGAGCGACCGCGAGGGCCTTCGCGATTGTGTGCTGGTGCTCGAGTACCTGGTTGAAGAAATTTCTGATACGAGCTGGCTCGCAGTTCATGAGCGACAACCCGGAGCCGACCGAGAGCGATCCCCCCCCGGATCCCCCCAAGGTAAGCCGAGACCCCGAGCCCTCCTTGGGCTCGGCCAAGAAAGCCACGTCTTGGGTCCTCGTTGGTTTTGGAGGAGCCCAAGTTCTCCGATTGACGAGCAACGTTCTTCTGGCTCGCTTGCTCGAGCCGAAAATGTTCGCCCTGATGGCGATCGTCAATACGGTCCTGCAGGGGCTCAATATGTTCTCGGACACTGGCATCGGCCCCAACATCATTCAAAGCAAACGTGGTAGCGATCCCGTCTTTCTCAACACAGCTTGGTCGGTTCAGATTCTTCGCGGTACGGGACTTTGGATTGCAACGGCTCTCCTCGCCTGGCCAGTCAGCAAGATCTACGGTCAGCCCCTGATCGCTCCAGTTCTCGCCACGGTTGGGAGTGCGGCGTTTTTTTCAGGACTGATGTCGACCTCCGTTCTGGTGCTGCAAAAGCAAATGAAACTCGGGATCGCGACGGTCATGGATCTATCCACACAGCTCCTGCAGATTATCGTCATGGTCGTTTGGGCCTATTTGAGCCCGAGCGTCTGGGCCCTCGCGGCGGGCTCCATCACTTCCAGCTTGGTGCGTACGACATGGAGTCACTTTCTCAACGTCGGCCCCAAGAATCGGCCCCGATGGGACCGAGACGCGGTCAAGGAATTGCGCAGTTTTGGGCAATGGATCTTCGTCGGAACCGCGCTCAGCTTCCTCGCCTTGCAGTCGGACAAGCTCCTCCTTGGAAAGATGCTCGATCCCTCCGTCTTCGGCGTCTACAGCATAGCAGTAGCCCTTGCAGCGATGCCCGTACGCATCACCGGCCGCCTTGCCAGGCGGATCATTTTCCCGAAGATTTCTGCCTTGACGGATCAGTCGCTGGAGCAAGTGCGCAAACAACTTTCCGGCCAGAGAAGGCGACTTCTTCTCTTGACCGGCGCCCTCGCCGTCGGTGGTTTCGTTTTGGGGGACATTCCCATTCGCGTTCTCTATACGAGCGAGTATCAAGCCGCCTCTTGGATGTTTCCAATCCTGGCCCTCGGGGTTTGGATGACCGGACTTTCCGTCTCCCTCGATTTTGTCCCTCTCGCCTTTGGGAAGTCCTCCTATACTGCGGCCGGGACGGGCGCCCGATTCGCATTCATTGCGGTCGCCCTGCCCCTCGGGGTCCTCATCGCCGGTGCTCTTGGAGCCGTTGTTGTCATGGCTCTGGCGGGCCTTCCCGCCTACGTCGTCATGCTGTTTGCCCTTCGTCGCTTGGGCCTGCGGGTGATCTCACAGGATCTCCGCTACAGTGCCGCCTTCGTCGCGGCCTGCGTCCTTGGAATTGCGCTTCGATTGCAACTCGGTTTTGACCACCCTGTCTTCACGATTTTCTTCGGCAACTAGGCAAGGGCATTTGCCTGCCCCGCCACGCTTTGGGAGATCGAGTGCTCAATGCTAGAATGCATGCCACAACCTCGAAAGCGCTTTGTTCGATGCGTCCGTGTTTCTGATTGGAACGTGTCCCAGAGCCCCTTGGGGGTGATTAGATACGGTCCAGGACCACGAAGCTCCAACCTGCCGGTTCGGAGAAGTCGAGTGCCTCCGGGTATGGGTTGAAGCTGCATGCATCAGGGCAACCAAATTGCCAATCTTGCTCTTCTTCTGTGGATTCCGTTCGGTCTTATCGCGGCGAGACAGTTCGGCCAGCAGAAGGGAATCCTCATGACTCTCCTCGGGGGGACCCTTCTCCTTCCAGAGAAGGTGGCATTCGATTTGCCCTTCTTCCTCCCTTTCTACAAGCATTCGATTGCCACTTTTTCCGCGTGGTTGGGATGGTTCTCGGTCCGCACTCGTCGTCCCCAGCACAACGTTCGCTCCAAAGCTCCGACCTATCTTTTGGTCCTCGTTCTCATGAGCGTCCTTCTCACAACGCTCACGAATTTGAACCCTATACGCTCGGGTCCCAGGACAATGCCGGGCTTGGATGTCGCCTATACCGTCTCCGTTTCCATCCGGAAATCACTTCAGATCGTTTTACCATTTTACCTTGGAAGTCGACTCTTCAAAACACCTGAAGATCTACGCCTCCTCCTTGCTGGATTCCTCCTCGCCGGTCTTTTCTACGCCCCCCTCGCTCTTCTCGAAGTCCGCCTCAGCCCTTTCGCTCATCGAGATCTCTACGGCTTCTTTCAGCATTCTTGGAGCCAAATGAAACGGGAAGGCGGATTCCGCGCCATTCTGTTCATGGCCCACGGACTTGCCGTCGCCCTGTTTATCTCTCAAACGCTGATGATCAGCGCCATTTCCTCCCGACTGAGAAAGCCTCTCGTCCCGATCTCGACCAAATTGACCAGCCCCTTCCTCATCGGAACCCTGATTGCGTGCAAAAGCATGGGCGCAATGTTCTACGGCATCGTGGCAACCCCCGTCCTGTGGCTGACGACTCCCCGTATTCAAGTTCGGGTCGTACGGTGGTTAGCTCTCGTCATTCTGTTTTATCCACTTCTCCGGCTCGCCGATCTCGTGCCCGTGGAAGCAATCGTCGCCAAAGTCAAAGAAATTGACGTCGCAAGAGCTGCGTCCCTCCAATTCCGCTTCGACAATGAAGAAGTCCTGCTTGAAAAGGCACGACAAAAGCTCCTTTTCGGATGGGGAGGTTGGGGGCGCAACCGTGTGTATGACGAATTTTCAGGCGAAAATACAACGGTAGCGGACGGTCAATGGATCATCGGCTTGGGCTCGGGTGGACTTTTACTTCACTTCATTGTGTTCGGTGCCATTCTTTTCCCCGTCTTGAGAGCCGCCAGGTTTGTTCAGCGACTTCCCGCAAGATCCGATAGCGCAAAGATGCTGGCCGGTCTCTGTCTCGTGGTCGCTTTCGGAGCCTTGGATCTTTTGCCGAACGGCCTCTTTCACTATCTTATCTTCTTTATGTCTGGAGCGCTCTATGGGGTGTCGATCCCCATATCCAGCAGCTATCCTCGGCCCTCACGATGACTTTTGCTCACCGGGCATTTCGCTAGAATCTCTCCTGCCTCAGCGGACTCATACTGGCAAAAGCGAGGACTCGTTGCTTGACCACTCATTGATTGACCATAATTCTTTCGCAGAGCTCAACGAGCTAGCTCGTTCGCATCCACAAATGGACGCGAAACAACAAGCAACAAAGCGTTCAACGGCTAAAGTCCGGCTAAAACGCGGAGTCGACCGCCCTCGTCCCGAAGGGGCGGGCGACGAAGTGGCCACTTCGCGCCGCGGACTAGCTCGTTCGCGTCCACAAATGGACGCGAAACAACAAGCAACAAAGCGTTCGACGGCGAAAAATGGGCTGAAAAGCGGAGTCGCCCGCCCTCGCCCCGAAGGGGCGGGCGACGAAGTGGCCACTTCGCGCCGCGGACTAGCTCGTTCGC
>CAYTRQ010000511.1:0-3873 GCA_964440025.1 uncultured Polyangiaceae bacterium | reverse complement strand
GACGCTGAACCCCTCATTGCTTGTTGGTTCGCATCCTTTTCGGATGCGAACTAGCTACAGCTTACGGACGCATCGATTGCCTGGCCACGATCGAGACCGCTACGACGTTCGAAGACGTTGCCGACGAGCTCGACTGGATGACGCTGGATGGTGTTTCTGTGCGGGTGTTGTCGCTGTCACGACTCATCGAAGTGAAGAAGAAACTCTCGCGGCCGAAAGACCAGCTTGCGCTACTGCAGCTACAGGCAACGCTGAGTGAGCGTGAAGGCAAGTAATCGCCTCTTGGAAAATTGCCCCGCAAGCAAGATGTCCTCTATCCTTACTCTCGCTCAGGCCATCAAGCTGTAAGGCATCATGAGAAAGCGCGCGGTTTCGATCATCAGGTGCGGTCCGCAAGTCCGTGAAGTGATGCGACTTTCGCTGCGGCTGGAGTGATCGAAATGCCGCGGTTTTGGATGTTTGCTTACAGGCCACGATGAGCTGTTGTCTCAGGGCGGCGTTTTCGGCCAGTAGTTCTTGTCTCGTACGGAAGAGGTCGGAGGTGAGGCCGGTCGTCACCCCAGTGGGACGTAATTTCTCGGATACCGCGCAACGAACCTGCTCCACGGTCCGCCAATTGCGGACTTCAAACGGATGAGCTCGCAGCGAAGCACCCCGCAGATCTTGCCGAGAGCGGTGGAACCTTCAAGTCTTGTTTGGGCTCGTTCTCTCGGTGATTCTGCGTCGGATGAGCTAAGTAGCCAGGACAGGGATCGTCGGGCCCGAAATGCTCTCCTGAACATCCACGGTGGAGCGGCCCAGGTGCATGACGAGGAGGTTGCGGCCCCCCTTGGAGCATAGGAATTCCAAAGGATTCAGGGCGCACAGGAGGGGTCGAGGGAGGGAACATCGTCTAGCTTATCGGCGCTGGGCTGGCTTTACTTGGTCACGACGGACCAGCCCGACCGCTGGCTGCTGATTGCCATCACCCACACCGGCGGAATGCACCTTTTGTTCGACGGCGTAGGAGACGAAGCGCGCTCGCTGCGAGACGCGCTGACATGCACCGAGAAGGGGACGAGTCCGGCAGCGCCTGACTCCGTCGTGATCGAAATCGGCGCCGCACGAAAGCGCCCAGTGCCGTGGGGCTGATCTCGCCCTTCGAACCGCCCTACCGGCTCCCGAGGACGGACTGGGCCCGTCTCCCCACGCGAAGGATCAACTTGTAGCCACTGAGGTACCCGCGCCGATTTCGCTTCTCCCGCCGCGCTTGAGCTCGAGCGTGATCCGGATTGAGTGTATTCGGATGGAACGATTTCGGCGACGTCGTCGCGCGATCGCGAGCTCCAACGGTACAACCGCCATTTCTCCCATGAGGTCGTGGTCGAGAGTTACGATCCGAAAGGCACTTTTTCGGGGGCACCACGACAGCCCGGGGATCATGGTCGAGCATTTGGACTTTCAAGCGAACGAGCTCACGGCCGGAGTGGTTCCGAGCGCGGCTCACGGCCGTCGGCGGTGGGTGGAGTTTGGAGGGCTTTTGTTTCCGTTGACAATGGAACATGCCAACGCTAGGAACAAATTGTAGAGTTGCTCGGTCAATATTATGGCGCCCAAGCCCCTCGGGCGCTTAGATCAAGAAGGTGATGCCATGTCAGTGAAAACGCAGAACGTGTGGGTGGTCGTTACGCCTTCACGGGAGTTGCCCGGCCAGTGGGTGGGACATTGCCTCGATCTCGACATCGTTTCCCAGGGCGAGGGCTTCGAGGGAGCGATGCACGCGGTCCTTGAGGCAGTAATGGCAGCTGCAAGCGACGACGCTGAGAACGGTTTGAACCCCCTTGAGCGGGAACCGGCTCCGGATGAGGATTGGGATCAACTTTATGCCTTGATGCGGAGCAAAGACCGGGTCTCGCTGGCCGAGATCCCACGAGAAAAGTTCGATCAGTTGGCGATCGTGGCAGCGCAGGTGCAGCTTCATGTCCGCCATCCGATCGTTGAGCCGCCCGAGCGGATTCCCGAGCCGTGGATGATCGCGGCGTGCAACGGCTCGCGCGCTAGCTCTCCCGCCCCTCGCTGAGGACTACCGCGAATGCCGGTTCGGGTGTCCGACTTGAAGCGAGCAGTCGCTCCAGATGGGGTAAAACTGGAGCCCGGCAAAGGCTCACACCTCAAGTTTCGGCGCCCTGGTTTTCGCGTTTACCCGGTCCCAGCTCACAATGGGGAACGCTCCGAGCTTGACGACAAGTATGTCAAAGGGCTCTGCCGTTGTCTCGGTCTCGACGAGGATGAGATCCGGGGCAGGCTCTAGGGGCTGCTCTAGCGGGGGGAAGCCCCGCCCGAATAGGCGCAGAGCGTGACTTCCGGACAGCGGCTTGCTGGCGTGCGCAGGTCACCAAACCACCCTCGCGCAACTCGGGCTTGGGTATCAGTCTGTCGATGGCGATGAGGAGTCGGCATGAACATTGCGGCGCTTCTGATTACTGCGAGGTGGCCCCAGGGCGCGTTCTCAAAGTCTGACTTTGCCATGAGAGTCTGACCACCTAGCGAAAGTATTACTATCACAAATGGAATATTTTCAAATCATCAGCAAAGCATCATCCATTTTCTAGGTTACAAGTCAAGGCGGGATGTGGTTGTCTGGTCGTGTGTCAATCGCGGCGCCCGAAACTGAGGAGAAATCCCCCCATGTGTACCGTACGTACTCATCACCCCCCACGACTGCCCCGCATACACCCGCCACGCCCTCGATGATGCTCTTTCGAGAGGCGAGGCCGCGATCTCGTTCACCTTGACCCACAGCCGCCGCCCAGTTGTCGAACCGATTGTAAACGGTCTTCCAGGGACCAAAGCGCTCTGGAAGGTCTCGCCATGGGATCCCGGTCTTGGCACGATAGAGCACCGCATCAATGAAGGAGCGATCCCCCAGCTTCGAGACGGGGCCGGTTCTCGTTTGGGGGATCACGTGTCGAATCTTTTCCCACTGGGAATCGCTCATCGCATGTCGCGCCATGAGCTAGTCCTCTGACAAGGAAGTTTTCCGTCAAGCAAGCCCGAGAGAAGTTCGGCTACCGTAGACGCAAAACTTCCTTGTCTGAGGACTAGTGATGAAAAGGAAAGAAAACGAACGGGGTTGTTGTCGCTCAACAACATGCGCGGGAATGTGTGCGCGAGAGCGGACGGCGGCGTAGCACCGCCAACCTGGGTTGTTCAGCTACGCGGATTCTTCCGACGAGCAGTTTGTCGTGAACGAGCCTGACGCTGGTCTTCGACCCTCGCCACCTAGTCCCCCCGGGACTCTCAGAAACCCGTCCGCGTCTGCCGCGAGAATTCTATAGGCGTCAAGCTCATGGGCTATGAGCTGCGGCGCTTCTGTACTCTCCATTTCCAGTACAGGAACACGTCGTCCGTGACCGAGCGCGAGCGAGTCCCCGACGTTGAGGGCGACCGAACGCCCTGGTTCCACTTTCCTGCCCCGGACTTGGATGCCTGTTGGGCTCAGGTCTTTAGCCCAGTAGGTCCCATCCCTGTACTCAATGATGGCGTGCTCACGGGAGATGTAGCCATCAGTGAAGCGGACGGGGCAATGTGGAGCGCGGCCGAGCAACATTCTGCCGGCTAGTGGGTATTGAATACCCGATTGGCGATGTTTCAATAGTCCCATGGCGCATTCATCACTAAGTGATGACAAGTTCTGCGAACACTAACATGCTGCTTGCTGCAATTGTACGTAAGTTTTATTTCGTGATATTTCGTGATGTAAAATTTCAGCGAGAAAGCAGAGAACGGTCCTGCGTCGAGGTTGAGAGCATAGGAATTCCAAAAGGATTCAGGGCGCGCAGGAGGGGTCGAGGGAGGGAACATCGTCTAGCTTATCGGCGCTGGGCTGAGTGA
>CAYTRQ010000510.1:0-3877 GCA_964440025.1 uncultured Polyangiaceae bacterium | reverse complement strand
TTCCAGAGAAAAGTGGTCTCCCTACCGACCACTTTTATGTGGTCGCAGCACTAGAGTGAGTTGGGGAGGATAAGACGGCGATAAAGATTGCCGTCAGCGTCTGTGGCAAACAGCCGACGTCCTTCGGCATAGATCGATGTGGCGTCCTCGAGCAGCAAATCACCGGACTCGGCTTCGATGACATACGCGCCCAAGTAGCGAACCGCTTCTCTCAGCTGAACGCGAGGTTCGCTATCCTGCAAGCCCTGCTCCTCCGAGAAATAGATCACCGCCCCGCGACTCCACCTTGCTCGACCAACCAGATTACCTGAAACGAGCGGAATAGAAGCTCCTCCCTGGAGACTGATCGACGAAAGAAGCTGAGCTTCTGGGTCTTCCGGATCGGGCGTACGATAAAGAACCCCTTCCGAACTGGCATCCTGCAGCTCGAGATCGTCGGCAGACGGCGCCTCGACAAGCACTCGAGGCTCAGAGTGAGGAGAGGAAATCCTTACGATCTGAGCTTTTCCTGCCTCGCTCGTACGCTGGGCAATCACACTATCATCCACGAAGAGAAGAGCCGGCGTGTCTTGATAGGAGCCCTTGCCGAAGTTCGTGGCCGAACCCTCGGAGCCCTCGTCGATCGGAATCCAAGCAAACCCTTCTGAGCCGTTCGTTGCCAGGAGCCAATCTGTGCCTCCTGCAACGAGTTTCGGCGCTCGTTCGGTCTCGAACTGGCCGAGAAGAGTTGTCTCCAAAGGAAAGAGCTGAATCTGCAAAACGCGGCCGCCGGGCAGTGCCGTATAAACGAATCCGGGTCGTGCAAAAACGTCCTCGAACGCCGTTTCGGTCCGCGCGAAAACCTGTACGTCCGGGTTTGGGCCGCACTCGCGGACGCGGGCCAGCGTTCGCGAAGATTCCACGGTCACATACACCCACCCATCAGCCTGTGCATGGATTTGCACCGGACCCCGTCCGGAAAATAGTTCGAGAACGTTGGTCATCAACCAAAAACCACAGGGCTCCCCGCGGCAGTCCGCCGGGCACCCGAAGCTTTCCGAACCGGCTCCCCCCAAGCCTCCCTCCCGCTCCCAAAAGCCTTGGGCGTGACCCCCACAACCATTTTGAGCCAGCCCCATAGCGCTCGCGAAAAGCAGAGCAAGAGCGAGCGAAAGAAGGCGCAAAGGCGTAATCGAAAAGCGACCTCGAGAGAGCATCAACAGACATTCCTGCCGACCAACTTCCTGATAGCTGCGCCGCTCCACGTTGCAATCATAACACTCTATTCAGTGAGAGCGATGAAATACCGTGGGTTTGTGTTGAAGTGCTCGAGCACCGAAAATGGTGTAGGCCCCCCGCCTACTCCCGAACACGTTCAACTCAAGTGTCGATGTAGAGGACGGCGAAGTAGAGGACGGCTGAGGCGCCCAGCGAACCGTCTGACTCGAGCGAGACCAACTTGATTTGCGCTGCCATCCGAGAGGCATTATGCCAGGATTCGTGGGCTCAACCGATCTTTCCATAGGAAAGCTCCTGCTTGTCATTGGTACCGGCATCGCGACGCTGGGGCTTTTGGTACTTGTCTTGGAAAAGCTCGGCATCTCTCTTGGCCGACTTCCCGGTGACATCCATATTCAAGGCGAGAAAGGATCATTTCATTTTCCTCTCGTCACGTGCATTCTCCTCAGTGTCCTCGCCACACTTTTTCTAAACCTCATTGGACGCAAATAGGAATCCCCCTCATCAATCCGCAGCGTCTACTGCTCGGTCAGCATCGCTTCGGGCTGCACCACCGGAAGGGAAAACGTATTGGCCACGGCTGGTTCTGTCACATGGCCGGCGATCACGTTGACGGCGCTGAGTAGTCGTGAATCCTCCGCCATTGCTCCGCGGACACCGCGGAGTGCCAACGAGCGGATGAATGGAAGTGTGGCACTGCAGAGCGCTAATGTACTCGTCCGACTGACAGCGCCGGGAATATTGGGAACTCCATAGTGCAAGACGCCGTCCACTACCACAGTAGGATCCTCATGGCTGGTCACTTGGCTGGTTTCGCACATGCCCCCCTGATCGATAGCCACATCAACTATCACACTACCTGGCCTCATGAGCGCGAGATCCCGCCGGCGGATCAAATGGGGTGCGCGGCCACCTCGAAGCAACACTGCACCAATAACGAGGTCCGCTTGAGCAAGCTCTTGGAGAAGCGTGGAACGATCACTGAACAGAGCTACGACATTGTTGGGAAGGAGATCGCACAACTGGCGAAGACGATCGAGATGACGATCCAGCACGACCACCTGGGCGCCCATTCCAGCAGCAACGCGAGCGGCTTCTGTTCCCACCACACCACCCCCAACAACACAGACTTTCCCCGGCGCCGTTCCCGGGACGCCACCAAGAAGAACGCCCCTTCCGCCGGTATGGCGCAAAAGGTGACGAGCCCCCTCCTGAACACTCATTCGCCCGGCGACTTCGCTCATGGGTCGCAAAAGCGGCAAGCTGCCATGCTCATCGACGAGAGTCTCATAGGCCAACGCCGTTAGTCCACACTCGATCAAGGCTTCGGTGAGAGATCGATTGGCAGCTAGATGAAGAAACGTAAAGAGAATATGATGGCTTTTGAAGAGGTCATACTCCTCGGGGAGGGGCTCCTTGACCTTGACGATCAACCGAGACGACGCGAATCCTTCCGCAGGTGTGTCCACGAGCAGAGCACCAGCTTCTTGGTAATCGACGTCTGAAAAGCCGCTGCCCGCGCCAGCTCGACGTTGAACAGTAACTTGAACTCCAGCTTCTGTGAGCTCGGCACACCCAGCCGGAGTCAAGGCGACGCGGTGTTCTTGCGGTTTCACCTCGCGTGGGACGAAGACCGAAAGCGATTCGCTTCGCGGAGTTCCAGAGGAGTCCATCCGCTCATTTTACAGCGTGCTTGACTGACGTCGAATGCGCGAAAGCCAGAAAAGAAAGTCAAGGACAGAAGCGGATCTGTCCAAGGCCCTTCCACGGCTCACTTGATGAGGGCGACCGAGGGCGCAAGGCTGGTCCTTATCATTGAAAAGCCCTGGAGCCATCTCCTCCTCCGCGCAAGGCCTCCTCCACTCCGCCCGTGCCACATACGCTCATCTCCTCAAAACTACCGGTATCCGTCGACTCAATGAAAAGCCTTCTTTGCTAATGTCCCCACCGTAGGCAAGCACTTCGACGCCTTGTTCAGCGACGCGTTCGAGCGTCGCTGCATAAGTCGCATCGATCTCCCAAGCTGGCTCAACGCTCAGTGCATCCGTTCGCGCGACGCAAAATAGCAGAACCCCCCGATGCCCAGCCCGGGTCACCTCGAGAAGCTCTTCGAGGTGCTTGGTTCCACGCTGGGTGACCGCGTCGGGAAAAGCGGCACGTCCTTCCCCAAGGCCCAGAGTGACATTCTTGACCTCAACGTACGCTCGCCCGGGCCGACCAGTCAGGAGGAAGTCTATGCGACTGCTCGTACCGTACCTGATTTCCGGTTGAATGATGTCGTAACCAGCAAGCTCCTCAATCACCCCCCGTTCCAGCGCCCGCGCCACAACTTGATTGGCCCCCAGGGGATTAACGTAAACGCGAGTGCCGTCGGAAAGAACCGCAACCTCCCAGGTGTAGGCGAGTTTTCTTCCGGGACGCGCACGGCTCAACCAAACCTCCTTTGGCGGCGGTTCGACAACGCTCTTCATCGAGCCAGGATTCGCACAATGGGCCACGACCACGTCAGTCCGGGCGGCCTTGCCAACATCGACGCCCTTTCTCGAATCGGCGCTTGTCGCTGCGGACGATTCCGCGATCTCTGCAGTCACGCCTCGCCCCGTTGGAGAGCTGGCCTCTTCCTCCGGGTCGAGACGTACGTCCGCGAGGAATCTTTTGT
>CAYTRQ010000509.1:0-3878 GCA_964440025.1 uncultured Polyangiaceae bacterium | reverse complement strand
GAAGCCGACCTCACCCACTTCTGGGAGTGCTTCGAAACCGCTCGAAACTATGTTGTCGCGTCACTAGAACGCATCTCCTGAGGCCCCCGAAAGGGCTCGGGAGTGCGTTTCCCTCTGAAACCCGGCACATCGAGCAAAGCGCTGGAAAGGGCCTCGCCGATGCTCGCGTCGGGGGGCGAGCGCGGGAGGCGAGCGTCCGCGGAACCCCTGGCACGGATCGATTCGAGGAGCCGCACGAAACCAAGCCCCTTTTTTCCCCGTTTTTGACTTGGTGCCCCCCCTGCCCATTCGCTACGTTATCCGTGTGAACGATGACGCTGCTCTCGTCGACCGTCTCTACACAGACATCGAGTGGGCTCTCTCTCAGGGGCTTCCACAGACCGATCTCGTTCCCATGCTCGAACGACTCGCACGTCAGGCGCCCCCACACACACCGCACTACATCTACGCGAAACGTCAGCTCGCAGAGATCCTCGTCAGGGAGCATCCCTTCCGCGCGGCGCGCCTCGCTCAGGACGTTTTGGCCCAGCAATCCGACGATCGCGCGTGGTCGGTTGTCGGACTCTCCCACATGATTCTCGGGAACTATCGTCTTGCCGAAAAAGCATTTCGACAGGCCTTGCGCATGGTCCCCCACTGCCCCTGGTATGCTCACAACCTCGGGCATCTTCTCGACGCCGCCTTACATCGCCCGCAGGACGCCCTGAAGTATCTCCTCCTCGCTCGCCGCGGTCTTCCGCATGAACCCGAGATCGCCAGCTCCTACGCCCACGCCCTATTACGCGCCGGCCAGCCGCAGCAAGCATGGACTGAGCTGCTCGAAGCCGTTGCCCACGATGAAGATCGAGCCAGACGGGTTTGGACGCGTTGGAGCCAAGCCACCGCTGACCCATGAGTCATACGGTTTTTTCTGCGAAACCCCGGCGATCACTTTTTCGGAATCGGGCTTTGCTGAAAGACCCAGCCGCACTAAGCAGAAGCCATGGAGAATGAGGCAGGTTCGACGAGCCCTCCGGGCTCTCCTCCCCCCGGGCGCTCGGCATTCTTGGTTTTCCTTGGCTCGCACCTTTTCTCCCTGACCCTTGCCGCTGTTCTGACGGCCGGTTTGGCGCCGAGTTCGGCAGCCGCCCAGGCCGCATCCAGCAGGAGCGACACGCAGTCCCCAGAGCGCCCAGCTCACGGCGAGTCCTCCCCTGCTCCTTCCCCAACAGAAAAAACTTCCCCAACAGAACAGCCTGGGACGGGCGACCGCCCCACGACATCAAAGGCTCACACAACGGGGGCCGACGCACCGGCACGCAACCCGAAGAGCGGAGCCGCCCAGCGCAGCACGGAAGGCGAGGATCCTTTGATTGCCGTGGATGATCCCATGCTCGAGCCAGTCCCCCCTCCCAACAACGTCCTCCACCATTGGCAAAATGCCCTCGCACGGGTCCGGAACCGCGATCCCCAACTCAAACGAGCCCGAGCGCAGATTCAGGCAGCCCGCGGACGCGCCCGGCAGGCCTTGGCACGAGCGCTCCCCAAGCTCACGGGCAACAGCAACTTCAACTACCACATCCTGCGTGGTCAAAGCACCTTCAACCCCAACGCCGACAATCCCATTGCGATGGATCCCGTGCCCATCCCCGATCCCCGCTGGAGCCTCAGCGGGAGCCTGAGTCTCCGAGTTCCTCTGATCGATGCACGCAGCTGGTACGACCACGGCACCGCCAAACGGGAAATCGAGCAGGCAAGCCTTCAGGCACAGGACGTGGAACGTCTCGTCATCGGGGGACTGGCAGAATCCATCGTGGCGGTCGTCACCGCCGAGCGGCTCGCGGAAGTCACCCGGATTAACCTCGCGAGCGCCTTGAGTAGCCTCGAGCTCAATAAAAAAAGAGCACGTTTGGGCGCAGCCAACGCTGTCGATGTCCTGCGGGCCAAGCGAGAGGTGACTCAAACGCGAGCCCAGCTCATTCAGGCCGATGAGTCGCTGCGGCAGGCCCGGGAGTCCCTCGGGCTGGCTCTCGGTGACTCCGAGGCATGGGGAGTGACCCCTGAGATCAAGCTCGACCAGCTGCGTGCGGACGCCCGCTCCACCTGCCAAAGGAACGAAGAGCTCGAAGAGCGCGCGGACATCAAGGCAGCTCAAAAAAGTGTCAAGATCGCCAAGCGCAACGCCCAGAGCGTGGACTATAGCTACCTTCCTACTCTAGACGCCGAAAGCCGGCTTTATGCCAATAGTATTCCAGGTGCCACAGCAACCCGCAATGGGGTCACCTGGACGATCGGCGCCGTGCTGACCTGGACGCTGTACAATGGAGGCCAGCGTTATGGTGAAAAAACGACTCATGAAGCGCTCCTCCAGAGCGCAAAAATGGATCGAGTCGACGCCACACGTCAGGCGAAAATCGAGGTCGAACGCGCGCTCCGCGGAGTCTCGGTCGCAGAAAGCCGCCTCAAAATCTCTCGCAGCACCCACGAGGTCGCGGCCCAAAACGCCCGCCTGGCTCGCATCCGCTTCGTGAACGGCACTGGCTCGAGTTTCGACATGATTCAGACCCAAAGTGCGTCTCAGGAAGCTCGAATCGACGTCACGGTGAAGGAATTCGAACTTCTCCGCGCTCAAATTGCCGCATTTTTAGCAATGGCCTCATGTGATATCTAGGACAGGTCTTGAATCAAGCACTCCCAGCGAAAAGGTCCCCATGGGCGCCGCTTCTCCTCGGCCTCACTGCCATGGGGTTCGCCTATCATCTCATCTACATCTTCGCCTTCACGCCGGAGGCTCAGCCAGAAGCGGGAGGAATCGCCCAAAAGATCCTCTACTTTCATGCACCCGCGGCCTACAGCCTTTATCTTTCCGGTGCAGTCTGCATGTTGGGCAGTGCCGCGTATTTGGCCCGCGCAACCAATCAGCGCAACGCCTGGGCTCAAGCCGGCTCGGAAGCAGCGGTGGTCTTTGGTCTCATGGTTCTGGTGAGCGGTCCTTTGTGGGCCAAAAAGGCCTGGGGAGTCTATTGGACCTGGGACCCCCGCTTGACCACCCTACTGCTCAGCGTCCTGGTCTACAGCGCGATTACCCTCCTGCGTCGTTTTACCGGTGATGGCGACGCCGAAAGAAAATTTGCCGCAGCTCTCGGTGTGCTGGGCACGGTCCTTCTGCCGATCATCCACTACTCGGTGAAACTCTGGCGAGGAAATCACCCGACGGTCATCGGCAAAGGAGGTGGTGGCCTGGGAAGCTCTCAAATGCTTCATGCTCTCTTGGTCGGCTTTGTCACCATGACACTGCTCGCTCTGCTTCTTTTGTGGACGAGAAAGCACCTCATCCTTGCGGAATCACGGCTTCGCGACGCCGAAGAGCTCGCCACGACGTTTGCCGACGATCACGAAGACGAAGACGAGAACCCCTAATCAACCACCTGTAAAACGAACCCATGCAAGCAAAAGCCATCGACAAAGAGCAGGCCACACAGACGGGCGTTCAAGACCGGAGCACGGAGTTCGTTCCAGTTTCCGGAGGACAAGAGACCACAAGCGCGGAAGCTCTTCTCATCGCTGCCTATTTGCTCATGTGGGCGATCGTCTTCGGCTTCATCGCATTGACGATAAAAAAACAGCGCCACTTGGACGACCGTCTGGGACAACTGGAACGACAGCTGGCTCGGCTCGATGAAGCAGGATCGCCTCAGCCTGGCGAAGGCTCGAGAGACTAAGCGGTGACGTTCGAGCACATCATCTATATTCCCGGCGTACTCCTCGTTGGGTTGATCGCCGGCTACATCCTCGGCGCGCGCGCGGTCCGGCAAGAAATGGAAAAAGCCAAGAGACGACGGAAGCGCTAGTGCCTCGGCAACTCACGTTTCGAGCGGTTTCGAAGCACTCCCAGAAGT
>CAYTRQ010000508.1:0-3881 GCA_964440025.1 uncultured Polyangiaceae bacterium | reverse complement strand
CTGAACGAACGCATCGTGCTCTGTCCTTACTCGACCTGCGCCCCCTACGCGACCTGTTCGGAGGCGGCCTACGGCTGCGAGATCGATGCGGCCGCCGCGAGCTCGCTTTCGGGAACGAGTTGCGATGACAACCCCTGCATTGACACTTCCGGCGTTGGCACAGGGGGTACGGGAGGCATGGGAGGTGCTGGAGGCACGGGTGGCACCGGAGGCACCGGAGGTACCGGAGGCGCAGGGCCCACCTGTGATGGAAACGGTAACTGCACTGGTGGGACGCCCATGCCCAGTGGTACCGCATGCACGATCGGCTGCCGCACGGGCACGTGCGACGGGTCGGGGAACTGCGATCTCACGGATGACTTGCCCGATGGAAGCGCCTGCGAGGGTGTGTACTCGGGATCGACTGTGGTGTCGGGCAGCTGCCTTGCGGGCGAGTGCGCTGCTGACTAACGGGGGTTTTGAATCATGACTTCGATGTTGACTCGGACTGCCCTGCGCAGTCTCACAAAGACTCTGCCGGCCGTGTTCTTCTTGTCTGCCGGGGGGCTCCTTGCGGGGGCTTGTGATGTGACACGGGCCCCGGCCGAACCCCAGGTGGAGGATCTGCTCACCGCCGTCTGCGACCTGGCCTTCGACTGCTGCGACCAGGGCGAAGCCGCCTACTACCTGGGCCCCTACGTGCTGCCCGATGACTGTGCTTCCCGCATGATCGAAGCCTCCTCCCTCTCGGGTAGTTTTCCCATCAACCTCGCCGCTCTCGCGGGACTCCGGCAGGGGCAGCTCACCGTGCCCAATCTGCCCGCCCTCAACGAGGCGGTTCAGGCCGGAAGCGTGGTTATCGACGAGACAGCCTTGACCGAGTGCATCGACTACCTCAGCACTCAGAACTGCAACGAACCCGTAGAAGACGATGACGAGGATGAGCCGGTAGCGACTTGCGTGCCGCCCACGGTCAGCGAAGAGGACTCTCCCTGCGAGACGAGCAAGATCTTCATCGGTCAGTTGACGGAAGGGCAGGATTGCACGAGCGCCGGGACGGGCCTGGAGTGCGCACCGGGGTATCGCTGTGGCACGGGCGCCGGCCTGGGAGTGTTCGGGCGCTGCGTGCGGTTACGGCAAGAGACCGAGACCTGCGTGGCCGATAGCGATTGCCAGCCCGACCTGTACTGCTCGCCGTTGGACGGAACCTGTCAGGCACCCAGCGAGAAGGGTGAAGTGTGCGTGTTCGCCGATCGCAACGATCCCGCTCCCGCCGCGGAAACGTTGCTCGTGCGTTGCGAGTCGCACCTGTCTTGTGATCCGCTGTCGCGCACCTGCGTGGAGGCGTGCGAAGAGGGCGCGACCTGTGCGGATGACACGGACTGCGACCAGACCGAAGACCTGGTGTGCGTGCTCGGACGCTGCTCGGATCTGCGGTCGGAGAACCAGCCCTGCGCGGTGAGCGAGCACTGCCAAGCGGGACTGCGTTGCGGAGTGAGCGTTCAGGATCCGGGCGAGATGACCTGCCAGCCAGCTCTCGAGGACGGTGAGGTCTGCCAGACGGGGCGCGACTGCGAGAGCGGCTACTGCGCGGCCGACTCGGGATTGTGTGAAGATACCGCAGACCTGGGCGAGGCCTGCCCCTCGGGGCTGAGTGAGGAGTGCGGCGAGGGCGCTTGTGCCCCCGAAAACCCCAGCACGCCCTGCACGGATGCATCCGACTGTCCCGGCTCGGGAACCTGCACCTACCAGGGGTATCCACTCTACGACTCCTACTGCGGAACCTATTGCATCGAGCTCAAATCGGATGGTGCCAGCTGTGAGAACGAGGCGGAGTGTGAATCCGGAGCCTGCGTAGCTGGAAGCTGCGCCACCCCACCGCTCAATCTGGGGGACGAATGTGAGTCCGCCGACCAGTGCGAGTCCGGATTCTGCAACTACGAAGACACCCGTGAGTGCGACACCTTGCCACTGTCTTTGAGCAAGCCGTGCATGTCTGGGTTCGAATGCGAGTCGCGCGTTTGCTTCGAAGGTGAATGCACGCGTGGTTTGAGCGAAGGTGAGGAATGCAGCGATCCCAGCGAGCCCCCTTGCGACCCCCACACCACGTACTGCGACGCCGTCGATTTCGAGCCGCCGGTGTGCAGGCTGCTGCGGGAAACCGGAGAGGCCTGCGAGTACGATGGCCAGTGTCGCGGCGCCTGCGAGCTCAATCACAATCGCCTGCTGTGTTCACCCTCTGCACCTCAGGGGGAGGTCGTCTGTGATGGCGGAGACCGGAGCAGAATGGGTCAGGGCGGCGCGTCCGGCAATTAGCCGGGGTTGTGGCGAAAAAGGTTGGGGGTGCCTCTCGGTAGGCCGTATGCCGTTCCGTGCGGGCTCTCTCCGGATCCAACCGCAAAACTGGTAGGACTTGGGGCCGTGGGACATCCGCTCGAATCTCTCCATTTGCGCAATCTCAAGTCGCTCGCGAAAACCGTGCAGCAGCTCGTCTCCGGTCGACTCTGGGCCAAAGTCCTGATCGGGATGGCACTAGGAATCGGAGTGGGATTGTTGCTGGGACCTTCGGTTGGTTGGCTCAGCCCGCGGACCGCGGAGGTCACCGGAGCGTGGTTGGCGCTCCCGGGGCACCTGTTCTTGGCGCTGATTCAGATGATCGTCGTTCCGCTGATCGTTGCCTCGGTCATTCGAGGCATTGCTTCCAGTTCGGATATCGCTCAGCTCAGGTCCACAGGCATTGGACTTGCCATCTACTTTCTGGTGACCACGGTGATGGCAACCGGAATCGGCCTCGCCTTTGCCTACCTCGTGCGGCCGGGGCGCCTCATCGATGAGGAATTGGCAGCTAACATGGCCGGCGGTGGCGACGCTGACTCCACGGCACAGGCAATCCAAACGCTCGACACCGAAAGCCTCGACGCTGCACGGGTGCCTCACGGGTTGATCTCGGTCTTCCCGGAAAACCCGGTACGTGCCATGTCCCAAGGGGATATGCTGCAGGTGGTCGTATTTGGTATCGTCTTTGGAGTGGCGCTCATCAGCATCAAACCACAAAGCTCCAGGCCCATCTTCGAACTGATGGGATCGACTCAAGACGTGTGCATGACCATTGTGGGATTCGTGATGCGTCTCGCACCGTTGGCGGTGTTTGGCCTGCTAGCGGACGTGATGATCAAAACAGGGAGCGGGGTGCTTCTGGGTCTAGGTGTTTACGCTGCGAGCGTGGTGGGAGCTCTGATCGTTCTCCTGTTCTTCTACTTGCTCATCGTGGGGACGATCGGTGGCTATTCTCCTTGGCGGTTCCTGCGGGGAATTCGCGAGGCGCAGCTTCTGGCGTTTTCCACCGATAGCTCTGCGGCCACGATGCCGATTTCGATTCGCAACGCGGAGGATAATCTCGATGTGCGCCCGTCGATCGCGCAGCTCGTCATCCCCATCGGTGCCACGATGAACATGGGGGGCACGGCCTGCTATCATGGGCTCGCCACGGTGTTCATGGCGCAAGCGTTTGGCATGGGTCTGCCGGTGACTGCCATTTTGGCGCTCATCGTGACGTCATTGGGGTCGTCCATCGGGGCTCCCGCGACCCCCGGAGTTGGCATCATGATCTTGGCGACCGTGTTGACGAGCGCGGGAGTGCCGCTCGGCGGACTGGCTCTCATCATCGGATTCGACCAATTGCTCGAGCGATTTCGCTGTGTGATGAACGTGAGTGGCGATCTCGTTGCCTGTGTCGTGATGGACAAGACGACTGCTTCCAAGAAGAGCCGTGCGCAGGAGTTGGACGAGGCGCGAGCGCTCGAGGAACGTCGCGAAGTCACCGAGGAAGACTTGGTGCTCCTGCGCGAGCCCTCCACGGACTGAAAAGCTGACTGATCCATTCGTGGTCACGGCTCCTCGAG
>CAYTRQ010000507.1:0-3917 GCA_964440025.1 uncultured Polyangiaceae bacterium | reverse complement strand
GGGTGAAGAATGGGGCAGCGAACGCCCCTTTCAATACTTCACGCACCATACCGACCAAAGGCTTGCGCATGCGGTAACCCAGGGGCGCAAGCACGAGTTTTCCACATTTGGATGGAAAAGCAGCGAGATCCCGGACCCTCAAGATTCCGGAACGTTCGAACGTTCCCAGCTGAATTGGTTGGAACTTGAACAAACGAAGCACAAAGAGATTCTGCTTTTTTACCAGGAACTCGTAAAGCTGCGACGAACGATGCCAGATCTTGGTGTCGCAGCTCCAGACCGCGCAGACGTCTGTATCAATGAGCAGCAGAACTCGCTCTGTCTACATCGAGGTCGCTGCCTGATTGCATGCAACTTTGGAAAACAAGTCGCGTCTATTTCAAACCAACTAGCTCTTGATTCTCTCAACTCTCGCTTCCACCAAGAACGCTCAGCGAATCAGCGTGAGATAGCCATCTTGCTCGCCTCCACCTCGGGAGCCCAAACCACGAGTACCGAGCTCAGACTTCCTCCCGAATCGGTGACCATTTTCCTTCAACCAATCCCTCAAAAAGGGGAGCTTTCCCCTCAATGAGCGAGCGCGAAAGTCGATCGCTCAAAAAACAAGCCACAACCAATGCCCTCGGGCAGATTTCAGGCTTTCAAGAGCCCTTGCGGGCCCCACCCAAAAGCGGGGCCGCAAGGACTGCTCGACAATCGTGCTCGGTCATTGAGCGAGAAAACGCTCATCGAGCTTACAGCACTACGGGTCCAACGGTTTCGTCCCCCCCTTCCCCCTTGAGACGCGCCTTCTCGGCCTGTTTCTCCCGGCCGTAAGCTTCTGCAGCCTTGCTTTCTTGGTCCTTCGAGAGCAGCGAGTGGGCAAGATAGAAGAGTTCGTCTTCCTCGTATTGGCTATGCCGTGCGGCGAGCTCTCGCAACCTCACGAGAGCTGCCGCCGCTTCCTCGGATCCGGTTTCGCAAACGGCTACCTCCTGAAAGAGCTCTTCCATGGCTCCGCAGTCACTGCGGCAGCGCTGGATCACCTCTCGCGCCTCGGGAAATTCCGCCAACCTCTGATAAAGGCTAGACTCTTTGGCCTTGACGTGAGCGCGCAGTAAAATGCGTGCCTTGGCTAACAGGGGCGCTCGCTGGGAAGAAGATGAGGTCTGAAGCGCCTGCCGCAGGAGAGACTCGATTTCGCCGTGATCTCTGGCGAGGAGCGAATAAATTCCTGTCTCTCCTTTCAGTACAGCAGCCATCTGTTTGGCCGTCGCCTTCGCTCGCGCGATCCCTTCGGACATAACAGCCTCCTCGGTGTTTCAAAGCCAGCGTTGAACGACTAGAGCCTCGGCAACTCACGTTTCGAGCGGTTTCGAAGCACTCCCAGAAGTGGGTGAGGTCGGCTTCGAAACCGCGCTCGGGTACGTCTTTGCCTCGGCTTTTTTGCTGGTTTTTGTGCTGCGACGACCGGAGGAAGATGAATGATTTCGAGAGAAAAGTGGTCTCCCTACCGACCACTTTTATGTGGTCGCAGCACTAGAGCCCCAGCACGGGAGCCTCGGGGGCCCTCGCCGACGCTCACCCGCAGAAGGGCGAAGCGAGCATGGGCAAGGCCTTGTCCAGCTGTTCACAAGCTCTCGCGTTTTCAGTCGTACCAAGTTTTACGTGCAAGGCGCGTTCCTTGATTCGACAAGAGGCATCGGCAGAAAAGAACCGATCGCCGGGACCCCGGCAACCTGGGTGGATGTGGCAAACAGGAACCGATGTGACATTTTTCCGCTCCCGTGGCAGAAGCCAAGCTGGTGCAACAGTTTGCTAGTGACAACTATTGCGGGATCTGCCCGGAAGCTCTCACGGCCCTCAATGCCGCCAATGAAGGCCATGCTCCTGCCTATGGAGAGGACGAATGGACCTTCCGAGCCGCAGAACGGATGCGGATCCTGTTCGAAACAGACTGTGATGTCTACTTTGCATTCAATGGAACCGCGGCAAATTCGATGGCGCTCGCATCATTGTGCCAGAGCTACCACGGGGTCATTTGTCATGAGTGGGCTCACGTGGCGCGCGACGAATGTGGCGGTCCCGAGTTTTTTTCAAATGGTTCGAAGCTACTCACCGCCTCGGGAAAAGACGGGAAATTGACGCCCGCCGCCGTCGAGGCCATCCTCACCAGCCGCACGGACATCCACTTTCCCAAACCGCGGGTCGTCACGCTCACGCAACCCACCGAAGTCGGAACCGTCTATTCAATCGAAGAGATCGCCGCGATCTCCTCTCTGGCCCACGCCCACGGCCTGCGCGTACACATGGACGGTGCCCGCTTCGCCAATGCTATCGCCTGCACGGGAGTTAGCCCGGCCGAGGCCACATGGCGTGCTGGAATCGACGTGTTGTGCTTCGGCGGGACAAAGATGGGACTCCCGGTTGGCGAGGCCATCATCTTTTTCGATCGAGCCCTTTCGGTCGACTTTGCTTTCCGGTGCAAACAGGCCGGTCAACTCGCTTCGAAAATGCGATTCTTGGCAGCTCCTTGGTTGGGAATGCTCGAAAACGACGTGTGGCTGAAATATGCGCGGCACGCCAACTCCATGGCAATGAGACTGGGGAGAGGGCTCGCCCCAATTCCTGGGGTCGAGCCCTCGTTTCCCGTCCAAACGAACGGCGTTTTCGTCGCACTTCCGGAAGCGATGGAGAACCAGCTAAGAGACCTGGGTTGGAACTTCTATTCATTTATCGCAAAACGCGACGTTCGCTTCATGTGCGGATGGGACACTCGTGCGGAAGGCGTCGATCGACTGCTGACCGACGCCCGCTTTGCCGCTGACCGGCACGAGCCGAACGCCCCCCGTTAGAATTAGGGCTGCTGTCGAATCCCCGCCGTGCCACCGTAGCAGTTTGCCAGCAACCGCCCTCTCTTTACCACCGAGCGGAAAATCCAGCCGCAATTTGAAAATCGGGAGCTGCCTCGGTCAGCCCGTGTTGGGAAAACAAATCGATCTGCGTATTGGGTCCCAATAGAAGAGCCGTTCCAACGTCGAGCTGCCAGATTTGCCCGCCCCCTTCGACCGGATGACGGCCGAAACTCTCGACAAAAACGGACCAACGCTCATCCCAAAACGGCACAACATAGCCGACATTGACGACGTGCAGGACACGCAGCACACGTCCCCCACTGTCTTCCGGAGGGAGATCCGCCCCAGTGTTGAGCAGCAGACCGAAATTGGCTGGCAAAGCAAAAGAGGCAAGGAGACGAGCATCCGGATTGACGACTTGTCCATCGAACGGACCATTTCCAGATGGAAGGCTCACGTCAACGGACGTGGCAAAGTTCACCCACTGCTTATCGATGAAGCTCAACTTGGTCCCGACGACGACATCCGTCGCATGGACACTCGCTGAACCATTTTGAAAATCGACCCCAATGAGCCCACTTGCCAACCGCAACTCAGCCCAATCCACCACTCCAAAGCGAATCAATGTCGGAGCGCTGAGTTGCTGTGTAAAATCTCCTTCGTCGCTTACGTACTGAACGCTCGTCTCTAGCTGGAGTCGCAATCCGGCTACGGTCTCAGCGGCATTTCCGTTACCCGGACGATCGGTCACGAGAACTGCCTCCTCCTCTCGAGGTGCGGCCCCTCGGGAGCTCTCACCGGCCTCTTCTGCCGCTTGGCCCCTACTCGAGAGAAGAAGCATCGAACCAACCAGCAAGATCGCGAGTCCCGTCGGCCCTTTGTCGGAAAACATGACTCCAAGGCTACCTGTCGAAATCACACTCCACCATCGGAGAGCAATCACGGCGGATCATCCCATACTGATGCCCCAAACGGACTGACCGACTGACCTCCTTTCAAACCAGGTTGCCTGAGAGACTCCCTGGATTTAGTTCGCGTCCACAAATGGACGCGAACTGGCAAGCAACAAAGCGTTCGACGGCG
>CAYTRQ010000506.1:0-3927 GCA_964440025.1 uncultured Polyangiaceae bacterium | reverse complement strand
TCGGCGTGGCCAAACGAACCTCGGGAGACAGCACTCTCACCACGGATGGCGTGATCTGGGGCTCTCCCGCTTACAAGAGTCCCGAGCAGGCCCGAGGCAACGAGGTCGACGCGAGAACCGACGTCTGGGCACTCGCCGCAGTTTTTTACAAAATGCTCACAGGGAGGACTCCTTTCTCGGGCGATAGCCAGCACGACGTGATCGTCAAACTGTGCACCGAAACGGCGACGCCTCCCTCCGAGCTCGACGGGGATCTTCCCCGAGCCCTCGACGAGCTCTTCCAAAAGGCGTTCGCCCACCGTCCGTCCGATCGCATCTCTTCTGTCCGAGAACTTGTCGAGGCTGCGGCGCGAGCCCTGGATCTCCCGCTGGAACGGATCTCCCGCCCCGAGGCGTCCCCGCCCCACCTGGATCGCGGCGCGCCATCCCGCTTTTTCGGCCCCCCCCGCCGGCCCGAGGGTCGAACGAGTGAAACGGTTCCCAGTGCTGGCGTCGCTCCCAACCCTGTCCCGGCCGAACGAGCCAGCACGAATGAACGAGCCAGCACGCCGCATCCCGAGAAGGCAAAGCCGACCCCGCGACGATCACGGGCGGCCATTCTCGCACTTGTTCTCGCTTCAGGGCTGCTCGTCTTCTGGTTCAGCTGGTCGGCAAGCGAACCGCCAGCTCACCAGCAAGACCAGCGCGCACCCCGCAATGAAAACGTCGAGACGCGGGCGTCTCCGGCTTCCACGACTCGCGATCAAGAGGCAATATTGGTTGGCGAGCCAGCAACCAACGCCGCTGAGGACGGAAAGCGCGACCAGGACACCACGACAACCAATGGGGCACCACCCAAGAGCCATTCCCTGCTCCCCAGGAAGACCGACAGCAGGAAGACCGACAGCAGGAAGACCGATACCGTCCCAAGCAGTGCTGGACCTGGGACACCGAACACCGCAGAGACCTCCAAGCCGCGCGCGGAGATCCCAAGGAAGCACCCCCAACAAGCTGACGACGAGAGCACCGGCAAGGTGGCTCATCCGCCGGTTCCGGAACCATCAACGCCGCCGCCAACCGATCCGATCTTCGGCTTGCCCGTCGAAACAGGAGAGCTGCCGTGAGCCCCGGGAGGATGGTCAGGCTCGTTCCAACACTCCTGTTCATCGCATGGCCGTTCAGCGTCCATGCCGAGGCACCTCAGGGCCCACCGACGGCGACCGCTGCGGAACCGGAGAGCCCTTCAAGATCGCTGGCAGCCTCCGACACGGCAACGGCAACAGAAGCCCTTTCCGATTCCCCGACGAACGCCGACACAAAAACGGGGGGGAGCACAGAAGTCCCTCCCGACTCCCCGATGAACGCCGACACAAAAACGGGGGCGAGCACAGAAGCCACGGAACCGACGGGCGGCTCCCCGACCGGCTCGACCTCTCCGACCCAAGTGGATCGAGCGCGAGAAATCGGGCTTCAAGGCCTAGCCGCCTTTGGACGCGGCAAGTTCGCAGAGGCGCTCGAACTGTTTGCCCAAGCCGAAGAACTCGCCCACTCCCCCGTCTTTCAGGTGTACATGGCACGATGTCTCTTGGAGCTCTCGCGTCCCGTTGAAGCCCGTGCTTTGTTCGCTCGCATTGTGCGCGGGACCGCTCAGCCCAGCGCCGATAAGCTAGACGATGTTCCCTCCCTCGACCCCTCCTGTGCGCCCTGAATCCTTTTGGAATTCCTATGCTCTAGACTTCGAGTTGCACGCACGGGACAGCTCCCGCGGATGGCTCTTCCCGCTCGGTGAGAGGAACCTGCATGCGTAGAGGCCCACCGCAGACGTGCAGGTTGACGTCCGACAAGCACTTCGATCCGCGAGCCCCAGCTAGGACACCGGCCTGATGGTGCCACCTGCGTCGTGGAGTCCGTCCGCTCATTCTCCTGAGCGCGAACGTTCTCGATTGCACGTATACGGGAGCACGAACAAGTAGAGGCCGGAAAACATCAACAAGAAGAGAAATGGCAGAGGGGAATAGGTCACCCACGCAGGGGGCTCTCCCCACACGCCCATCGCGATGAAGTTTGCCAGGACCGTCGCAGTGAAGACGATGGACACCCAACGGTGAAACTGTCGAATCAGTCCGTTCATTTCTTCCCTTCCTTCTCTTTCTGCTGCTTCACATTCAGCTGAATGGCGGAGCGAACGAGGGCCTTCAGCGCGTTCTTGTCGATGCTGTCGCCTTCGAACAGATCGATCGCACGCATCGCGTTTCCATTGAGGCTTGCGTTGAATAACCCGGACGGATCGTCCAGAAGAGCACCCTTTGCGAAGGTGAGTTTGACCTTGCCCTTGAAGGCGTCACCGGTGCAAAGGATCCCGGTGTGTTCCCATACAGGTACTCCTGCCGGGTTGGAGGGCTTCTTCCACTTCACGGTTTCAACGACGCCGGGATCGGATTGCAGAATGATCTTGCGGATTCGGTTGAGCATGGCACCACGCCAGTCGTCGAGGGCATGGATCTTCTGGTCAATCATCTGAGAGGGGTCTTCTCTTGGTTCTTTCTTCGCCATACGAATGTCTCCACAAGTCGTTCACTGCATCTTGGTCAATACGTCGCTCAAGGCTTCGAAAAGGCGCGGCCAGCCGGCGCGGGCGCCGTAGAAATAGCGCGCCTGCTCGGGAGAGTCTGCCCGGAACCCCGTCTGCTCCATGCGCAGGTGCGTGCCGTTTTCCGTCGGAGTGAGCGTCCACACGATGACGCTTTTGAGAGCACCAGACTCCCACGTGTAGGAGAGCTCTTGCTCCGGTTTCACGGTTCGGACGACGCAATCGACGACGCCCCACTCGAAGGTAAGGTCGAAGTGATGGCCCACAATCGGCTGGAAGTTGTTCTTCTGCAGCCATCCTTCGATCAAGTGAGACTCGGTGAGCACTCGCCAAACCTTTTCCGGAGTGTGCGATAGCTCTCGTTCGACAACAATGGTCTCTGTTTTGTGAGAGGAGTCCTTCATTGATCCATCTTGTTCAGCACGTCCTCGATATTGTCGAAACGCTTGTGCCAAAAGGATCTCATCTCTCGTGTCCAATCGTCCAATTGGTCGAGTGCTTCGGGGCGAGGACTATAATGCACCATGCGCCCCTCGTGACGATCGCTCACCAAACCGGCTTCTCGGAGGACGCGCAGGTGCTTCGACACAGCCGGCTGGGAGATGCCCATGGGCGCCGTCAATGCTCCCACACTCTGAGCACCTCCCTGACAGAGCCGCTCAAAAAGCGCTCGTCGACTTGGGTCGGCAAGTGCCCGAAAGAGTTGATTGCGAACGGTCGAGGTCTCCATGCTTGGGTCCTTGGTGATGACGACGTATAACTGAATGGTTATGCATTGTCAAGCCGGGCTGTGTTGCGTCGAGACTCGGGGCTCGCTTGACGCATTCCTATATCGGCATATGTTAATCTCATGGCGCGAGCAGCCACGACATCGGACGTGTTCAACGCAATCGCGGAACCGCAGCGTAGGGAGATCCTGATGTTGCTACGGACGGGTGAGCGGGCTGTGACCGAGCTGGCAAGAGAAATGGGAATGACCCAGCCACGTGCGTCCAAACACCTGCGGGTGCTCCGAGAGGTCGGGCTGGTGCGGGACCGCCAGGTAGGCAAGCAGCGTCTCTACGGGCTTGACGCCCGAGGGCTGCGGCCAGTCCACGAGTGGACCGGTGGATTCGAACGCTTCTGGAACGAAAGCTTCGACCGGCTCGACGCCTACGTGCAGGACATGAAACGAGGAAAGCAGAGGAACGACAAATGAGCGCAACAGGACAAGACACGCAGCCGACAACCGACCGGGAGATCGTCATCTCTCGAATCATCGACGCCCCACGGGACTTGGTCTTCGAGGCGTTCACGGAGCTTCGGCACCTGTCGCAGTGGTGGGGCCCGAAGCGCTACGAGATCATCAGCTGCGAGAT
>CAYTRQ010000505.1:0-3936 GCA_964440025.1 uncultured Polyangiaceae bacterium | reverse complement strand
ACTTCTGGGAGGGCTTCGAAACCGCTCGAAACGTGAGTTGCCGAGGCACTAGCGCGGACCTTGCTCGTTGCCGATCGCTTGTAGAATCTGCTCGGATTGTGAGCGGCGGTAGTTGCCGTGCGCCCCTTGCGCGAAGGGTTCCAGGGCACTGCGCCCCGCGGCATGTTGGCCGAGCCGAATCAGACAGACTCCTCGGTTGTAGCTGGCCTCGAGAGCGAAGGGGCCCTGTGGGGCAAGACGCAAATAGCGCTCGTATCCGGAGATGGCCTGCGCACAATTCCCGTTACTGAACTGGGCGCGGTGGGCACTTCGAAACGTCAGGAGCGCTGTGTGATCTTCTTTCTCAACCTCAGAGCCTTCGGTTTCCTTCCCCGAAGCTTTGACCCCCGCCGCGACGGAACGAGCAGGGGGCGAAGAAAAATTGCGGCGCTTGGGGATGGGTTGGGGCTTTGCCGGAGGGACGACGGTTGCTTCTCTTTCTGTTTCGGCCTCTGTTTCGAGGTCTTCCTCGGCGCTCTCTTCTCCCTCCAGCGCTTTCTCCTCTTCCGCCTTCGGAGGATGAGGTGGCCGCGCAACGCTCGCGGTCCGCTTGGTCGCGGGCTGGGTTGGTTCGGGTGGTTCGGCAGGAGCCTGGGGCTCCCCAGCCACAACGGCGATCGCCTGTTCCACAATGCGATCGAGCTGTTTCGTTACGGCGGCCCAGGCTGTCGACCCGCCAAACAACACGAAGATCGGAATTCCGATGAGCAGCCACTTGCGTTTGCGAGGGCGCCGCCGTGCGGCCAAAGTGCGCAGGATGCGAGCTCGGGCTGCTTCTGGAGCAGCGCTCGCACCATCGTACTCGTCGGCAAGAGCCCGACTCATCCGCGCAAGAAGCTCGTCGCTCATGACCACCCCTCCTGTTCGATGAGAGTACGCAGTTTCTTCTTGGCATGCATGAGCCGGGTGCGCACCGTGCCTTCAGGAACGTCGAGAATTTCCGCGACCTCACGGGAGTTGCGCTCCTCCACTTCGCACAACACGAAGGTCGTGCGCTGGGAGACAGAGAGCTTGTCCAAACAGCGTGTGAGGACTTGTGCCATTTGGTGCCGGCGCACCTCGGCCTCAGGGCACTTCTGTGTTGCCGAATGGCCGGGAGCAAGCGGTTCCTCCGAAGCGCGCTCCATGACTGCCCGTCGGCGTGTCGCTGAACGAATGAAGTGACGTGAGTGATTGACGGCAATCGATACGAGGAAGGTGCGCAGCGCCGAACGACCTTGAAAGTTTTTTATGGCCTTGGGCAGTGTGAGAAAGGTCTCGTGCACCAGATCCTCGGCCGCAGCGTCATCGCCGACCAAGCGCCGAGCGAAGCGGCGCAGGTGCTCATGGTGCAGATCGTATGCCTCTCCCACGGCATTCAACTCGCCGGCCCGCAAACGCTCGACCAATTCCGAGGTCGTCTGCTCTGAGGGTGCACGTTGCACCAGAGCTTGAAAGGTCATGGAGTTCATGGAACTAGCATGCTTCGCGGCGAAAAAGGGGCTCACCGTCCCTCGCCCCCTCCAGGGCGAGGGCGCGCGACTCCGATTTTTGCCCATTTTTTGCCGTCGAACATATCCTTGCTTGTCGATTCGCGTCCTCGTCGCTTGCTTCGCGCCCCTTGCCGAGCCGGCGCCTCACGCAGGAAACACTCCTCGTTGTTCCGCAACACCAGCAAAACACCCAGGGCGCGGAAAGAGAAGCCAAAAACGAGTTGCGGGGAATTGGTTCGCACTTCTTTTGGTGCCCGCGGAACAACTCGGCGTTCATAAAAAAGAGTCGCGCGCCCACTTTTTTGGATTCGAGCCTTAGAAAAACTGCAGCCCGCCGAAAAAAATCGGGGAAAAGCCGACGTCCGGGGAGGGATCGACGCGAGGCCCCCCGTAAAAGTCCAACCGCGGCCCCGCTCCGGCAAAGAGCGCGACAGCAGGGATCAGCTGCACGCCCAGGGCCGAGCGCAGCATGGCACTATGTCTCGAAGAGCGAGAGGAGCGGAAGCCAAGCTCCAACTGATAGGTTAGATCGAACTCCGCGAAGAGCGGTCCCACCAGATCTGCGTGGAGCCCCAGCCCGAAGGCTGAGGCGTAAGCTTCCTGTCCTCCGAAACAGTTCTCTTCTCCGCCTGTCCCGTCAATGACCACGCATTCTTCGCCTTCGGGCCCCGCGCCGAAGCTCAAATGGGTGTACAGAGGCCGAGAGAGAAACTTCACGCCTACGTAGCCCAGGGGTCCGCTGGCAATGCCTTCGAGGCCTGGAGACGGCGTATAGCTAGCATAGGTGAGCAGTTGTGTGCGGATGCCTGGGACGATATCGATCATGCCGACCGATTGGCCCTGATTGTAAGCCGCAACATTGAGCAACCCGATTTGGGTGCCACTGCCCTTGCCCGCGACGTTGATCACTCCAATCTGCGTGCCTGACCACGAACCGGCCACATTCACGACGCCGAGCTGCAGGCCATTTAATTGCTGGTACGCCGTATTACCGACCCCGAGCTGCAAGGCATTGGATTCGCCCGCAATGGGAAAAACCGCGAGTTGAGCTCCAGAGAGACGAGGCGCAGTGGAGACGACACTCGCGATCTGGATGCCTTGAAAGGTTCCGCCGCTTGCGGCGAAGACGGAACCCACTTGTACCCCTCGGAAGGGTCCCGTGGTGAGCGCTCCGACTCCCCCGAGTTGTGCCCCACTAACGTCCCCGACGGTGACACTCGCGATTCCCCCTAGCTGCGCTCCCCGCACTGTTCCCACTGCATGCGCATGCAGGCCTGCCCATTGGACCCCCGCAAGAGCCCCCAACTGCAGCCCGAGAAGGCCTGTCAGTTGAACCCCCCGCAGTGAATCGTGGGACGCACTGCCCAGAGACACGAGAGCCCCCTCAAAAGGTCCGTCCTTCTGGGTCCACAACAAAGCGATCTGCCCCCCGCGTCCGACCCGCGGCGCGTCCAAACCCCGATTGGAGGAGACCAGAGAACTCACCGCTATCCCATCCAAAGCTCCGATCCTGCTATTGACGAATCCGAGTTCGAAATGGGCGCGCCGCTCCTCCAGATTGCCGGGGAGGGTCATGTTGCTGGTCAGGGAGACGCTCAACCAGGATTCCTCCAACAGGGTTCCTTGAGCCTTCTTTTCTTCTCCAAGCGAACGGTCGTCGTCCTCGTCGTCTTCGTCCTTGTCCTCGTCGTCTCCATCTTCGTCCCTGCCGTCCTCGTCCTCGTCGTCTCTATCTTCGTCCCTGCCGTCCTCGTCTTCGTCCTCGGGGAGCGGCGTGGGGGCCGGGCTGAGCAGAGGCGATTCCCCTGAACGGGACTCAGCTTTCGGAGCAGGCTCCGGTTCTGCCTCGAGTTGAGCGAGCAACGCTGCCGCTTCGTCGCGTGCCAAGTTGCCTGAGAGCAGCGCAATGGCATCGAGCTGTCGTGCCTCATCCTTGGGCAAGGTGATGGTCCGTCGCACCACCTGACCGTCTTCGTCGGTAAAGCTCACCGTCAGCGTAGAGCCTTCCACCCGCACGACAAGGCTGTAACCCTGAGTCGTGTCAACGATGGGCACCTCGAACTCGTCCTCGAGCGCTGCCAAAGTCGCTTCGCGAGTGAGGGAGGTGTCGAGCAACACCAACAAAACGGAGAGACGATCGGGAGTCCTGTTAGGAGACTCGCCCGCGACCCCGTCTTTTTGACTGCTGGAAGTTCGGGGCGCTTCCTCGTTAGCGCGTTCCCCTCCGGACACCTTCTTTTCTTCGTCAAGCGCTTGGCTCCATGCCGGGGCGGTCCACGACAGGAGCCAAGCGCTCATCCACCACACATATACTTTCAGCGGGGCCGAAGGAAACGCAATCGGACTGAGAGAAGACTTCAACATGAGGTTTGGACAACGCATGTGCCAGGTTTCTGATTGGAATGCATCTCGGAAGCCCCCTCCG
>CAYTRQ010000504.1:0-3953 GCA_964440025.1 uncultured Polyangiaceae bacterium | reverse complement strand
CGGCATGCCGGCGCCGGTGCTCTGGGGCGCGCTCCTTTCCTGCCGCGCGTACGGGCTCGGGGAGGACGCAGCTATCGCGCTACC
Organism: uncultured Polyangiaceae bacterium; assembly: GCA_964440025.1. Lineage (GTDB taxonomy): Bacteria > Myxococcota_A > Polyangia > Polyangiales > Polyangiaceae > NIC37A-2. The sequence goes on along the minus strand of CAYTRQ010000504.1, from coordinate 3,869 downwards.
CAGCGGTGAGACGCTCCCGCTCTCCGATCTTCCACGGGTCGAGGCGCTCCTTGCCGAGCTGCTCGATCGGCCCGTCGGGATCAAGCGACGCTCGAACGCCTCCGCCCACATCGAACGAAGCGACCCCGTGGTCGATCGGGGCGAGCTGCACGACGAGCTCGACCTTGGCGACGTATCTCAAGGCCAGCTGGGCGGCGCGGCGCCAGGCAGCTTCTTCGACTTCGCGCCGCTGCACCTCATCACCTCGAGCACACTTTGCAACCTGCGCGAGCAGCTCGGAGACGACGCAGCCGACGCGCGGAGATTTCGCGTCAACCTGGTGCTCGACGTCGACGCGCCGCCCTTTGCCGAGCACGGCTGGGCAGAGCGCCGAATCGCCGTGGGAGACGCGGTCGTCGAGGTGCTCACGCCTACTCCTCGCTGTATCGTTCCCACCCTGCCGCAGCGAGGAGGCCTCTGTCAGTCCCCGGCCACCGTGCGATTTCTCGCGCGCGACCACCGCGTCGCGATTCCTGGCCTTCCGAAGCCGCTGCCCTGTCTCGGCGCATATGCTCGGGTGCTGCGGCCGGCCCGTATCGCCACCGGCGCGACCGTTCGCTTCGCCGACCAGTATCCGAACCAGGGACATTGAGCCCGTCCAGCAATCAGGAACTTCTCGAACTCGCGGATGGGGCCGTCCACAGGTGTCCTTCTGACAGCTCACAAGAGCCGAAAAGTCATCCACAGGGTGGTAACGCTTCCAGGTGCGTCGCCTTTGGGCCAGGTGATCGATGCCCTCGCGAGGCGTGTCACCGCGGGCGCGACCTCGTGAGCTGTTCCAAGCCGCGATCAACCGGGACCCCATATTCGTCCACCACTACCCAAGGGCCGCTAGAGGGGGCGTTCCCAACTAGAACGATACTATCGTGTGCACGTGTCCCCTTGTGGGGAGCCCCTCCGACCACGTTGACCTCCACGTGCGCCGGTAAGTCGAACGTGCGCCGAGCGCGCTCGATGAGCCATTCATCGGTGATCGGTTCGGAGAGCTTGCGGTAGGTGAGCTGGAGGCGGGTCGAGCTGGGGAGCTGCTCGTAGAGATCCAACCGGCCTCGCTCGACGGCAGCTGTTCGAACCCGATCGCGCTCGGCGTGCCACCTTTGCTCGACGGCCGAGGGTCGGAGTTTGGCGCGGTTGAGAGGAACGTTCGGAGCTTGGACGTTCGGAGTTTGGACGTTCGGAGCTTGGACGTTGCGCGCCACGGGCGTGGGGCCGAGGTCGGGCACCGCTTCGGGGAGGCATGTGTAGCGCCACAGAAAGACCCGGTAGAAGGCCTCGAGGTCCTCCTCTTCTGGAAACTGTCCCCCATTGCACAACCCAGCCTTGTTGTAGATGGACTTTCCGAAGGCTCGAACCGGTGTGCCGCGCAGCAGCGATTCCAACCCCACAGTGGAGTTGATGGTCACCACCAAGTCGGCGGCACAGATCCAGGCTCCGAGCTCACCCTCTTGTTCAACGTAGACTCCCTCCAACTGGGGGATGGTAATGTCGTCCACTTCCTCGGGATGGGGACGCACCACGATGGCCCACTCGTTCTCTGAAAGCTCCTCGCGCGCTTGGCGGACCAGCGCGTCCATCGTCTTCGTCTCGGAAAGAAGAACGTTCGTATCCCGCTCGACCTGGAGGGGCACCAACGCCAAGCGTCGATCCCTCCATCGCGGATCGTTGCGGATAGCCTGAACGGCTTCGGGAGAAGGAGGCGGATACGCCGCTTCGCGGGGCCGTACAGGTGAAGGCAGGCGGTCAGCAAGCTTGCGCACTTCGTCGATGCTCAATGAGCTCAATTCACTCTTCTCGTTGACGCCCCGAGGGTCGACGAACACGCCGTCCTCGAAGATGCTTCTCTCGAGGAAGGATGCCGACAGACCCCGCCGATGGGCGTAGACACGCAAGATGTTGGCAACGAGCCCGGTGTAGCCGTTCCAAATGGAGATCCTCTCGGGAGCGACATGCGCAAGCACCCGAAGCAACCGGTCGATATGACGGGCAACGTCGGCAAGGTACGTTTGCTTCTTGTTATCTCGGTACTTGCTTGGATCACGTAGCGACTCGACCTCCAAAACTCGATCCAGGTCGAGGCCGCGATACTCCTTCGGATTGGGTCCCAAGCGCCTCAGCTCTGCGAAGCGCTCGGTGCGCTGGGTGAGCCACTCGTTGAAGTCGAGCAGGGCGACGCAATCGATGCCGTGGATCAGAAAGAAGTTGACGTACTTGGGGTCGTAGACGACCGCGACGGGCCAATCCCCCTTCCTCCGAATTGCCTGGGCGAGGGGTAAGATCCGTTGCCGGTTCTCGTAGTGGTCGCCGCATTGGATGAGGACGACCTGGGGCGTGTCCGAGTGAGTGGACGTGCAGGAGTCGAGCTCCGAGAGCAGCTGTCGGTAGGCCGCAGCGTCCGAGAACTTCTCCTGGGCCGCTGCCTGAGCAGCCCGGGCGGCCTCGATGTAGGATTCGGGATCGCTAGTGAGTCGGCTGGTTATCTCTTGGAGATCGCCAGCGGTCTCACAGGCAAACCCCAAGCGCTCATCCCCCAGGCATTTCGAGCCGAGGGCATTGGTGAACAGCACCTTGCCCGCCATGACCGCCTCGATGGACTTGAAGTTCAGCCCTCCTTGTACGACCACGGGGTTGAGGCAGAAGTCGACCTGGGCGTAGAAGTCGCCGAGATCCGGCACCACATCCAGGAGCTTCACGCCGGAAAGCCGCGCTACCGTCTTGCGAATTCGGCGCACGCGGCAGATTTCTCCGGCGACGAGAAGGTGGGCCGCCGGTAAGATCTGCTGCAGAGCCGGCCACCACTCGTCCAGCACGATGTCGAGCGCACGGATGTTGGCGCGCATGCTGCGACCGATAAATCCAAAAGTGGGGGATTCACTGTGCAGAGGGCTCACCTCACCCTGCGCGTAGTCGAAGCCACTGGGCACGAAGCGAACGCGGTCCTCCCCCAGCTCCTGGACGAGCACCTCCCGGTCCGGCTGGGAAATGGCGAGCACGGCATCGAAGCGGAGCAGGGTCTCGAGCTCCAACTTTTGCTGGAGGGCGGCCTGACCGCGGAACCGCTGCCAAGCGCTCCATTGGGACTGGTCGCGCACGAAATTGACGTCGTGGGTATCACAGATGAAACGCACCCGCTGACGGAGCCTCTCAGGAACCTCGTCCAGCACACCCGCCATCCAGGCGTACTCGACGAGTACAGCGCGGAGGTCGAACAGGACGAGCGAGTGGCACAGCGCTGCTCCCACCTCTTCGCTGGGCTGTTTCTGAAGTCGTCCAGCGAAAGTCTCCGGCCGGCTGAACAGGCGATCTAAGGAGCCTCCGAGCTTTCTGAGGCGCCGAAGTAGCGTCGGGTCGCGCCGCCTTCCGTGGTGCCAGGAAACGTGCACCGCGAGCTGATTCAGGAGCGGCTCGGCAGGATGGCGTGGATTCTCGGAGGCCACGACGACGGCCGGAGTGCCGCGGGCAGCCAGCATCAGCAAGATCTGGAAGATGCGCTGGCGGGCGCCCATGGACACAGGAAAGAGCCCTCCTGGCAAAACCATCGCAACAGAGGGGTGCCGACGCGAATGGGGGCGATGCGGCACAAGCACGAGCGAGCCGTCCTCCTGTGTTGCGAGACGGTCGATAGCGAGAACCTTGCGGGTGGAGAGCGCCTGCAGAGCTGTGCGACCGAGGAAGAGGTCTTCTGGGCCCAAGACGACCAAGTGAAGCTCCGAGTCTTCAAAACCCTGCTTCAGCGCCTGCTGCAGGGAGACCACCTTCTCCACGCCGGGTTGGCGCAAGAGGAAATCGTGCTCCTCGACCATGCTGGCGAAGGGCGGCTGCTGCGCCTCGAC
>CAYTRQ010000503.1:0-3953 GCA_964440025.1 uncultured Polyangiaceae bacterium | reverse complement strand
AAAATACCACTCGTTGTGAGTTCCAGCGTAGACTGGTGGCGGTACAAGATCCAAACTCACGTCGTGAGACAACTCTGAGAGAACTCGCTCCAGCACCTGGTACGGACGAGGATCGGTGAACTTCAGAACAACCCGCTCGTCCAGATTGTCACCAGTGAGACAAAGCGGTCGAACCGCTCCCTTATGGCTATCCCCAGCCAAGAACTCAACTGACGGATGGGGCGACATGCATGCGGATAGGTTTTTCGGTAGACGCGAGGCGCGGCGCATAGCAAGGGCGCGAGCACCCTCCTGGATGGCTTCGTTCGACGCGTCGAAGAACCGCTGATGAAGCCAGATTCGCCTCTCGGCGGCCTGTACCAGGAATGAGTCGGAATCGAGGGGTCCAAGCTGGGCAGAGCGACGGCGAGCTGCGCACGTCGGAGCCGCGAGAGCAAGCAAGTCTTCGGTCAGGAGTGCACTGAATGCCTCCCTATTCATCAATCCGCTCCCCCACCGGGGTAGAGGGCTATTCAGTATCGCCTTCGCCACCGAAGGGAATGATTCTGCGAACATCGACATCTCAGTGCATGAAAGGTTCGGGTTCGTGCGGCGAAGCCGCCTTGGGCGCCCGACTGCACGCAACCAGCTGGGGCTTCTTCTTGATACCCAGACGCTCGAAGAACGTTTCCTGCCCTCGGAACGCCTCCGCATAGATTGCTGTGTGCCCGTATCTCTCTAGGACAAGCTTTCCAAGCTCCGTGCCCACACCCTTGCGCTGAAATGAGGGCACTACGCACACCTCGCACACCCAGGTGCAGACCCGGTCGTCAGAAAACGCTCGGACCATGCCAATGAGCTTGCCATCAGGATCCCTTGCGAATCCTCCGAAGACGCCCGGGCCGAAGAGGTGCTTCATGAAACCGGGATCTCGAACATAGTGCTCGGCTTCTCCGAAACCTACAGCCTCGTACAAGCTTGCTACTTCCTCCAAGGACACGGTGGACGAGTCCGTCGAATATGCAATCATTCGCTGCCTTTCTGTAAGGGTTAGGTGCGTGGCCGGGCCGCCACAGAACAACAAGGCGGCCCGGCTACGGCTAGCGACGCTTAGTAGATATCACAGGTTCCGCTGGCGCAGCACCTCGTACTGCTGGGACCGCCCGGCTCTGCCGAAAACGCGTACATCATCGGGCCGTTGTAGCGTTCGAACATCTCGAGGAGAGCGTCGACCTCAATGCTGTTGAGGACGTCTTCTCCCTGACTCTTGTAGTGAGCGGTCGACTAACAGTCTGCAGTTCCATTTCCTTCTCCTATTGTTTTGTTTGTTCAAGCAGCGGCCTATTCCGCTGCGAGACCTTGATAGTTCCTGGCTTGCTGGTGCCAGAGACTTGCGTACTCTCCCCCTTTGAGCAGCAGCTCATCGTGAGTACCAGTTTCAACCAAACGCCCGCCTCCCATCACCAGGATCCAGTCAGCCAACCTCGCAGCGCCCAGGCGATGGGTGACGAAGATCGTCGTCCTCCCATGTGCAAGTTGGCGGAGCTTGTCGAAAAAGCTTGCCTCGCTTTGCGGGTCGAGCGCCGCCGACGGTTCGTCCAACACGAGGAGATCTGCGGTTCGATACAATGCACGCGCCAGCGCGAGTTTTTGCCATTGTCCGCCAGTGAGCTCTCTGCCACCAAACTCCTTCCCCAACTGCTGGCTGAGGTCATCGGCGATGCCGGGGCCGCCAAGACCCGCGAACTCGAGGGCGCGCACTATCGAGGCGTCGGAGGGCTCGCGCTGAGTGTCCGCGAGTGCAACTGAATCACGCAGTGAAAGCGCATACCGTTGCACGTCCTGCTGAACAACGGCAGCACAACGGCGCCAGCTGTCGATGTCGAGCTGGTGCAACTCCTCGCCGTCGACGGTGATCCTTCCTGAAGTGGGGTCATAGAAGCGCAGAAGAAGCTTGAGGAGAGTCGACTTTCCAGAGCCATTTGCTCCGACGAGCGCGACACTCGCTCCCTGCTTCAGCTCGAAGGAAACGTCGTGAAGAGCCTGCGTCCCGTTCGGGTAGCCAAACGAAACACCTTCGAATCGCAAGCTTTGCGACAGTGACGCCTGGCCGGAACCATCCGGTAAAGACTCCGATTCATCCATGAACTGGTAGTAGAGATGGAAGAACAGCCCGCGCTCGAAGAGGATCCCGAATGACTCGATGATACCGAAGAGAGCGGCATGCCCCAGTGCCAAAGACTGGAGCAGGGAAACGATGCTACCTAGTTGAAACCTGCCATCCTGTGTTGCCGACACGAGCCACCAAAGAACGAACGAGATGCATGCGGTGGACAGAGCCTCGACCGGCAAGATGGCCGTTGTCGACCGAAACCGAGCACGTTTGAGAATCCTATGGGTTTCGGAAAACAGCCGCTGATACTTCCGCATGAGCCATGGCGTGAACCCGTAGACCCGCGACTCGAGAGCCATTTCGTCACCAATGGCCATGGAGCTCAGATTCTCCATCTCGCGTCCCGCTTTGCTCCGACCGAGCAGGGCCCGCCACGCAAGTTCACGAAAGCGGATTGTGGCAAATATTCCTGGGTAGAGGGCCCCCAAGAAAACGATTGGAAGCCACCACACGGTTGAAAAGAGAGCCCATGCCACCCCAGCCATGGTCAGGATGTCCCTGCCCAAGGCAAACACGACCGAGACGACGTTGAGTGGACGAGAGCGAACGCCATCATTCAGCTGCTTCACCCTGTCGTGATGTTCCTCGGAATCGAGATGAGCGAGGCCCTTCAGTCGGGCCGACTTGTCCATCAAAGCGAGAGTCACTGCGGCCGTGAACTTCTCAGACAAGTTCGCCTGACTGAGCTGCACGAGCGGCGCGACGAGGCGAGGCAGCGCAAATGCCACGAGCCAGAGAGCCATCGCCCCAGTCGGTGCCGTTTGCGAAGAGCCCGATGCGATGGAATCCACGAGATGTTCGGTCGTCAGGATCCAAACCGCAGGAGCGATTCCCGAGAGGACCGACAACCCCGCAACCAGCACGAAGTCCGTTCGGGACGACCGGAACATCAAGGGTGTCACTCGGAGAACAGACGCGAGAGCATGCAACGCCATCTTACGGACGCCTACACTACGAATAGTGCCCGGGGCAAGAAGAAATCGAGCAATCCATATCACCGAGCGCCGGGGAGCCACGGCGGGATCGTCTTCCACCACGCGGATGTGCCTATGGAGGATCGCTATTGGTTCGTGCAGCAGGCTCTGCGACGGGGGCTCGTCAACAAGTCTCGCCTTCGCAAGCCTCGCATGTGCAGATACCAGCCGCATGCGCAATGCAGTCGTTGAATCCGAGTGATTTTGCGGAGTTGTGGAGGCCAGCGGTGCGCTTGGAGGTGAATCGGGCCTCGTAGTGCTCGATGCCGATGTCAGCGTAGTCTTGCCCAAAGCGGAGCATGCGGAAAATGATTGGGGCGAGCTTGCGTGCAGTGGCGAAAACGGCCACCGCAGCGCCCTTGTGGCGAGCGATCCACCGGTACGCGGCGCCAAGTGCGGTCCGTGAGCGACGGAGGGTGAGCGCGGCCATGCGCAAGGCCGCTGCTAGACGCGTCGCTCCTGTGCCGTTGGGCTTTTTCGAGAGCTGTTTGCCGCCCGAGATCGCGCTTCGCGGGCAAAGTCGGAGCCAGGAGACAAAGTGCTTTTCCGTCGGCTCCGCCCTGTGGGGTCCCTTGGGTCAGAACAGCGGCTTTTCCGCGCGATTCATGCGGCCCTCGCCCTCCTGGGGGTTGGGCACCTTGCCAAAAACTTGGCGCTGCCCGGCAATCAGCTAACTTCGGGGGCGTGGCGAGCATAGGAATTCCAAAAGGATTCAGGGCGCACAGGAGGGGTCGAGGGAGGGAACATCGTCTAGCTTATCGGCGCTGGGCTGGCCACGAGCTCCCCCAACTGCGGTCCCGTTGCCATCCGGACGAGCACGGGAACTA
>CAYTRQ010000502.1:0-3962 GCA_964440025.1 uncultured Polyangiaceae bacterium | reverse complement strand
GACGTCGGACGGCGTCCCCAAAGCTCGAGCTTCACTTGCTGGGGGTCCAGAGCACTCTCAAGCCACTTCGACCAACTCATACTCTGATCATAGGGCGCCTGGGGAAGATCTCGACGACGCCCCGTCCAAAATAGGGGCACAAGCAAAAACCCATAGAGGAGAGTCATCATCGCCAGGTAGTTGTCGATTGGGAGCAAACGGAACGAAGCGGTACCCACCAACCCCAACAGAATGGCGAATAAGCAGAAACCAGGAAGTTTCTCGAGTTCGAACCAATGATCCCGAAAACTGAAAGATGGCTGCTCTGAAGAACCATCCCTCGCTCGCTCCCACACCCCGGGCCCTCGAGGGACAACCCGACGAACCGGCAGCAGGTACGTGCTAGCCAGCAACGCCACGGCAGAAACCACCACAGCCAGAATGGGCCGATGCGAGAGCACGAGAAGTCCAGCTCCCGCAACGCCGAGCGTGCCGAGCAACGCACGCACCAACGGTCCCCCAGGCAAGAGCGGGCGCGCGAACGCTCCAGCACGTTCGGTCATCCTTTGGACTTGCCGTCCCTTGCCCCATGCCAAAAGTCCATAGAAACTAGCAACCAGGAGCAGAACGAGCAATTCGTCCAAAGGGGGAAGATCTCGACGCGGGAGCATGCGAGAAGCGACCGGAAGAGAAGCCGTCGAGGACTCGCCCCAACTGTCCGAAGCCGCTCCCGCGAGAACTTCACGATCGACAACAACCTGCCAGACGGCGGGCTCACCCGTGGCAACATGAGCCCGAACCAGCTCGATCTCGTCTTGATCGGCTCCCCTTCGGATCTGACTCAACAACACCGAAGCCGCGGGCCCCTCCTCATCTGCGGGAAGGCGAGGCTCGATTCTTCCGCGGGGCACGACGAAGGTGACCTTGGCCGAGTCCACACCAGAGCTCAAACGGGGACCCACCCAAGTGAGAACGGCCGAGTCCTCTTGGACCGATATCCACTCCTTTTGCGCCAGGTCAACGCGATATGCAAACTCGAATCGGTAGCTTCCGTTGCCGATCCCTCGCTCGCCTCCCACCTTCAGCCTCAGAGAACCATCCTCTTGAGGAATCGGCTCAAGGGGCCACACGCTCCCCGCCCCCCTGCGAGCGCGACGCACGGTGCCATCAGGCAACGTTTCATTCACTTTCCCAATACCATCGACATCGATGGCCTGAAGCCTCGAACCACGAATTCGTAACACCAGTTCCTGCCGGATCTCGGCAAGGCCGTTCGCCTCGACGATGACCCGCGCCTGGTGACTTCTCACCGACGTTTCAATCCATGCTTCAGCGACCCCCGACAGCGACAGAACGAATAGCGCACCAAGAACGGTGAGCAGTCCCCTCCTGCGAGAAACACCGAGAGCAGTCCCCCCAAGAAAACCCTCGATGATCTGCTTCCCCAGTCTGTTCTGTCGCTGAAGGCCCATTTCGAGTGATGGGCATCGTTGTAGATGCGCGGTCGTGCGGGGGCCAAGTTTCCAGCTGGCCGAGCAACAAGGGGCTTCAGCGAACAGAAAGCGGGCTCGACTCGGCGAACGCCATCGTGACCACCGCAGCACTATCGGTAATGAATTCGGCAGGGACGTGGAAAACGAGATCGGTCTCGAGGTGCTCCTCTGACGCGACTCTCACCGAATACGTGACAGGCGTCCGCCCCCGGTGAGGAGCATCTCGAAGCATATCCGGGAGTGTCTCGGCCATCTCCTTGGGAAAAGACCGACCGAGGGAAGCAAACAGACCTCCCAGACGAACAAACCCCGCAGAAACGGAAGGTACCTTCAGTAACGGCGCAACCGATGGATCGGCTTCGAGCTCTTCCACTTCAGGTGAAGTCACGAGCCTCAGGCCTTGGGCGACGGATTCCGCATCGCTCCCCATGGCCATCCAAGTCATGTCTCCCGCAGCACGAACGGCCAGGTAGCCTTGGTTGGAACTCAACCATTTCTGCTCGAGATCGTCGGTCACGTGGGCGCCCGCGTACCGCCGAAGCAATCGATTCCAATCGAGCAGCTGCATGGCCTCTTCCGGCAGCTTCCATTCGTAAACGACAGCCTCGGTCACCCCACGGAGTGGCCGCGAGCGCCGCTTGAAGATCAATCGAGAGTCGTCCTCCGCGAGAAGCTTCTGAAACTCCCGAGACGAAATCACCGCGGAGAGATCCGCCAACAGGCTCTTGACCTCCTTGGCAGAGCGATCGGTCCCCCAAACACTCCAAGCGGAGGAAAGGCGACGGTCCTCTCCATCCCCGACCGATGCCGGAGGACCCAATGCCGAAACAGCAGTCCGCTCGGCAAAAAGGAATTCGGTGAGCGCACCGGCCAACCGCGCCGAGCCCCTCGACGAAAGACCTTGAGTTTGCAGCCCACCGTCGAGCAAATCGGCGAGAACTCGAGAAATCTCTTCTGTTTGTCCCTCTGGCAGTGTTCTGAAGTAAGAGGCGGCACTTGCAGACTTCGGCAAGCTCCGAAATTGCGCAGGAGCCGGAGCTGCCTTGCGGCTTGCCGCCCGCAAGGCGGACGCTGTCCAAGACGTTTGCCCTTTTTGAACGAGTCGCAAGGAAAGATCGAAGTCTCGATCCTTCTCCCAAACATCCAGCTCGAACCGCTCGACGTCTTCGACCAAGGCGCTGAATTCCTCCGCAAGCCCCACGGCTGCATCCGAAATGGCTCGATCCAACTTTTCGTTCCCCTGGTGCATCTGTCGCGCGAATACCGAAGCCAGCAAACGGAGCCTGCGAAGCTGCCTTCCATAAGTCTCTCGGAGAGGGGCCATCAGTACCTCGACATGCACCGAAGCATCCGACAATGATTCGTCTGGAAGCCCCCGCAGCATATACGCGACCAATTCTCGCAGCGCCTCCTCGCTGTTCGCACATGTAACGCGAGCAGCGCTCGGTCCGCGCGAGCGTCCCAGCGCACAGGGGCTCCCCTCAAAGGAAAAGTAGAAGATCCCTCCAGGTCCCTCGCGAAATTCGATCCGCGCCTTATCCAACGCAGAAAGAACCGGTCGCGTTCCCCGAGCCGCCAACGACCAGGCCGCAAACGGCTCCTGATCCGCCACCGGGTTGAGGGCAATGAGAGCTTCGACAGAAGCGCCGATATCAACGACCTTGGTCAGGAGACGCCTCACCCTCTGGGGAGCTTCCTGGAGCAACTCCTCTAAACTCACTGGCGAGGCAGCGGCCTCTAAAGCAGCAAGAACGAGCGCTTCCGGATCTTCGATACGAGCCCGCAGCACAACCCCAGGAGGCGCGTCCGCAGGTGGAGGCGGAGGCTCTTGTTCCTGAGGAGAAGCTGCTGCTTCCTCCCGCTCCTCCGCCGGCGGTCGAGAAGCCGTCTCCGGAGCAGCACTATTCTTCTTCGCGCACGCCAGAACGCCAAAAAGCAGACCAACGCAAAACCATCTCAGAAGCATCCACCTCATTGCCGGAGTATCCTAGTTCGCATCCCCCAGGGATGCGAACCAACAAGCAACACCGCGTGAGCGGCACAATACAAGCTAATTGGCGACGTCGCCCGCCCTCTCCCCGAAAGGGGCGGGCGACGAAGCGCCCCCTTTTCGCGCCGTGAAACGAACCACTTCGCATCCCCCAGGGATGCGAACCAACAAGCAACACCGCATAAGCGGCACAATACAAGCTAATTGGCAACGTCGCCCGCCCTCCCCCCGAAAAGGGATGGCGACGAAGCGCCCCTTTTCGCGCCGTGACACGAGCCACTTCGCATCCCTGGGGGATGCGAACCACCGCCAAAAAACCAGCCTGCGAGCACTCCTCCGCCCCCCGAGACCCTTTGCGCCCCCACACGACGGGAACAGCGGGCGCCCGCTCGCCTCACCCGTCCCCGGGTCAGCGGCGGCGGAGTTTTTCAAGCTTGTGCGGTGGACTCTAGTGCTGCGACCACATAAAAGTGGTCGGTAGGGAGACCACTTTTCTCTCG
>CAYTRQ010000501.1:0-3962 GCA_964440025.1 uncultured Polyangiaceae bacterium | reverse complement strand
TTCCCTCGAAAACGCCGAAAAACCGCACGCCGGAGCGTTAAGTGAACGGCATTGCGCTTAGCCTTCGGCAAAAAGGAGAAGCCACCCCGGCTCACGAACTCGTTCACCAAGAAAAGCGCCGGTACGTCGCATGTACCGGCGCTCAGCCAGGTTACGCCTCTTCAGCTAGCTGTTGCACGGGAACTGGCTTTTGCAGAGCCGGCGGATGGAACCGCTCGCCGTCCTCCGTCACCAATCTGAGGCGCTTGTAGGCCGGCAAGCCCGTACCGGCGGGGATCAGACGACCCATAATGACGTTCTCCTTGATTCCCGCCAGATCATCCGTCTTTCCATGAATGGCCGCCTCGGTCAGCACCTTGGTCGTTTCCTGGAAGGACGAAGCACTAATGAACGACTCCGTGGAAAGGGATGCCTTGGTGATTCCAAGCAGCATCGGCTCAGCCACCGCGGGACGCCCGGAACGTGCAAGCACGCGCTCGTTTTCTGCCTCGAAGACATACTTCTCGACTTGTTCATCGGGAAGGAAGTTCGTGTCACCACGATCCTTGATCCGAACACGGCGCAGCATCTGTCTGACGATCACTTCAATGTGCTTGTCGTTGATCGTGACGCCCTGCAATCGATAGACCTGCTGGATCTCGTTGACGAGCCAGGCCGCCAACTCCTTTTCGCCCTTCACCCGCAGGATGTCGTGAGGATTTGCCGGACCATCCTGGAGCGGATCGCCCGCCCGGACATGATCGCCAGGCTGTACCTGAATATGTTTGCCCTTGGGAATCAGGTACTCACGCGACTGATCATCGAGCAAGTTCCCCTCCAAGCTGAGCGGGGTGACGGTGATCTTCCGCTTGCCCTTGGTGTCCTTCCCAAAGTCCACGACGCCATCGATTTCGGCAATGATCGCGTGGTCCTTGGGTCGCCGGGCTTCGAAGAGTTCCGCGACACGAGGAAGGCCACCGGTAATGTCTTGAACCTTCGTATTCTCTCGAGGCATGCGTGCTAACTCCTCGCCAGGAGTGATCACTGCATCCTCGCCAGTCACGATATTGGCTCCTACCGGCAGCAGGTATCGCGCATCGAGTCCAGAAAGTGGCAACTTCACCGGCTCCCCCGTTTCTGGGTCGACGATCGTGATGCGCGGTCGGAGATCCGCTGCTCGCGACTCGATAACGATCTTGCGGCTCAGCCCCGTCACCTCGTCGACCTTTTCGACCACTGTCACGCCTTCGACCAAGTCGCCGAACTTCACCAGCCCGCCAACCTCCGTCAGAATTGGCTGGGCAAATTGGTCCCACTCGGCGACGGCCTGACCGGCCGCGGCGCGATCGCCATCTTGAACAAGCAAGGTTGCGCCGTAGAGCAGACGATGGTGCTCCCGTTCGCGCCCCGTATCATCCACGACAACCAATTCACCGTGACGGTTCATGACAACGTTCGTGCCGTCATTCCGGGTCACAACATTGACATTTCGCAACCGCACAGTGCCTTCGTTGCGAAGCTCCAGTTTGTTCGCCTCGATCTTGCCGCGTGAAGCCGCCCCACCGATATGGAACGTCCGCATGGTGAGCTGCGTACCTGGTTCACCAATGGACTGAGCCGCGATGATGCCCACTGCCTCGCCCACATTGACCTGATACCCGCGAGCCAAGTCACGACCGTAGCACATCCCGCAAACCCCACGCCGAGTCTGACAGGTCAGCACGGAACGAATCACAACCTCTTCGATGCCCGCATCTTCGATCCGTCTCACATTCTCTTCATCCAGCGTGGTGTTCGCAGGCACGAGAGCCTCTCCGGTCAGCGGATCGACCACATCCTCGAGGGTCACACGGCCCAAAATGCGATCTCCGAGCGGCTGAATCACTTCGCCGCCCTCCTCGAGCTTGGCAACGCGGATACCGTCGAAGGTTCCACAATCGATTTCGGTGATGACCGAATCCTGAGCCACGTCCACCAGGCGCCGAGTCAGATACCCGGAGTTGGCAGTCTTGAGAGCGGTATCCGCCAGCCCCTTACGTGCACCGTGAGTCGAAACAAAGTACTGAAGAACGCTCAGCCCTTCACGGAAGTTGGCAATGATCGGAGTCTCGATGATTTCGCCCGATGGCCTCGCCATCAAACCGCGCATGGCAGCTAGCTGACGCATCTGTTGCGTCGAACCACGCGCCCCGGAGTCCGCCATGATATAAATCGGATTAAAGCTCGATTCTTCGCTGCTTTCACCCGTCTCTGGATCGACAATGGTCTCTTTGCCAATGCCGTTCATCATCTCCTCGGTGACCTTGTCGGCGACTCCTGCCCAGATGTCGACCACCTTGTTGTAGCGTTCACCGGAAGTAATCAGGCCTTCTTGATACTGCTCGAGAACCTTTTCCACTTCGGCCTGCGCTGCATCGACGAGGACCTTCTTCTTTTCGGGGATAACCATGTCATCCATGCAAACGCTGCATCCAGCTTGCGTGGAGAACTGGTATCCGAGATTCCGAAGCCTATCTGCAAGAAGGACCGTGTCCTTGTTCTTGTTGATACGATAACAAAGATCGATGAGTTGGCTCAGCGCCTTCTTGTTCAGAACCTTGTTGACCGCCTCGAAGGGTACCCCAGGCGGCAGGACTTCGCTGATGAGCACACGTCCCACCGTCGTGTGCACCGTCCTTTGCGTCTGGTTGCCATCCTTATCGGTCTCCGTGATGCGCACCTTGATGCCCGCATGGAGCCCTACGACTCCCGCATCATAGGCCATACGTACTTCTTCAATCGAAGAATAGTTGCCTCTGAGGTGCCCGGAAAGTTTGTTTTCCTTCAACTCCAATCCGGGCCTGTAGCACCCGTCATCGAACTTTCTCTCGCGCGTGGCGTAGTACAGCCCAAGAACGATATCCTGAGTGGGATTGATGATCGGCTTGCCGCTAGCTGGCGACAGAATATTGTTGGTGCTCATCATCAGCACGCGTGCTTCCATTTGCGCCTCGATGGACAGAGGCACATGCACCGCCATCTGATCACCATCGAAGTCGGCATTGAACGCCACGCAAACCAATGGATGAAGCTGAATCGCCTTACCTTCGATAAGCACAGGCTCAAACGCCTGAATGCCGAGCCTGTGCAGCGTCGGAGCGCGGTTCAAGCAAACCGGATGCTCGCTGATCACTTCATCAAGGATGTCCCAAACCTCCGGGCGCTCCTTTTCCACCATCTTTTTCGCACTCTTGATGGTATTGACGAAGCCTCGCTCCTCGAGCTTGTTGTAGATGAACGGCTTGAATAGTTCGAGCGCCATCTTTTTGGGAAGACCACACTGATGAAGTTTCAGTGTTGGCCCGACTACGATGACTGAACGGCCGGAGTAGTCGACACGCTTTCCCAGAAGATTCTGACGGAAGCGTCCCTGCTTACCCTTGAGCATATCCGACAAGGACTTGAGCGGTCGCTTGTTGGGACCCGTTATTGTTTTGCCACGTCGCCCATTGTCAAAAAGCGCGTCGACTGCCTCCTGCAACATCCGACGCTCGTTTCTGATGATGATTTCGGGAGCGTTCAGCTCGAGCAAGCGCTTGAGACGATTATTTCGATTGATGACCCGGCGATACAGATCGTTCAAATCGGAAGTAGCAAACCGACCTCCATCGAGCGGGACGAGTGGCCTCAAATCCGGTGGCAACACCGGGATGACATGCAACATCATCCACTCGGGCCGATTACCGCTGCCGCGAAACGCCTCGAGCACCTTGAGTCGCTTAGCCAGCTTCTTGCGCTTGGCTTCGCTCGTTGCAGCGTCGAGCTCAACCCGGAGCTGCTCGCTCAGGCCATGAACGTCGACTTGCCGGAGCATTTCGACGATCGCATCACCTCCCATTTGGGCGTCGAACTTATCGTCGCCATACTCGTCGAGGAGTTGAGCAAAACGCTCCTCATTGAGAACTTCTCCAACCTCGAGCCCCGTGTCGCCCGCATCAGTAACG
>CAYTRQ010000500.1:0-3983 GCA_964440025.1 uncultured Polyangiaceae bacterium | reverse complement strand
TCCTTCGACGGTTCGAGCTCCCGCCTCGAGTTGCACGGCAGGACCACCGTCCAGTTCCAGCACGGGAAGCCGAGATCCGTCGCTGCGAACGGATTGCGGCCACAGGCCCGGTCCTCCCGGGAGCGGCACGAAACTCTCCGCGCCCACGAACACCGAAAGCTCGAAACGACCTCCAGTAGACGTCAGATCCAGATCGACCACGCCAGGCCACACGCACGTGCGCTCTCCGTGAAGCTCGATGCATCCCGGCGCCTCGGAGCGCAGAACCCACGGCACCCAGGACCGCAACTCCGCAGGGACCGGCTCGAGGCGCTGCTCGACTCGCCCCTTGTCCTGCGCGACAGCCCCAGTCGGCCAGCAACTCAACAAAATCCCCAATAGCAGGCCCAGTGCCTTCATTGGCTCAGGTTGCCCTCCTCACGCCATTCAGGCAACGCGGCCCCGCCACCTGCCTCTTCATCGGAGATGCACGCAACAGCCCCGAAGGTCACTCACAACCGAAATCGCGCGCCACCTCGCATGCTTTCGCGAGACCTTTCCGCATCTGGTCCGGCGGGGTCAAAAGGCTCACAACAAATGCCGGCGTCAAAGGAAGAGAAAACATCTCACCGGGAAGGAGCCACACACCTCGCCGAGCCAGTTGTTCCCACCAAACCGATTCCTCTCGAACCAATGGACAGCGAATGATGCCCGACCAACCACCTTGTGGCGCAAGGAAGGTCAGCGCGGTTCCTGCCAACGTATCTTGAACGACGCAGAGCGTTTCCTCGAGTCGCGCCTGAATGAGTGCTTGCACCTCCTCTTCCCGCTGAAGAATCGAGGGAAGTGCCCGCTGGACCGGACCGTTCGTCGAGAGAAAAGTGTCAGCTAGGATCTCGAGGCGGTGCATTGCTTCAGCAACGAGATCGCGCTGTCCCCACGCCGCCACCCAGCCAAGCTTCAGTCCTGGGGCGGCGGCGCGCTTGCTGAGGCCATCCAGAGTAAACACGAGATCTGCCCCAGGAGGTTCAGACCAGTCCGTCACGAATCGATAGGGACGAAAAACCTCGTCGACAATGAGGGGGAGCCCCAGTCGACCCAGCGCTGCCCATTGTTTTTCGTCGAGTTGGTTGCCTGTGGGGTTATTGGGGGAAATGCCAACGACCGCTCGAATTCTCTGCTCCCGAATTTGATGGGAATCGGGCAAACTGGACGCATCCAGCTCCCACTCGCCAGCAAACCTGAGCCGATAAGGCCGGAGGTGAACCCCCGACAGCTGAGCAAGGTGCTCCAAAAGCGGATAGCTCGGCGAGGGGGCGAGGACGGAGTCACCCGGATCGCAGAGTAGTTGAAACAAGAGAGAGTAGCCCTCGCTCGTGCTCGAGAGCAGGCAAACCTGTTCGTGCCCAAACGCCAAGCCACGGCTGTTGTAAGTTTCCGCAACGGCTTTACGGGCAACGGCGAGCCCAAGGGGGTGGGGCTCGTAGGGGCTCCGGGCGCCGCAAAACAGCTCGTCAGAAAAGTCGGGAAGCTCGAGCCCGACTCGGAGAGGATTCGAGCAGCTCAGATCAATAGCTCCGGGACGAGAGCGTTCTGCACCCAGCGCGAGTGCCCGCAGACGCTCCCCATCGGTTCTCGGCCGCCCCCAATTGCTCCGCGCCGACCAATGCACGGCGAGAACTTTCCCTCACCGCGGAGACATTTGCCAGCGCCCTGCTACGGTCCGGCCCCCATGACCGACGCCGGCTACGTCACCCGCCTCAGCCATCAGGGCAAAGAGATCTTGCTTATCGGAACCGCCCACGTTTCCCAAAAGAGCGTGGAAGAAGTCGAGCGGATCATCCGCCAGGAACGGCCGGATACCGTTTGTGTGGAGCTCGACGAAAGCCGGCACAAAATGCTGATCGACAACAGCGCCTGGCGTAACTTGGACATTTTCCAAGTCATCCGACAAAAGCGCACGCTCTTTCTCCTGAGCAGCCTCGCCCTGAGCGCCTACCAAAGGCGCCTGGGAGAAAAATTAGGCGTGCGCCCTGGCGCCGAACTCCTTGCGGCCGTCAAAACGGCTGAGGAGGTGGGTTCACAACTCGTTCTGGCCGACCGAGACGTTCAGGCCACTCTCAAACGCACGTGGGCCAATCTCTCCTTCCTGGACAAGATGCAAATGGCAGCGGGACTGCTCACGGCCCCCTTTGCGGTCGAAGACATCGACGAGCAGCGCATCGAAGATCTCAAAGACCGCGACACCATTGGCGAGATGATGCACGAGGTCGCCGAGCAAATGCCCCGTGTCAAGAAGCCGCTCATCGACGAGCGCGATCACTTCCTGATGAGCCGCATCCAGGAGGCTCCTGGCCAGAAGATCGTGGGGGTGGTCGGCGCAGCACATGTTGCCGGAATGATAGAAAAGTTGGGTACACCCGCCGACTATGAACACCTCAGCCAGATCCCTCCTCCAGGACGCCTCATGCAAATCTTGAAGTGGGTGATTCCCACATTGATGCTGGCGGCATTCTTCATCGGCTACCAAAGGCACGGGGGACAAGGGCTCGAGCAGATGCTGGTGGCCTGGGTTCTTCCCAATGCGATCTGTGCAGGCCTCCTCTCGGTGGTCGCGCTCGCACATCCACTCACAGTCTTGACCGCCTTCGTCACCTCGCCCTTGACCTCTCTCAACCCGACCATTGGCGCCGGAATGGTGGCCGGCTTGGTGGAGGCCATGCTGCGCAAACCCACCGTCAAAGACTGTGAAGAGGTGCAGTTTGCGCTGCGTTCGCCGAAAACCGTCTACCGAAATCGTGTGACCCGAGTGCTCTTGGTCGCGGTAGCCGCTACTCTCGGCTCGGCACTAGGGGCCTGGATCGGGGCACCCCTCGTTTTGAGTCTGCTGTAGGACGTGGCTGGAAACACCTGACACTGAAAACGCCCGACACTGGAGAGCCTGACGCTGGAGAAGAGAGATGGATAACGAGTGGCCGAGTTTTTCTATCGTTCCCGATGAGGACGTCCTCGGAGACGGTCGTCCCAAAGGGCAGGCTCTCACCCGATTCATTTGGTACAACGGCCAAATTCAGGAAGCAGAGAAACAAAGCGTTCACTATTATTCGAACGCTCTCCACTATGGCACGGCCGTGTTCGAAGGGATCCGCTGCTATCCCACCAGCCGCGGTCCGGTGCTCTTCCGGCTCGGGGACCACATCGAACGGCTGCTTTCCTCAGGACGACTCTATGGGATGAAGATCCCCTACGATGCGGAGACCCTGGCCCAGGCTTGCTTGGAGGTCACTCGCAAAAACAGGGTTTCCGATGGTTATCTTCGACCGCTCGCCTACTTTGGCGAAGGGCCCATCGATCTGAAACCAAAACGCGGATGCCCCGTCTACGTATTCATTGCCATCCGGGAACTGGGCACGTTTCTCGGGGAAGGCGCCCTCCGTATCGGAGTCCGCGTCACTCTGAGTAGCTGGCGCAAAGCCCACCACTCCATGCTTCCCACCATGGCCAAGGCCAGTGGCCACTATGCCAACGCCGTTCTCGCTGCTCACGAAGCCATGGACCGAGGCTACGATGATGCGATCCTCCTCAACGGAGACGGAACCGTCTCCGCTGCCACGGGGCAAAACGTCTTCTTCGTCAAAGACGGAGCCCTGATCACCAACGACGAAACCTCCTCCATCGTGCCCGGCATTACACGCGCCTCCATCCTCGAAATCGCACGCAGCGATCTTCAAATGCCCGTCGAAGTGCGCTCTTTCACACGGGAGGACCTCATGCGGGCCGATGAGGTATTCATGACCGGTACCGCCGCCGAAGTCACCCCCGTTCGCGAGCTCGATGGGACGGAATACCCCACCGGACGCGACACGGTGAGCGCAACGCTCCAGCGAGCCTACTTGCGCGCGGCCACAGGCAAGGATGAACAACATCAGCGCTGGCTCACTCACGTGGGTTAGTGCTGCGACCACATAAAAGTGGTCGGTAGGGAGACCACTTTTCTCTCGAAA
>CAYTRQ010000499.1:0-3994 GCA_964440025.1 uncultured Polyangiaceae bacterium | reverse complement strand
TGAGCTATCGTCTCGAGCCCGACGGTACCGGGACGCGCGTTTTGTTCGAGCACTCGGGCTTCGAGCAGGAAGGGGCATTCGATGGTGCACAGTATGGTTGGAATATGATGCACGAGACGCTGGAGAAAGTGCTGGCGAAGCAAAGGAGCTTCCAATGAACGCCGTTTTGTGGGTTCTTCAGATCGTCCTCGCTCTGCTCTACCTCGCGGGAGGCGGATTCAAGACTTCCAACCCCGATGACGTGGCAAAACAGATTACCGCGATCCCTCGCGGTGCCTGGAGGGGGCTCGGCGTGTTCGAGGTGCTGGGCGCGGTTCTGCTGGTCGTGCCGCTTGCGGTGAATTGGATGCCAGGCTTGACCACGGTAGCTGCAGCGATGCTCGCACTGGAAACGCTGGCGCTCGCCGCGGTGTACGCGCGGTACTCGCTGAAGTTGGCTTCTTCCAATCCGCTGGTCTTTGCTGTCCCAATGGGGGTGATAGCGGCCGTCGTGGCCTTCGGGCGCTACCTCCTTGCGCCGCTGGGCGCCTCGGGGATCCTATGAATTGGAGCAAACGAATTCGGCAGGCTCATCACCCAGCAGAGAGTAAGGAGCATGGTCGGAAAAACGAAAAAGAAGGCAACGAAGCCGAAAGCGCCGAACCGGCCCGGTACGCCGAAGCCGAAGCTCCTCTCTGGTGGCAACCCTCAGATCCCCAAGGGCGATGGCGACGCGCCAGTGCAGGCCTATATTGCCGCAATGCCCGGCTGGAAAGGCGATGTCGGGCGTCGGCTCGACGCGCTCATCACGCGCACCGTTCCGAACGTGCGTAAAGCGGTGCGGTGGAACTCACCTTTCTATGGGGTCGATGGCCAAGGTTGGTTCCTGTCGTTTCACTGCTTCGACAAGTACGTCAAGGTGACGGTTCACAACGGCGCCTCACTCAAACCCCTTCCGCCGATCGAGTCGAAGCACCCGACGGTGCGCTACTTCCATGTTTATCAGGATGAGGCGATGGACGAAGCGCTCGTGACTCGTTGGATCAAGCAGGCGTCGCAGCTGCCCGGAGAGGACCTCTTCGAGACGAATGTCGGGTCACGAGCTGCGGGAGTCAGGAACCCGAAGATCGACGCCCTGTTCGAAAAGTCGAAGAAGTGGAAAAAGGAAAAGGAAAAACTGAGGACCCTTCTTCTCGACTTCCCCTTTTTGGAAGAGCTGAAATGGGGCAAGGCGTGTTACACCTTCCAACAGGGCAATGTGGCTCTGATCCTCGGGCTCAAGAACTACTGCGCCCTTGGTTTCTTGAAGGGCTCCCTCCTGAAGGATCCTCAAAACATTCTGGTCAGTCCCGGTCAGCACTCGCAGTCGATGCGCCAAATCCGCTTCACCGAGATGAAGCAGATCACCGACGCGGCGCCCACGTTGAAGGCCTATATCCGAGAGGCTATCGAAGTCGAAAGGGCTAGGGCGAAGGTCGACTTCAAGGAAAGCAGGCAACTTTCTCCCACGGAAGAGCTGGAGGAAAAGTTTGCCGAGTCTCCCGCATTCAAAGCGGCTTTCTATGCACTAACGCCTGGACGTCAAAGGGGCTACCTCATCCACTTTACGAACGCCAAGCAAGCCAAGACGCGCGTGTCGAGGATCGACAAGTGCATGCACAAGATCTTCGAAGGTAAGGGCTTCAACGAGCGATAGCCTGGTTCGCGTCCACAAATGGACGCGAACCAACAAGCAAGGAAGCGTTCAGCGTCACAATCCAGGCGAAAAAGCGAAGTCGACCGCCCTCGCCCCGCAAGGGGTGGGCGACGAAGCGCCATTTGTAGACGGGAACTAGCCTAGTTCGCATCCACAAAAGGATGCGAACCAACAAGACACAAAGCGTTCGACGGCGATAAATGGGCTAAAAAACGGAGTCGCCCGCCCTCGCCCCGAAGGGGTGGGCGACGGAGTGGCCATTTCGCGCCGCGAACTAGCCTAGTTCGCGTCCACGACGGCATGATGAAGTCTTCGGGCAGTGAGATGCGTTCCGGTCAGCAAGCTCGGTGCGCAACATCATTCGAGCTGCGCACAAGGCTTGCCTCATTGCCAGGCCGACTTGAACGATGGCCGCTGCTGACATTCTTCTAACCATTTTGCTACGTGCTGGTATCCCTCGACTGAGGCGCCGCACATCGCGCCGTAGGCGATGACGTTGGCCACGATGAGGTCGGCCAGCGAGTATGCTTCACCGAGGATGTATCCCCCCTGGGCGAGATGCGCGTCCAAGATCCGCAGATGGGTATTCAGTTGCTCTTTGACGTGCCGGGTTTGCGCCTCGCTTCTTAGCTCTGCGGGGCTGCGTTCACTGCTCGCTTGCGTGAGGCGCACAAGTGCAGCCACGTATTCCACGTAGGACCAAGTTGTCCAGGAGAGCGCTTGCAGGCGCTGCGGATCGTCGAAACGGGGCCACAACCCGCGTTCGGTGCCGAAACGGTCGCCGAGCCACTGCATGATGGCTAACGCCTCGAACATCGGCGTGCCATCGACAACCAAGACGGGCACCTTGCCGTGTGGGTTGAGCTTGAGAAAATCGGCCTGCTTCTGGTCTTTGTTGGTGAGGTCGAGCCGCACCTCTTGATGGGGCACCTCGAGCTCGGCCAAGGCGGCCGTCACGGGGGTGGCGCTGGACAGGCGGGCGGAATAAAACGTCAGGTTCATTGGGTTTGCTCCTTTTTGGGGAAGGGGTTGGGCCAGCCGTTCGGCACGGGTGCCCGTGCGTTGTGCTGTTGAGATGCTTTTAGCCGAGATTGCGGACAGCTTTTGTCCTCAACGTGTGTAGAATCCCGCGTCATGCTGGAAACCTCGGCACGGCTGCTACGGCTGCTCTCTCTGTTGGGCTCGCGCCGCTTTTGGGCGGGCGCGGAGCTGGCCGAGCGCCTAGAGGTGACGCCGCGCACGCTGCGTCGTGATGTCGAAAAGCTGCGTGAGCTGGGCTATCCGGTCAGCTCCAGTACGGGTCTGTCCGGAGGGTATGCCCTGAGCGCAGGCGCGGCCCTGCCACCTTTGCTCTTGGAGCCCAATGAAGCCCTGGCCGTAGCGCTGGGGCTGCGCCATGCCGCCTCCAGCACGGTCTCCGGCATGGAAGAAGCCACCGTGCAGGCGCTCGCCAAGCTCGAGCAGGTACTGCCCAAACGGCTGCGCCGGCGTGTAGCGGCGCTGCATGCGTCCATTTCACCCTTGTCCATGGGCGGCCCCCACGTTGATGCCTCTCTGCTCACCACGCTCGCGGGAGCGTGCCGCGACCAGGAATTGGTGACCTTTCGCTACGAGGATGCACAAGGTCGCGTCACCCGGCGCCGCGTGGAACCGCACGGCATGGTGCATGCGGGTTCGCGCTGGTACCTGGCCGCTTGGGATCGAGACCGCGAAGCGTTCCGGACCTTCCGCCTCGATCGGGTGGGCGCAATCGGCCTCACCTCGCGTCCCTTCACTCGCAGGCCGATCCCCGAAGGCAGTGCGGCGGCTTACGTCTCGCGTTCGGTGGCGAGCTCCGCCTACGAGTGCAGCGTGCGCGTGATCCTTCATGGGAGCTACGATGAACTTGCCCAACGTGTTCCGCCCCTTGCCGCACGACTGAGACCGGCCGGCGAAGAACGCTGCCTGTTGGAATCCGGCGGCCACCATCTGCCGACCATCGTCCTCCATATCGGACGGCTGGGAGTGGACTTCGAGGTTTTGGAGCCGCCCGAGCTCGTCGACGAGCTGCGCGTGCTCTCGCGCCGTTTCGCCCGCGCGGCGGACTTATCTGTCACAAAGCACGAATCAACATGAGCGATAACTCGGTCACCGTGAGTCGGTCGAAGCGTTGCCGCTCGTCCAAGAATGGCTCCGCCGCCCTCTGGGTGAACAACGGAGGCCTCCGAGGCTCCCGTGCTGCGTTCTTGCGCAAGACCAATGGTTCGAAAGGTGGCCGTTTTTTTGCTCCCTCGAGGACGGGTTTGACGCAGGCAGTAGAAAGCTGCAAGCGTCTCACAA
>CAYTRQ010000498.1:0-4050 GCA_964440025.1 uncultured Polyangiaceae bacterium | reverse complement strand
ATTTCCCCGGGCGATCGCGTGATGCTCTCCGGGAAGAACCATCCGGCCTGGCCCGTCGCCTTTTTTGGGATTCTCTATGCGGGGGCCACCGTCGTGCCCTTGGACGCTTCTATCGAGCCCGTGGCGGCTCGCAAGATTGCCGAGGCTTCGCGAGCCAAGCTTCTTCTCAGCGACGACGCTGTTGGGCGACGTCTCGAGGACACGATCGACGTTCCGCGACAAGATCTGCTGAGCTGTCTGAGATCTGGACCCGGCTTGGAAGAGGCGGGGAGTTGTCCCGAGGATTTGGCCGCACTCATTTATACGAGTGGCACGACGGGTGAGCCCAAGGGAGTGATGCTGAGTCATCGAAATCTCACGGCCCTGATTGCCGCGCTCGCACCTCTTTTTCCTTTGGACACTGGGGATCGAGTGCTCAGCGTGCTCCCCTTACATCACACGTTCGAGCTTTCCTGCGGGCTTTTGTTGCCGCTTTCCCGCGGCTCACGCGTGGTGTACTTGGATGAGCTCTCCGCGGCTCGGCTCGAACATGGGCTCAAAGCCTCTCGGGCAACGGCGATGATCGGGGTTCCTGCGTTATGGGAGATGCTCGAGCGCCGGGTTTTGGGACGTGTGGCGGAGAAAGGGCCTGTGGCGGAACGAGCCTTCGATGTTGCCGTGGAAGTGAGCCGAACCATTTCCAAGCAAACGGGGCTCGATGTGGGGCGTGCCTTGTTTGGGGCGGTCCATCAAGGTCTTGGGGGACATCTCAAGTATTTGGTGAGCGGTGGAGCTGCCCTGAATGCTGAAACGCATTCACTGTTTCAGGGATTGGGGCTGCATCTTTCCGAAGGCTACGGCCTGACGGAATCAGCGCCTGTGTTGACCGTCGCGCCGGGGGGGCCGCGCGCCCGCGCGGGGACCGTCGGGCAGCCGGTTTCCGGCGTAGAAGTGCGCGTGCACAAGCCAGACAAGAACGGCGTGGGCGAGGTGCTCGCCCGGGGGCCCAATGTGATGATCGGCTACGCTGATGATGAAGAGGCGACGCGGCAGACGATCGATGAGGAAGGTTGGCTGCACACCGGTGATCTCGGCAAGCTCGATCACCGCGGACGCTTGACCCTGGTCGGGCGTAAGAAGGATGTTGTCGTCACCAAGAGCGGTGAAAATGTCTATCCTGATGACGTCGAAGCGCAGCTTGGCGAGCTGGCTCATGTCCAGGAGCTGTGCGTCCTAGGCATTCCCGACGGACGGGGAGGGGAGCGTCTGGCTTGTGCTGCCGTCGCCGAGGAGAGAGGCAGGGCGGGGCTTGACGCTTTGGCCAAGAAGTCCGTGGAAGAAGCGATTGCCAAGTTGCCTCCTGCGCAGCGCCCCGCAGTCGTCGTCGTGTTGGACGAACCACTGCCCCGGACGACCACCAGGAAAGTTCAACGGGGGCAATTGCGCGACGTGGTGGCGCGGGAGACCGAACGGGCTTCACTCCCGCCGGGGGGGCAGCCCCTGGAGAGCGCCGTGGGCGCTGCTGTCTACGCTGCCATCGCGGCGATTTGTCGGCGCAGGCCGGCCGACCTCAACGCGACCATGACGTTACGGGGCGATCTCGGATTCGATTCGCTGATGGCTCTCGAATTGTTGGTGGCTCTCGAGTCGCGACTGGGCCGCTCCCTGGACGCCGAAACTCTTGCTGCCGCGACCACCGTGGGGGAGCTGGTGCGCACAGTGGAGAGCTTGGGAACCCAGCCACTCTCGCGCACCGCTCATATCGAAGGAGCCACAGAGGAGACGTCGCTGACCATTCCCGAGCCGCTCCGTGAAGCTGCAATGGCGTGGCTGGGACGTGGGCAGCGAAGTTTCTACCAAAATCTGATGCGAGCTCGGATCAAGGGACAGGCGTTCATCCCTCATAATCGCCCCACCTTGATTGTAGCCAACCATGCGAGCCATTTGGATATGGGGCTCGTCAAGTATGCGTTGGGGAGCTATGGGGAGAAAATGGTGACCTTGGCTGCGCAGGACTACTTCTTCGAGGGGCCAGCGTTGCGCAAAGCCTTTTTCGAGCAGCTTTCTCATCTCGAGCCGATGCCGCGGACCGGCGCTCTCCGATCGGCGGTGCGGCGCGCCGGGGAGCTCCTGGAATCAGGCAAAACGGTGCTCATTTTTCCCGAGGGCACGCGGAGCCCCGACGGGCGACTCCTGCCGTTCAAGCCAGCGATGGGCCACCTGGCATTGCATCACGATGTCGACGTTTTGCCGGTTTGGTTAGGGGGCACGTTCGCGGCGATGCCGCGGGGCGCCCGGTTGCCCAAAAGCCGGGATTTGGAAGCAAGAATTGGTCCGCCACTTTCGATCGCTCGGCTGCGGGAGATGGTGAGCGGTCTCAATGCGACGGATTCGGCGCGCATAGTGAGCCGTGTGGCTGAGCGTGCCGTAGCGGAACTGTCGCGAGGTCGCCTGCTCGATCTGGGAGATGTCGACGTGCCTGCCCTGCGGCGCAGTGAAATTCCGGAAGAAGAGGGGTTGGCGGGTGTGTTTGCCGAGCTCGAGCAACGGTTCGTCCCCGGTGCCGTGACCGAACCGTTGAGCTACTACTTTTCTCTCGGTGAGGAGCGCTGGACGGTTCGTGTGACCAGTACCGAAATCGAAGTCAATCGTGGCAAGACCGTGGACGTCGCCGATTGCGTGCTCAAGACGAGTCCGGAAAATTTCCAGCGCATCGTTCAGCAAGCTTGGGTTCCTGGGCCCGGAGATTTCATGAACGGCCAAATCAAGACGAGCAACGTGGCGCATCTCTTTTCGATGCAGAAGATCTTCCAACTCACCACCCCGACCGAAAAGCTTCACGCTCGAGGGAGCGCGGCAGAATGAGCCGAAGGTTGGTGAGGACGCAGAGTGGTCGCGGTCCCGAAGCGCCCGCAGAGGGAGAAGGCGACTTGCCGGCAGAGGGAGAAGGACGGTGAAGGTGTGGCTGGGCGGAGCTACGGGCTTTTTGGGAAGCCACGTTGCTGATGCATTGGTCGATGCCGGTCATGAGGTGTGTGCCGTGTCTCGCTCGGGTGGCGAGTTGGCTTCCGGGGAGGTGGTCGGGTCAGTGGATGTGCTTGACGAGGACGCGGTACGCCGGTCCGCGGAAGGTTCGAGTCACGCGGTGGTTTGCGTTGGCAAGGTTTCTCGTGACCCCAGCGATGCGGCGCTCCTGCATCGACTTCACGTGGAGGGAACACGGTCCACGCTTCGGGGATTGCGCGCAGCCGGGGTCCGTCGCGTGGTCCTGGCGAGCACGAGCGGGACGATTGCAGTCAGCAAGGATCCGAAGCGGATCGATGACGAACGCTCGGGGGCTCCTCTCAAGTACATCGCGAGCTTTCCCTACTATCGCACGAAGTACTTTGGGGAGAAGGAGGCACTGAATCACATCGAGGACGATTTTGAGATCGTCATCGTCAATCCTTCTCTGCTGCTCGGTCCTGGGGATTTGCGCGAGTCGTCGACGCTCGATGTGCGTCGTTTTCTCGAGGGCGCGGTCCTCATGAGTCCCGCCGGGGGGCTGGCGTTCGAAATCCCCCATGTGGCCGATCTGGATCCCAAGGTGTTCCGGGACGTGGTGGAAACGGATGTCTTCGGGTTCTTCAACATCGTAAAGGCGACGTTGCCGGCGGTACGGCAAGGCGGGGGCGGATCGTATGTCGCATTGGTGACCACGGCCGTGCATAGCACGCTGCCCGGGGATGCACTGTCAGCCGTGCCGAAGGCATCGGTCAAGGTGCTGGCCGACCAGATCGCGCTGGAGGAGGGCGAGAACGGCATCCGTGCCAACAGCGTCGGGCCGGGCGTCATCGGCGCTGCCGGTATGGTGTTGCCAATGTACGAGACGAGCGCTCGCGAGCTATTGGACGCGGCCGTATCGATGACACCCCTCAGGCGCTCGGGCACCGTACTGGAAGTCGCCGAGGCTGTTGCCTTCCTAGCGTCGTCTCGGGCCTCCTATATCAATGGGCTAATGGTGAAAGTGGATGGAGGGTTGAAGACCTAGAAGTGCCGCATACCCGACCGCTCTTGATGCAGGGTGTAAGA
>CAYTRQ010000497.1:0-4055 GCA_964440025.1 uncultured Polyangiaceae bacterium | reverse complement strand
CGTCGCTCGGTTTTGCCTCGGACTTGGGGATGCCCGGCGGCACCGCGAGTGGGGCAGACAGTTGGTGAAAGAACTTCTCGATTTTGGCGAAGCTTTGGCTCCCTCCCGACTCGAATAGGGCGATCCACATTTTTCACTGAATGATGCCTCTTCAATCAGGAGAAGCCGAATGACCCGACAAGCTATGTCTCGAACCCCTATCACACGAAAGAAGACGTTGAGCCTGGCCCTCGCTGCGGGGTCTTTGCTGACCGCGGGGTGCGCCGTCGAAGGCGGACAGTTCGATGCAGCGGATTCCGTTGGGAGTAAACAGCAGAAGCTCATCGGCGGACATCAAGCGGCCCCCTATCACTTTCGCTCCACCGTTGGCATCGGTGACTCGTGCACCGCCGCCAAGGTCGGTCCTCGACTCTTCCTGACTGCTGCTCATTGTGTCGCGGTGGGTCGTCTTCCCAGTGGGTTTCCCGTGCCGGAGGGCTATCCCGAAAACGATGGCATTAACGAAAGCTACCTTCCGGGACAGCCGCTTCTGATCAACTGGGGACTCGATGCCGATGATGCCGAGCAAGGCGAGTTCACCATCGTCGAGACTTCGATTCATCCTTCCTGGTGGGAATGTCCTCTCTGCGAGGATCCGATTCTCGGGCCGGGAAGCGCCGCCGATATCGCAGTCATCGAGATCGCAGAGAATACGCCCGATATTCCGGAGGCTCGAGTGGAGCTCGACCCCATGGAGACCGGAGACCAGGTGGTCAAGGTGGGTTGGGGCTGCGAGGAGAGAACGAACATCGACCCCTCGACGCTGGAGCTTGGTCGCTACAAGACGGAGGACGCTTGGCTGATTCCCGCGAGCGAAATTCAACACGAAGGCACTTATCCTCCCATCACCGATGGCCAGGTCGAACAAGTGGGAGGGGGATATCTGATCACCGCCGGGCACGACCAAGACGAGGACTACGCCAGCCTCTGCATGGGGGATTCCGGTGGGCCTCTCTACATTCCCAACAATAGCGATCCGCGCATCGTCGGCGTCAACTCGGACTATACCTTCATGCCATTGGACGGCCCGGACGACCTTGGGGGCGTTTCCTGGACCGACTGGCACACCAAAACGTCCCTCGATTCCCACCACGGGGTTGGACAGAGGCTCGTCGATCAGGGTGTCAAAACGGTCGGCGGACAGCCACCGACTTCCGAGTGAACCTGCCCTTCTGGGTGCGACTCTGTCCAGCAGGCGAGCGTTCCGTTGACGCACAGCGGGGCGGGCGATGCCTGTTACTTCTTTGAGAGCCTTGGGTATAGCGTCAACAATCACAGCATGGTCGAGGTGAACCTCAACGGACAGGACATCACCAACCAATGGATCGGCAACTGGTCGTATCCCGCGGAGCGAGACGGCGGCTACTACCTCTACGTTCATGGTGAAAAGCCTTGGTCTTGGCTGCAAGCGCAAGACTAGAACCCCGGCGCATCACCCCGAAGGGGCCTCCTTTGAACCGCGTGCGCTCGCCCTCTCTTCCCCTGCGGCGGGCGCGTGCGGAACTTTTCGAGGAGACGAACGAAGCTTGAACCGCGCGCGCTCGCCCTCTCTCCCCCCCTGCGGCGGGCGCGTGCGGAACTTTTCTTTCAGGATACGAACTAGCTTTGCACCGCACGCGTTCGCCCCTCTCTTCCCCTGGGACGGACGCGTGCGGAACCTTCTTGGCGGAGTTGGTTCGCCCCGGGTGGAGTCTCCGCGTTTGAGCCGCGGCGTTCCTCGTTGTGCGCCAGTGTGGACGCCTTGACTCGCACACTGGTTGAAGTTCCTCTTGCGCCGTGGAAAAAGCTCGATCCTTGACTTCGAGCCCACCGGAGGAGCTTGCCGACCATGTCTTCCCTACAAAAAAAGAGCCGGGCCCTCTGCCTGGGATACGGTGGAGGTGTGGGTCAGGCCCTCTGCGCGCTGCTTGCCCACCACCCCAAACTTCTCGAACGGGCTCCGCAGGAACTCCTGCTCCTCGATGCGCAGGAAGATCCCGGCGGGATTCGGCCGGCACAAAGCCAAGTTCTCCCTCATCAACAGCTGGATCGGGAGTCGCTCTTCGCGTTGCTCCGAGAATACAGAATCGATCAGCTGATCGATTGTTCCACGATGGATACGGTGGGGAACCTTGCTGCCGCGGCCGAGGCGGGGGCCGACTATCTTTCTACGAGCATCGCTGCAACCGACATCCCCACGCATCGGGCCGTGCAACAGCTTTTCGCTGAAGCGCCAAAGACCCACCAGAGTCTTCTTGCCGCGAGCGGCATGAACCCCGGGATCGTCAATGCCCTGACCTTTGCAGCCATGGAGGCTCTCGCCTCGAGAGTGGGAACCGCCGCGACTCCGGAAGCCCTGGAGCTTCAGTCGCTATTGGTCACCGAGAAGGACAGCACGCACAGTGCGAACGGCTTCGAACGAGTGCCCCCAGTATTTGCCCTTTCATGGGGGCCCGCCACCGCTCTCGAGGAGCTGACAGAGCCCCAAGCGGTTTGCTGGCGAAATGGAGTGAGCCCCATGGAGCATCCGCCCTGGGGAGCTCTTTATCGAGCCCGCTGCGGCCCCGAGACCATCGAAGGCCTCCTGGTTCCCCATGAAGAGGTCTTCACGCTCGGCGCGCGTTTGGGCCTTGCGGAGTCGGCGTTCATCTATCGTCTTCCCGATGCGGCGCAGGCTCTTCTCCGGCAAAAGCCCCGCCATCGCTCCGAGTGGGACTTGCACCGATTGGGACCGCCCTATCATACAGATCTCCACGGCTCCGATCGTGTTGGTGTGCTTCTTGTTAGTTCTCGGTTTGGGGAGCTCTGGATGGGCTTCGACACCCCCGTCGCGGCCGGCCTGGCCATCGGTACGAATGCCACGTTGCTGCAAGTGGCCGCCGGGATCATTGCGGGGTGGAATCAGCTCGGAGACGTCCCCGGATTGCATGTCCCCGAAGATCTCGATCGCACCGCGTACCTCCGCACGATCGCCTCGGTACTCGGTTCTGCGGAAATCATTCACGATCCGACCAAGATCCCGCTCAGGCTTGCAGAGCGGCGCGTTCCAGAACCCGCAGCGGTCAACAGGACGCGAGTGTAGGCTTGCTGGGCCAGTCCGCGGGCGCGTCACCGGCGGTAGGCAGTGGCCGCTTGGGCCAGTCCGCGGGCGCGTCACCGGGCCCGTCATGGGGCGCGACGAAACGCCTTCCCAATCTGGGATGTCTCTACCTGGGAGCTCTGTCGAGGCAGGCTCTTGGGGGATCTCCTCTCGGTGATACACTGGAAGCTGAGCCAAGCACCCGTCGACGGAAAAGCAACGTGGAGTCCCTCATGAAAGACCTGGTCCGACGTATCCCTTCTATTTTGATCTTGTTTCTCGCTCTTGCCTCAACGGCGTGTGGATCCATGAATCGGCGCGTGGAGGGGCCGCCGCCGCCGGGGCCACAAGAGGGAGACGCCCGTATCTACTTTGCTCTCAACCAAGGGTATCCCCCGGGAGCCGCATATATCCTGAAAGAAAATGATCTCGTGAGCTACGTGACAAACAATGAGCATGCTGTGGTGGACGTGCCCGCCGGAGAGCACCTGTTCATGATGATCTCCGAGCAAGACGAGGCGCTCTCCGGCGACTTCAAGGCCGGAAAGACCTACTACGTCAAACTTTTCGTGACTCCCGGGATCCTGGGAACACGCGTCTATTGGGTGTTGCTCGAGAACTCGGGGGAAGACGTGGAAATCGCGGAAGAGATGGTTGTGGAGACGGAGCGCGTCGAGCTCGTGAAGGAAAAGGCGGCGAAGTGGGAACGAAACAATCGCAAGAACATCGAAAAGCGTCTGGAAAGCTTCCGGACCGGAGAGGACGACATCGAAAATTGGGTCAAGGACAAGCACGCGTTTTAGCTGTGTCCCCTGCTCTCCCTGACGCTTCGTCGCCCGTGACTTCGAAAACGGCGAAGGAAGCGGAGGCTGCCTGCTAGCGTAGACGAGGAAAATATGAAGCGGAAAAAACTGTGTCAGCGACGCTGGCTGGTCCTGTGGGGAGCCCTCGCGGGGGC
>CAYTRQ010000496.1:0-4064 GCA_964440025.1 uncultured Polyangiaceae bacterium | reverse complement strand
GTCGATGGCCGTGGTGGTCAGAAAGATCATCACCGGCCCCTCCACCCGGTACTCCTGCGTGATGAGCCGACCGGTGACTGGATCCTTCCCTGTGCTCGCGATCGTCAGCTCGCCCTCTGATTGCAGCAGTTTCAGCGCATACGCGGCCCGCTCCGCTCCCTCTTCCTCGGCGACCGACAGGATCTTGTGAGAAAGCTCCATCTCGCCCATGTAAAACAGCGACTGCCCGGTCATCGCGCTGTACGAGACTCGTTCCTCCGGCGGCATCAGCCGCAGCACCGCCTCCATCAAGCTGCTCTTGCCCGCCGCCGAGCTGCTCTGCACCACGATGGCCAGCGGGCGATCGAGCTTGCGACTCGTTGCGGCCAAGTAGCTTGTCAGGATGTTTTTCCGCTCCCCGACGACTCCCAGGCGCTTGAAATCTTCGAGGATACGGGCTGGGAGGTCCGGGCTATTGAGGAGCCCGAGCGCCTCCTGCGTCTCCCGCTCGCTCAGCTCCTTGGGGCGCTCCCTCGATTCCTCTTGTCCGCTGATTTGGCGCTCTTGGAGCTGCTCCAGCTGAAGCAGTACCTGCCCCAGATCCCGCTTGATGACTCGCTCCTCGCTGCTCGTTTCCTGCGCGGCCTGCGCCACGAATGCCGCTCGGTGCCGCGCGCTGTACAGCTCCAGCGTGTCCACGTGAAAGCCGAAGCGTTCTCGCCGGAGCAGGATGTTGACCTTCAGAATGCCTGGTGTCTTGTTTTTCGAAAGACCTCGAATGCGCCACATTCGATCGCCAAATCGCAGCTCGACTTGGTCGCCGTCGCTGCTTGTTTCGAGGGACGGCGGCTCCTGATTCACCACCGCTCGCTCAGCCATCCCACCTTGAGAAGCCGGACGTCGTGGCTCCTCAGGCTCGCGCCCCGTTTCGGCAACTAAGGAAGGAGTCTCTCCCCGTTTCGCCGACTCCGCTCCTTCTTCAGCTGCGCTCAGACAGCGCTCCTCTGTGTTCTCGCTCGCTAGCTCCTCTGCCGCTGGGGGCGAGACCGGCGGCACTGCGGTCGGCGGAGCCTTGTCTCGCCCCTCGGAGGCCTTGTGCTTCGGCGCCTTTCCCTTGCCCAGCCACGAAGCGCTGCGCACCGCCGCCTCCAGCGCTTGCTTTTCGGGTTTGACCTTCTGCGCGTATTCGTTCGCGTCCATGCCGTGCGGAAATTGCACCCGCCAAGCTTCGAGGCCTTCAGCGCAAAGTTCTGCCGCCAGTTTCTGTGCCGCTCGGTCTCCCGCTTCGTCTCGGTCGTAGGCGATGAGCACCTTCTTGATGCCATGCGCTTTGAAGGCGTGCAGGTGTTCCTCCGTGAAACCCTCGACGCCGTAGCTCGCTGTAACGTTTAAAAAACCCGCGCACCAGAAAGTCAGAGCGTCGATGAGCGATTCGCACAGGATGACTTCCGTCGTGTCTTTCAGGCCAGCTTCGTTGAAAACGCCAGCATGCGGCCCCGGCAAGTACAGGTGATGCGGCGTGCCTGCCCGGAGACGTTCGCCGACTTTGCGCCCGTACATCTCCACTACGTGGCCTTCCCCATCGAAAACGGGGATCACCAGCGACCCGTTGAAATGTTCGTGGCCGCTCTCGCGCAGGATGCCGACCGACTGCAGCTGCTCCCGCAGGGCCGCTCCTTCTTTGCGATTTTTCGCGGGCAAGCGATAGGAGAGGGTGCGGTTCGCGTACCCCAGGCGAAACGTCGAGAGGAGTTCCGGGTGGTTCAAGCCGCGCTTTTCAAGGTAGGCGAGCGCCTCGGGGCTCTCGGACAGCGTCCGCTCGTAGAAGCTCACCACGCGCTCGAGGACCTCGGCGTCGCTCTGACCCGTCTCCAGCTCACCAGCGAGTTTTCGCGTCGTTGCCTGCTTCGGAGGCCTTTTCGGCGCACCGGCGGAGGGCGCTGCGGCTAAATGGGACGGCTCGGCAACTAAGGAAGGATGCTCCGCTCGAAGCAGCTCCACCGCGTGGCGAAAGCTCACCCCCTCTCGCTTCATTACCCAATCGATCGAGCTTCCACCCGTCTGGCACGCGCCCAGGCAGTGCCACAGATTCTTCGCTGGCGTGATCACCAGGCTCGGCGTCCTGTCGTCATGGAACGGACAGCGCCCCAGAAGGTCCTTGCCGTGACGCTTCAGCTCGACTCCCGCTGACTCGGCGAGACGCTCGACGCTGATTTCAGCTTTGATTCGCTCGATTTCTTGCTCGCTGACTCGCGCCATTTCGCCTCCTCGGTCGAAAAACCTGTCAAGACCGTTTTCGATGTCGATTTGTTTCCAATAGACCCGTCCACTTTTACCTGGTACGCCAGATACAAAGCAAGACCCCAAAAGGAGTGCTTCCGAAATGGCCACTTACAATCCGGACATGCCCAGGCAACTCGCCAAGCCAAGGCCCAAACAAGCGGCTCATCTCCTCGCTCTCCGAAAAGCAGCTGGCCTCAGTCAAGCTGAGCTCGCCGAGCTCACAGGTCTCTCCCCCAAGTCCATCGGATACTGGGAAACATCAGCGACTCCGCCTCGCTCCGATGTCTTACCCTTGCTCGCTGACGCTCTGGGCGTCCGCGTCGAAGACCTGCTCGCTGATCGTCGTCCAGCTGCACGAAGACGCCCAGGCCCCGCCGGAAAGCTCCAGAAAGTCTTCGAGCAGGCCGTCAAACTTCCTCGCCGAGAACAAGATCTCGTCGCCAAATTTGTCCAAACCCTACTCGACCAGCGAAAGGCTGGTTGAGCACCAAAAACCACGCCCCCAGCGCACACTCATCAGGCGGCTAAAATAGACTTGGCAGCTAGCCAGGGGTCCATTTTTTGATCGAAAAGAAGATCACACACGCGAGCATTCCCCAAAGAGCGGCTGCCCACCTGCATCTCAGACCCGCACTGAGCCCACTGTCGCCACCACCGCCGAAAAGCCGCTCCGCTCGGCGCCTCGCGTAATGCGCATTACGCGACGCGGCCACCGGCACGGGGCTGGCCACTCTCACAAAGAGAAAACGAGGCCCAGCAAGCCCCGCGCCGATGCCTCCCCTCGCTCTCGCTTTCACATAATCTGGGAGATTATGTGAGAACTTTTCGGCAGCGGATGGCTCCGGCCGACTGAGTCCATCGTGCGGCTCCCACCCGCCCTTCAAACTGAGTGCCGCGCGGGCCCCTCCTCGGACCTCCCGCGCGGGGGAGCGAAAATGCCCAGCTCATCATTCTCAACGAAGTCTCTACGTTACCAAGAAGTAAGCTTCTTCCTCCGAACGAGAACACCTGCTCACACGCCACAAAAGTCATCCCAGTCCTCCATGTACTTCTTGGCGCGGGGACCCAGAAAGTTCATTACTCGCTTCTTCTCCGGCTCTCTGTCAATCGCGGCAGCAACGCCCTCCAGGAACCCCGTAGCCGCTTCGCCCTTCTGGGCCTCCGTTCCTGCATCAAGCACACGCTCGACAACCTCACAGATCCTTTCCATCTCGCCATCAGAAATACTTTCCGACGACACGACGCAAGCTTCACCCAATGCACCCGCTAAGATTGTCCTCGGTGGTTCGTCCGGAACCCACTCATCGTGTACTTCTGCCCACTTCGATTCAAGTGACGCGACTCCCTGAACCATCGCCCACTGCCAATCCAAAATTTCATTCATTTTCCCGCCAAAGCCGCTTGTAGGTCTTTGATAACATTCTCAGCCGCCGCTCGATCTCCCGGCGACGCAGTTGGGTTTCTACTCAACCACCTTTCCAACGCCCTAATACTGTCAGTCGCCTTCTGCGAGTGAAAACGTCCACCCACTGGCTCACCGGTCTTGAGTTCCTGCCTAACCGCTGCCGCAGTACTTCCGCTGCCTACTTTCGCACCAGGACGATAGATCTTGTCGAGCAATCCCGAGAGAGCTTCATTCTTGACATGCGGACGTTCCATCTGCGCTCTCAGCTCTACCTTCTGGACCTCATGGCGAGTTCGGTTGCGTGCTTCTGTTGACCGACGAACATTGAGAGCGGGCACCGGCTTTTGAACCGTCGGTTTTACAGGCTGCTTCTTGCCACCCCCCGAAGCCTTCACTC
>CAYTRQ010000495.1:0-4066 GCA_964440025.1 uncultured Polyangiaceae bacterium | reverse complement strand
ATCGGCCCTTTTGTTTGAAGTGATAGATGTCAGATGGTGAGGCCGAGCGCCTACATGGTATCTATCTGGGCATGAAGGTCAGCTTCCACCATTGCTGGGTGTTTCAGATTTGTATGGGCGTGTCCGTTGACGTTCACGGATTGGGCCTGCAAGCTTCCATACTTCACTGAGTTTCCCTCGAACGAGAGATTGACGTCCACTTGCCCGCTATTGACGTGGCCATTGACCATTCCGCGGACTGTACCTTCGGCATCGAAGAGCCGTCTGAGCCTGGGGCTCTTTTGAAGCGCTGTCTTTCGGAGCTCCAGTTCGAAGGCCAGTTGTTCTGGCGGATTTCCCTCGAGCTCGAGGTGGATGGGAAGCCCCTGTTCCCGCAGGGTTGCTTCAGCCGAAAGGCCGCGGTCATCGTAGCTTGAGTGAGCGTCGATGACAGGCAACACCGCTCCCCCAAGGGTACTTTCTGCGAGCGTCGCGTCGAGCTCGAGATTGATACGCTCTTCGCTGAGCTGCATTTCCGCGGAGGAGCGGAGGTTGAGTGAGGACGCCGGCCAGGCCGCATTGAGGGTGCTCAAATCCAACTCGTGGGTGTCGATATCGAGATCCGCTTCGAGATCTGGTGATGTCGTGAGTCGTCCTTCGGCGTGCACGCTGCCGTGCCCCGATTGAATGTCGATGCGAGTGTCGAGGTGGGGCAGAGTCCCTTGAAAACGGTTTTTGACGCTGATTGTGCCGTCGAGAAAAGCATTTGGCCAAAAGGGTTTGAGGTCGCTCGCTGTGACGCGCGGAAATTCTCCGCGTACTTCGATCTCGTCCTCGCTGACTGCGAAACTTTGAGAAAATGGGATCGTGCCAATTTGTCCGAGGACTTCTCCGGCGATCGTTCCGGGAGCTCGAATGTTGAGCTCCCCAAGAGCCAGAACGTTTACTCCTTCTGGCAACTTTGCTTGGAGACCGAACTTCTCGACGTCGACGCGCACTCCACGCTCGGTTGCAACGACGCTGGCCACGGCAGCACGCACGTGACCCTCGAGTTGCCGCTCCAAGATTGTTCCTTGTGCAGCCAAGCGTACGAGTCTTACCTGTGATAGCTCCACTCGGATGCCAGAGCTCGATGTTGATTCGTCGCTGGGAATGCGAGGAGAAAACGCGTCGGCGATACTGAAGTAGTTGAGGCGTTGGCCTTGTTCGTCGAGGTTCGTCGTTTGATGAAGGTGCAAGGAAGGGTGGGAGATGAGGACATCGTTGATTGTGATGCTCGGATCATTTGCTAGCAAAGATTGAATCAAGAGGGAGGGAAGGTGAGCCTCGATCTCGAGCTCGGAGATATGCAAGGTCGTGCGGCCTTCGGGATCGAGGATGTCAATGCTTGCAAGAGAGACTCCTCCGGTGTCGAGCCGCTGGACTTGCTCGATCTGCACCGTGCCGTGGAAGAATTCATTGAACCACTGGGTGAAGGTAGACTTCGCTGTCCTTCTAGAAAAAGGCAGGTCGAGGTGCACAAACACTCCGAGCAGGAGGGACGCCGTAAAAGTGGTCATCCCGAGAAACCAAGCAATGAGCCTCGTTCTGCGCGGGTGTGCCTGGGGGGCCACTAGAATGCCTCACCGATCAGAATATTGAGAGCGAACGACTGCCACCATCGTTGATCGACATAGGGACTCACTTCTGCAACATCAGGCAGTTCATTGGGATTGTCGTCCAATTTCTGCAAGCCAGGAACCCGGAATCCGACATCGATACGAATGGGCCCGACTGGAGAAGCATAGCGCAAGCCTGGCCCTACGGAGAGATGTGGCGCCGAAAAGTCGAATGACTCGCCCTTGAAGCCGACATCGGAGGTGTCGACAAACGCAACGAGCCCCCAAGGACCGCGAAGACGATATCTGAGTTCGAGAGACGCTTCCCACAAGGTAAACCCGCCTAGTGGTCGAATGCAGCTCGAGGGTAAATCTGCCGGCGTGCCTTGGCATTCGGTACCGGTGGGAACCAAAAAACCGATGGCCCCTTGAGGTCCTACACGCTGGTAGGGATAGCCACGGTTTGAGCTGGGGCCGCCAGAGTAAAACGCACGAAAAAGCAGTGTGTGCTGGTCTCGGATTACGGAAGGATCGGAATAGTCCACATTGGCTCCGGCCTGGCTCAAGGCGTTGCCGTAGCTGTTCGTCCATAGAAAGCCTGCGGTGAAGCGGGTCGCGAGAATCAACTTCTTCTTGAAGTCGAGGGGGAGGTAGGTCCTCAGCTCAGGACGAATGCGCAGATCGAGGACTTCGCTGCCGAGCACTGGCAAACCTACTTGTAGGTTGTTTTGCACGAGTAGCCCCTTGCTCGGCGAGATGGGATCGTCACGGTAGTCGTAGACGAATTCGAGTTCTGGATAGGAAACGATGACCGGAGCGAGTCCGTCTGCCGTTTGCCCTTGATAGGTAAAAGGGAAGTTGGCGCGCCAATTGAAAGACAGATTGACGGGCAGTCGCCCCAAGAAGAACTGCCGTTCAATCCCCGCGCGTGCCGTGATCTCGTTGTAACCGACAACGGTTTCGTTTTCTGGCTCGACTCCCTCCGGTAGCGGGTAGATGAGTGGATAGACATTGTAGCCGGTTTCGAGAACGCCTTCGGTTCGACCCTCGAGAAAGGCAGGCTGCTGGAGGCTCACTGATAGTGAGTTTTCTGGTAAGAGATTGGTGGGCGCGGTCCAGTTTCCCACACGGGTTGGAAAGAAGGTCAGGGCCGGTCGTGTGGAGATCGAGAATTTGCGCAGTCCACCCAAAAAATTGCGATGGACCCACCCGATGCGTCCTCTTGCTTGCAGGTGAAGGACATCGAGTGATGCTCCCGCTCCGGCAGAGATGCTTTTGAGGGCGGCTTCCTTGACCCGGACCGTCACAGGGATGACTCGACTTTGACCGTCGCTCAGGTGCGGTATCACCTCGACTTGAGAAAATGCACCTAGCCGAAACAAGGCAGCACGAGCTTCATCGAGTTTCTTCCGGGAATATTGCTCCCCCTCAGAGAGCATCAAGGCGCTTCGAACGGGGCCTTCCGTGATATTGTCGAGTCCTTCGATGACGATTGGACCGAACGTTGCTCTCGGTCCGGGATCTGCTACGAGGTTGATATTGGCTTTTTGTGTGGAGAGATCGATCTCAGCGTGCCCTTTGACCTCGACATGCGCGTAGCCGGAATCGGCCAACGCGCGGGCAAGATCGAGCTTGGCTTGTTCATAGGCGTCTTCATCGAATGGATCGCCCAGCTCGAGATCGAGCGCGCGAGTCGCATTAATGGCTGCGTCGAAGGGGAGAGCCGCAAGACCTTCTGTCTCGATGTGTCCAAGCGTAACCCGGGGTCCAGGGTCCACTTCGATTTCCACGCGGACGCGATTCTCTCCCACCCGTAGGACACGGGCAGCGGTCACCCGCGCTTCGTAGTAACCTCTTCGACGGAGGCCTCGTTCGATCCGTTTGATGTCTTCTGCAAGTGCGCTCTCATTGAGAGTTTGCCATTCATAGACGCCGCTGAAGAGCCCGAGAAAACGCCCCGTCTCCTGCGTGGCCAGGCCCGCCGCAATTTCTGCCCGATGCGAGCGTGGCACGCCGCTCATGTGCACGGCGGTGACAGCATCACGATCAGCCGGGATCTTTTTGCATCCCA
Organism: uncultured Polyangiaceae bacterium; assembly: GCA_964440025.1. Taxonomy (GTDB): domain Bacteria; phylum Myxococcota_A; class Polyangia; order Polyangiales; family Polyangiaceae; genus NIC37A-2. The sequence continues at coordinate 418 of CAYTRQ010000495.1, read as the reverse complement.
AACAACCAAAACCGCCTGAAAGCAGAAGCAGCAGGGGATACTTCAACCAACCCACGAGACCATCGTACAGCCCTCGAGCCAAACCAAAACCAGCCAGGGAGCCAGCGTAGAGAACGCGTCTGCTGCAGGGGCGACGCGTGGTTCATCGGGACTCGCCGTACCCGCCCGCGCGGGAGCCGCGGCAGAGCCCTAGGGGCGACGCGTGGTTCATCGGGACTCGCCGTACCCGCCCGCGCGGGAGCTGTGGCAGAGCCTTTTCCCGCGCTTGCTTCGGTGCGCCATATTTTATCGTTGGGACGTATCTCAGGGCCCCTTCGGGATACGTTTTCTAGCTCTTGGGAGGCTTGCGCTTGACGCCGGGCAGGGTCGCCAGCTCAGGAGGCTCTTCGAGATACTCCATGTCTTTGTAGGTCATGAT
>CAYTRQ010000494.1:0-4076 GCA_964440025.1 uncultured Polyangiaceae bacterium | reverse complement strand
CTCCTCGCCTTCAGTCGCAAACAGGTATTCAAGCTCCAGAAGCTGGACCTGGACCAAGTTGTCTTGGGCATGGACAAGATGCTGCAGCGAGTCATTGGAGAGGATGTCGATCTCATCACGAAATGCACGCAAAAACTCGATCCTGTGACCTGCGACCCTGGGCAAGTCGAGCAGATCATCGTGAACCTCGCTGTCAATGCGCGGGACGCCATGCCGCACGGAGGCAAGCTAACCATAGAAACGGACAACATCGTGCTCGATGAGGAGTACGTACAAACTCACGCGGAGGCCCAACCCGGTCCCCACGTGATGTTGGCAGTGACGGATACAGGTGTCGGCATGGATGAGGAGACCAGGTCGCGCATCTTCGAACCGTTTTTCACGACCAAAGAGCTCGGCCGGGGGACGGGGCTGGGGCTGGCGACCGCCTACGGCATCGTGAAGCAAAGCGGAGGAATCATCTGGGTCTACAGCGAGGTCGGCCATGGCACGACCTTCAAGATCTATCTACCCATTTCTCGGGAAGGAGCCGCTGCCACCAAGCCACGTACAATGGAGCCGACATTGCCCAGCGGAACGGAGACCATTCTCGTCGTCGAAGACGATCCGAGCGTTCTCTCGGTGGTCGTCAGGGTCCTCGAGTCGAGCGGTTACAAGGTTCTCCAGGCGATGAGTACCGACGAGGCGATGGAACGAGCAGAAGCCTACGAAGAACCCATCGATCTCCTCCTCACGGACGTCATTCTTTCGGGGATCGGAGGTCCCCAACTCGCCGAGTTTCTGGTCCAACAGCGAACGAACATGAAGGTGCTTTTCATGTCGGGCTATACAGACGATGCCATCGTCCATCACGGGGTGCTTGAACAAGGTGCTGCCTTCTTGGAAAAGCCCATTCGTCCCACAACGCTGCTGCATGCTGTCCGGGCCGCTCTGGCGTCCGAGAATTCCGGGGCGTCTCGATGACGGGTGTCAGCCTGTCGCTCTTCGAACAGCGGCGAGCCAATGCCGTTGCGCAGGCGCGAGGCGAGCCCATGCCGTCCCCATCCATGGGATCGCCTGGCTCTACCAGGCAGGATCCGGACACCGAGGAGAGCACGCCTGAGGCGTTGCAGCGTTCGATCCGGGAATTCGTGACACGATGCCCACCCAGACCGGCGAGTTGGGTGTAACCGATTCGGTTACGCTGAGTCTGACGCGGTCACACTTGTTGCTTCCGCAACGAGGCATCCAGGCAGAGGAGAGGACGCCGGAGGAGCGGGGAGGCAGCGCTTTTTGGCAGAAAACGGGGGGGACGCCGACTTGGCACAAGAGCTGCTAGAGAACGAACCGATGAAAAAACGATACTCAACCATCCAGCTCATGGTCGCTGTTCTTGGGGTGGTGCTGTTCAGTGCTGCCTGTGAGTCTCAGGAAGACAAGGGCTCGACGGAATCCGCACCCGCCGAGGCCGCACCCGCCGAGGGTGACGAGGCCGCCGAGGAGCCCGCCGCCGTGGCAGCAGGGCCGACCACCGTCTCCATCCAGGTGAACAAGAGTGGCTACCAACCCAGCTCCGTGAATGCTCAAGCAGGGAAGCGCCTCAAGTTGATCTTCACGCGGACGACCGACAAGGGTTGCGGCGACAAGCTCGTCTTTCCCGATCATGGGATCGATCGGGAGCTACCGTTGGGCGAGCCAGTGGAGGTCGAGCTGACGCCCCAAGAAGGCGAGACCATCTCCTTCACTTGTGGGATGGGGATGTATGAGGGTTCCATCGTTGCAAAGAGCTAGACAGGCGAGCGCGCGAACATCCTCGTTCGACATTCATGCTCGGTCATTGAGAACCCATCGCAGGTCATGAGCCGGCAGAGTAGGTACTCGTTGTCGCGAATCGTCCTCTGGATCGCGGTTGGAGCTGTCGCGGTCGGGTGCGCGACGGCGCGCGAGACGTCGATTCGAGAGCAGGTCGCGTCTTCTCCCCAGGATCCGTCCCGGACGCGCGCGAGCGCGAAGGACGGCTCCGGGCCCGGTGCAAAAGACGGTTCTGGGCCGGGCGAGAGAGCGGGAACGCTGGGCTCTTATCTTGCTCGAGCACTGAAGGAGAACCCGGAAGTACGGGCGGCGTTCTCACGATGGAAGGCTCGCGTTCACCGCATTGCCCGTGCGCGACGCTTGCCCGAGCCGACCCTCAGTTTTGGTTATTTTATCCAGTCGGTGGAGACTCGCGTGGGTCCTCAGCGGGCTCGCATCGGCCTTCAACAGTCGTTCCCTTGGCCGACCAAGCTCACCGCCGGCGCCGATTCGGCCGCGGCGGAAGCTCAAGCAGCGGAGCAGGCGTTCGAAGCCAGAGCCCTCTCGGTGCGTCAGCGAGTGGCCGAAGCGTACTGGAATCTATGGGTGATTCGGGAGACACGCAGGATTCATCGGGATCACCTGGTAGTGTTGCGAGGCCTGTCGGAGACGACACGGGCGCGCTTCGCCACCGGCGCCGTCGACTTGGCGGAGCATCAACAGATCGATCTCACGGCAAATCGGCTTGAAGACGCCATTCGCAGCATGGATGAAGCCGAGCGGGCCGCCGCAGCGCAGCTGCGCGCCGCGGTGGGGCTGGCTCCTAGCGCCCAGGTCCCCACCACACAGGGACCTCCGCCGGCGCGCCTACCGCGGCTATCAGAAAAGGAGCTTGCTGCGGCGGTGCGGGCGCACCCTCATGTCGAGTCCTTCGAGTACCAGGCCGAGGCGAAAGAATCGTCGGCTCGTGCCGAGGCAGCGGATCGCTTGCCCAGCTTCACGGTGGGCGCCGATTGGATCTTGACGGGAGAGGCAGCCATGGCGGACGTCTCGGGCAGCGGGAAGGACGCGGTGATCGTTGCTGCTGGCGTGCGATTGCCCCTGTGGCAAGGCAGCTATTCCGAAAGCATCGAGGCCGCCCAGGCAGAAGCCGATTCCCACCGCTACCAAAAGCAGTCGGCCATCGATCAAGGGGTTGCCGACGTCGAGGCGGCTCTCGCCAAGGTGCGCGATAGTGTGCGTCAAGTAGAATTTTATCATGACGTGCTGTTGCCTCAGGCGCAATCCACCTACACGTCCGTGCTCGGCTCCTATGCGAGCGGACGCGGATCGGTGGCTCAGGCGCTTTTGGCTCAGCGTGATCTGCTCGAGCTTCGGGTGGAATACGAGCAGGTGCGTGCTCGACATGCTCGCGCCTGGGCCCAACTCGAGGAGGTCACCGCCCGCGAGCTCGATCGAAAAGAGTCCAAGGAGTCGGAACGATGAAGGGGAGCTCGATGATCGAGAAACTGCGCCATTGGGATTTACGTCTTGCTCTCCGAACTCAGCTCCCGCGGCTCGGCTGGTTGCTGGCGGGGTTTTTGTTGGCGAGTGTGGTCTTTGGGTTGCGCGCCTGCGGAGAGGACTCCCCCCATGGGGAACACGAGACGGTCGAGCAAGCTTCCGACGAAGATGAGCAGGTGTGGACGTGTTCGATGCACCCCCAAGTTCGAGAGTCCGAGCCTGGTCAGTGTCCCATCTGTGGGATGGACCTCATCCCGGTCGAGTCCGCTGACGCGACGATCTCGACGGATCCTTCCCAAGTGGTCTTCTCCGACCGCGCGCGTGCCCTCGCGGAGCTCAGAACCACGGCAGTGCAACGCCGCAGCGAGGCAGCAGTTCAGCTGCGCCTGCTGGGTCGGCTCGAGCCCAATGAGACAAAGCTGAGGACCGTCACCGCTTGGACCGGAGGGCGCATCGATCGGCTGCACGTCAATGTCACCGGCCAGCGCGTTTACGCCGGACAGGTGATTGCTACTCTCTATAGCCCCGAGATTTACGCCGCGCATCAGGATCTCCTGGTAGCCAAGCGTCAGGACAAGCAGCTCGCGGAGGGGCCCGAGTCGTCCCGAGAGGCCGCGCAGGCCTTGCTGAATGCCGCGCGGGAGCGTCTACGATTGTTGGGCGTCCCCGACGATCAACTGGCGCAGATGGAAGAAAAGAAGAGTCCGACCCGCGCCGTACCCATCCGGTCACCATTCGGAGGGACGGTCATCGAGCGACTGGCCACCGAACGGCCCTACACGGACGACCTCGTCGGGGGCCCG
>CAYTRQ010000493.1:0-4099 GCA_964440025.1 uncultured Polyangiaceae bacterium | reverse complement strand
TCACCTCTGATGCGCCAGGGTAACTGACCTACCCCACCGAAGTCCTCGACTCTTGGCGACCGCCTGGGACATGATCTCCGTCCGTTTGGGGCCCGCTTCGACGTGGCAGTGGTGGCAGGCCTGGTTGCAGAGCTTGCCAACGTTGACTTGCAGGGTCGTGACTGCGCCGCGCACGAGCGGTCCCAGATCTCGCTCCATCAAGGCATGATCGAAGCGAAAATTCGCGTCCGTGCGAGTCTGCCCTTGGAGCACGACGCCGTCTTCGGCCAGGGGGAGGCGCTGGGCCGATTGACGACCCATCAGCAACAGCCTCCGTTCTTGCCGCCTTCGGATGAAGTGGTGTCGGTGGTGCCGAGAGATTCCTCACCTTTGGTTTCACGAGGATCCCTCCTCTGCGCTCCACCGGAACGAGAAAACGGCGGCGCGATGTCGAGCGGCACGACCGCGTTCGGTTGGATGAGCGCGGCCTGGTCCCGATACGGCTCTCTCGAAAAGATGTTGAATGCTTTCTCGCAGACTGCGGTGCGGACGCCGCGACGCAGCACATGGCCGTCGTCGTCGACGACTTGGCGGAAGGGGCCGCGGTAGGGGTCGTACTGGACGGCGCAGCAGAGACTGGCCTCGGCTGCTTTGGCGGCACTGGAGTAGCGATCTCTCCCCGCGGTTTCGACGTTCATTTTCTTGGTTTCGGCTACGTGCATTGTCATTGTCGAATTCGAAAGAGCAGGCGCGGCCCAGGGCTATTTTCCGGTGTACCGGCCTTTCTTTGTGGACTTCAGAAGGTGGATACGAAGGCCAGTCGGTGAGAGTTTCGGCTGCGCGTCACTTCAGAGCGATGGCTGAGCGCCTGCCTACCTCCACGAAAGTTGGAGTGGGGCAGAATGCACCGCTCTCTCCTCAGGCACAGCCGTCCTCCAAGCCGGAGTTTTCAGGCACAGCGGGTGGGGCGGCGCAAGGACTGCTCGGAAGCAGAGTACTGCCGCCCGGGAGTTCGGGTTTGGCGCTCTTGTTCAGCCGAGCCCCCGCAGCCCTGCACGATGACGCCCATGCCAACGGCGACCAGTCGATTCCACATGCTTCCTCATTTAAGAAACCGCACCCCTCACGCCAGTACGAACTGTCAATGTGAGGCTTCCTACTCCACGGGCTCCGAGACCGCTGTCTCACCAGTTATTGGCACGGGGGGGGAGCAATGGTCCACCCGGATGGCAGGTGCTCGCCAGAGGTTTTGAACGACTGCTGATTCTAGAGCAGGGATTGCTTGCCAGAGATGTGATCGATGATTAGCCGCGGTCAGACGGTTACATCTTCGCTTCATTCGGGTGTGCGAGCACGCCCGTTGGCGCGGTGCGCGCAAACCGCGCACGTCGCCACCACATCCTCGGACCAGGTGTATCGGCCCTCAACCTCCCCCACACCCTGAGGGAAAGCAGTGGCCTCGACGAGAAGCTTTGCGTGGAAGGTCTGGAGCGAAAGGTCGAACTCGAGCTGGACTTCTTCAAAGCCGAGAAATTGCTGACTCTGACGATACTGACACTTGTAGAAGGCTTCCTTTGCCGAGAAGTATAGCTTTGCAAGCTTGAGGCGGTCCGCTGGATCGTGCCGACGCAGGAACGCATCCTCGCTTTCGGTGAGCACTCGCGCCGCAATTCGTTCGCTCAAGGGCTCTGCATCCTCGACGTCGATGCCGATGCCGAGGTAATCCTTCTTGCGAGCCATGGCGACACCACACCAAGTGTCGGCGTGAGTGATCGAGCCGACTGTCGCTTCTGGCCACACTGGGCTTCGGTCGGGAGCATTGAGCACTGGTTGGGACGAGATCCCCAAAGCGTGCATTGCTTGGCGTGCGAGGTGACGTGTGGCGGCGTATTGCGTACGTCGCTTCTTTACGGCGCGCTCAATGGCCTGCACTTCCTCTGGAAATAGTTGCCCTAGGTTCGCGCACTCCTCTGGCGCACCTTCTCGTACCACTACGGTTGGGGGCAGAAGATCAGCGAATACGCGACGGACCACTCTTTGCCAATTAGCGATTCCCCACGCCACAGTCACGTAGTTTTCGACAGTCATCTGAATGCTTTCAACGTCCTTGGACGTGAGGTCCATCGGCCGTCGCGTCGCTCCGCACCCGCTCGAGCTCAATGAGCGAGCGCGCATGTCGAACAGGGTCTTCGAGCAGGGTTTCGTGCGCTGGCTCGGGTGAGAGTACGAAAGCGGAGCGCCGAAGACCTACGCGGGCCCAGGGCGCCGGCCGGGCCTGCGGGCGCCCTGACGTTCATGAGCGGACAACATTCAACGCCAGCCCTCCGTCGGAGACCGCAGTTTGCAGCATTCGGAGTGAATTGGTGTCCCTTCCGAATCGATTCATGGCGCTCGCGTAGCGGGAAGACGACTGCGGTGGCAAGATGTACTTGACGTAGGCGGCGAGCGATCCGGAGGGTCCCACGTCGACGAAGAAGAAGTCCCCACGCCAGATCACCTCACGCACCGTGCCTTCGAAATGCACGGGCCTTCGGATGACATTCCAGAGATGCTCGCCATCTACCGTTGCATGGATTCCCGCAACCGCGGAGGCGATTGGCTGCGATGGTGCGCCGAACCGGATCTGCCGCGACAATTCCATGAACCCGCTCTGCGCTGGATCGACCAGGTGAGAATGGAATCCATAGTCGACGGGGAGCAAGTAGCAACCGACTCCTCTCAGCTGGAGGAAGGCACGCAGGCGCTCTATCTCTTCCTGTCTACCTGATACGACGAAGTTGCGGGAGAAGTTCGCCCCGCTCAGCACACAACCCTCAAATGCCGCAGGATATCGTTTCATCAAGAGAGGCGAATCGAAGATCGCCAGCATCCTTCCTGCAGGGACGACGCCGGCTACCACTTTGGCGAATTCGATGACGAACCAGATGGCCTCTTCCAGCGAGACGACATCTGCAATCACGCTGGCTGTGAACTCGCCCAGACTGTATCCAAGATGCAAGTCAGGACGCAGGCCCGAGTCAATCAGCAAATGAGCCATGCTGTACTCTATGCTCACCAAGCAAGCGTTGGAGAGCGCCAAGGACGCGAAACCATCGTGCTTTGCATTTCTCGCGCCGTACAGATGCTGCAACATCGATCGATGCAGGTAGGGTGCAGCAATGCTATCGCAGCGCTGCATGCTTTCCCGGAAGCACGAATTGGAACGGAACAACTCGGCTCCCATGTGGAAGTATTGTGCTCCCTGCCCCGGATACATGAAGACGACCTTCGGTCGCACATCACCGTGAAAAGGCTGCGGCGCTTGCCAGCCCCTCATGATTCGTCGCTCAACGGCGGAGTTTTTTCCAGCCTGCGAATGTCTTGGGTACGTTCTTCGTCTTGAGCTCGTTCCATGCCGCAATGGCTTCCTGCATGGTGGCATTGGGAACCTTATCCAGATAGTCGGACAAGAAGTTGATGTATCGGCCGCTGGCGATGCGCTCGTACTTCCTATCTGGTTTGTTGAGGCTGACGAATTCTCGCACCAGGTCCCCATACACGATGCGTCTCCCCTTGCTGAGTTGCTCCTCGCGCCAGCGATTCAGGCGATACCTTGCTCCTGAACGCTCCCGGAAGTCGGGGTCTATCTTTTTGGCTTCCCGAACTATGAAATCCTTCGTTTCGGGATCGTTCGTGTAGTTGACGACGGGCAGCCGGAGCGTCAGCCCTCGATGAACGTCCTTCGAGACTTTCTTCTCCAGGTTCCGCCTGACGCGTGTGGACTTTTTTCCAGTTTTCAGGAAGTGCTTGATGGCTTTCTCGAGTTCGTCCTTGCGTAAAACGGACGAAGAAGGGATCCCGATTTTCCTGGCAAATGCCTTCAACTCCACGGCGTACCAATAGCCGTTGTCGAACTGCTCCAGCGTCATGCGCGTGCTGAGTTTGCCGTTCATCCTACGTCCTTTCTTAGTGATTCGGTTGGGTTGTGCTGTCGTTCTGGCTGGGATCCGGGGTGACCAGTCCTTTGGTTTTCCTTGCACCTGTTCGGCCCCTGTGCGAGCGCGGGGCGTCGGACGGGCTGACGCGCGTGCTTGCCCTCCATACCGATGACTATTCCTTGATGGCGATGTAAAGGTCGATC
>CAYTRQ010000492.1:387-4106 GCA_964440025.1 uncultured Polyangiaceae bacterium | reverse complement strand
ATGGTGGGCTTGACGCGTTGGAGAGGCGAGTTGCCGTGGAAAAAACCTCGAAGGGGCTAGCGAAGTCGAGAACCTCGACTTCTGGATAGAGAAGAATGCCAACGGTCAGTGTTTGGGTCACGTCGAATGAGAGCTCGGGAAGTGAGAATTGATAGCGCACTGTAGGCGCGAGGCAACCACATCTGCCTCCACTTCCGGTGGTGGGAGGGGGCTTGTCGCATGCAAAGGGGGTGGTTCTGGTGTAAGACGAAATGCATGACAGGGTGGAAAAGATGGCTCATCAGCGCATCATTGGTTGCTGTCGCGGTCACGCAGATGAGCTGCTCGGACGATGGTGGTCCAACGGACGCGCCGAGCGGTGGCTCGCCCTCGAGCGGGGGCCAGGGCAGTGGGGGCCAGGGCAGCGGGGGCCAGAACGGCACCGGCGCGCTGTCCAGTGGGGGGCAAACCACCACCGGAGGCGACACCGGTGCGGGCGGCTCCGATGGAGGGACCGGTGCGGGCGGCTTGGATGGTGGAACTGGTGGGAGCGAAGTCGCCAACTGCACCCCCCGCGTGGAGTGTCAGCCTGAACCCCCAGAGAGCACCGGCGACCCTCACCAAGATTGCGTCAACCGCATCAATCAGTTCCGCACGGAGTGTTGGTGCTTGCCTCCGCTCGAACGTCGCACCCAGGCCGAAAGCTGCGCGAACCAACAGGCCGAGTACGACGTGGACAATGGCTATCACGCGGGCGCCATCGACGGGATTTGCGAGCCCGGTGGCTACGCACAAAACGAGTGCCCTGGATACAGCTCCGAGGCACAAGTCATCGGGACTTGTTTGCAAATGATGTATGATGAGGGGCCTCCCCCTGTCTCACCATGCGAGGACGAGTGCTTTCAGGAGTATGGCCACTTCATCAACATGACCAGCGAAAACTACTCGCGTGTGGCGTGTGGCTTCTACACGACGCCTGAAGGTGATGTGTGGTCGGTGCAGAACTTTTTTCCGTAGGACTCTGGGGGCTCATTTCTCGCATCCTTCGTGAGGGCAACCGACGCCCCAGCGGGGGGCGGAGTGTCTATTTTTGCCGCGAAAACTACGCTGCCAAGGCAGCGCGGAGCAGGCCCTGGAAGTCGGCGTCGCCTGACTCAGTGTCGACTAACGGGGAAGAATCAGTTGTGAGGTTGGCTGACGCGGGGTCAGCTGGCGTGCGGTCAACCGGCAGAGAAAGAGTCTGCTGGGCAGCTCGAAGACGAGCCTCGGCTTCTTTTTTCCGAAAGCCAAGGCGAGTCAGAGCCAGCAGCACCCGGCGGGGGATCTCCTGCTGAGCCGGCTTGTCCTGCTGAGCCGGGCGGTCCGTGTTGCCGTAAGGGGCACCATCGGCATGAAAGAAGGCCCAACCAGCGCTTGCGCTGCCTGTTACTCGCCAGTGACCTCGATGATGCGCGCGGTGGTGGGCGCCGCACAGCGCCACCAGGTTGTCGGGATCATGGGTGCCGCCACCCGAGCGCGGAACGATGTGATGGAGGTCGAGAAATCGATGATGCCGGCAACCGGGCACCGCGCAACGACCATGATGGCGCCGTAGCACCGCGCGCCGCGTTGCCGGGGGGATGGTCTGTGTGGCTCTGGTTGGTTGGGGCGCTTCCACCGATCCAATGATTTGCGCGTCGCAGTCGATCATTTCCGCGATGGCGGGCTCGAGGCGATGGCTTCTGCCGGCGGCGTCGATGCTCGTTTCTCCGCAGCTGGGACAGCGCATGAAAGCGATCTGGTAGTGGGGCCGGTCGGTGTTGGCGCGCTCCTCCGCGTGGAGGGCACCGATCCCCCAAATCCCTGTGCGCGATCGTCTGCAGCTCCCGAAACAGCGCCATCGTTTCCGCGCGCACCTCGAAGCTCAGTCGATGCCGCACCTGGCTCGGATCCCCCTTGGCATCTGGCGTATCGCCCGTCCGGCGCTCAGCGACGGCCGCCGCCACTTCGCCCGCGCGTCGGCCCTGCGCCCAGTCGAGCCAGGCGGCTTCGTTTTCGGCGGTGGCCACACGAGTGAGCTCTCGCACCACCGACCAGCACAGCTCGCCGTTTGAGAGCGCCTGCTCCAATTGTGGCAGTTGCTCGAAAGCGCGCCCCACCCGCAGCCGCTCCTCGCATTGCCGAGAGCTCAGGCCAACCAAGCGCTGTGCGTACTCTCACCGTCGCCGGGCTGTTCTCACCGTCGCTGCGCTGTTCTCACCAAACGGGAGCTTGGACCGATCGGGAGCGGGAACCGCAGGTCCGGGAGCCGGGCCAAGCGGGAGCCTGGGATCGATTGGGAGCGGGAATCGCGGGTTGAGCAGCTGGGGCGAATGGGGCCGGGAGCCGGGTCAAGCAGGAGCCGGAGACCCTGATCAGCAAAAACGCCTGTGGCGGAACCTGATCAGCTAAAACGTCTGCGGTGGAAGATGGTTTCGCGATTGCCGCGATGCACTGTAGGCTGCCGGCCATGGCGGAGTCAGTGTACGATTTTTCCCTGAAGACGATCGACGGACAGCCCATGCCGCTCGCGGACTATGCTGGCAAGGTCCTGCTTTTGGTCAACGTGGCTAGTGAGTGCGGTTTTACGCCCCAATACACGAGTCTCCAGGAGCTCTATGAAACCTATGCCGACAAGGGTCTGGTGCTCGTCGGGTTGCCGGCCAACGAATTCGGGGGGCAGGAACCCGGCTCGAACCAGCAGATCAAGGAGTTTTGTACCGCTCGCTTTGGAGTGACCTTTCCTTTGACGGAAAAGATTGTCGTCAAGGGTGAGGAACAGCACCCCCTCTACGCCTATCTCACGGCCCAGGCGGGAGATGTCAGCTGGAACTTTAATAAATTTCTCATCAACCGCCAAGGTCAAGTGGTCAAGCGGTTCGAGTCGAAGGTCGAACCCCTCAACCTGGAGCTGACAAGCGCCATCGAGGCAGAGCTCTGACAAGCGCCATCGAGGCGGCGCTCTGACCTGATAAGCGTGGTACGGCTCGCGATTGTCAGCTGGACGCAGAAGAACAGGCACGCGGGGAGCCCCCATGTGGGGGTGACCCGTCGGTGCTTGTCCGAGGGGGGAGCGTTCGGGGAACGCGCGCAAAAACGAGCGCAGCGGGAGGTCTTCTCGGTCGCGGCGCCCGGTTGAACGAACATGCCGCCCCGTCTCGAGCACTCAGTAACTGACCCCATCGTGGTCGAGCTGCCCGGAGCGCCGATCACTGGTGCATGTCATTGAGCAGGTCATCGAGCTTGGGCAGGTAGTCGAGCTTGAGCAGGTCATCGACCGTTTCCTTCTTTTTGGCGAGGTGCAAGCCCAACTGACAGACTTACGCCCGTGACTGCTGTCTCCGCCCTCTACGCCTACGCCGACGCTTTCGACCGTGGCCGCTACTGGGAGGCGCATGAACACCTCGAGGAGCACTGGCAAACGGATCGCCGCCCGCTCTGGCAGGCGCTGATTCAGGTGGCGGCGGCGTTCGTTCACGTGGAGGCCCACCGGTGGGGCGGCGCGGCTCGGGTGCTGCGCCGAGCGGTGGGGCGCCTCGAAGCCATCGAACCGTTACAACTCGACGAATCGGAACAGCTGGTCGACCTGCCCGGGGTGCGCTGGCGCGCCCGTGAGCTCTTGACCTACCTGGAAACGGTCGACGGCAGCGCGAGCGGGGCGTTCGACGAACGACTGCGCTGGAAGATGGCTAGCTACATCCGCTTGCCCGCGAGTTCTTCGG
>CAYTRQ010000492.1:0-377 GCA_964440025.1 uncultured Polyangiaceae bacterium | reverse complement strand
TCGGAGTAGTAGTCTTTTGCTTGCAGGATTCGTGACCGGGCGTGGAGCTATCATTTTGCTGTTTGTCTATTAGCTACGACGATACATGCCATAGAACGACAAATTAGTGCAATATAGAGACAATAAGTGCTTTCAAGCGACATGCGAGGATGTGGGATCTCGAGGCTCAAACGGGTAGGTGGAAGCGTGAGGCTCAAAAGTCGTCGACCCCGGACGTGGGCGCAGGCGACCGAATTGTCTCCCGCGTCGCACGGGGGAAGGTAGACGGGAAGCTCTCTCGCGGCAGGAACCGACCGCGGCATGAGTTTTTCGAGCGTCTATCCTCCCTAGTGCCTCGGCAACTCACGTTTCGAGCGGTTTCGAAGCCCTCCCAGAAG
>CAYTRQ010000491.1:0-4140 GCA_964440025.1 uncultured Polyangiaceae bacterium | reverse complement strand
TCTGGGAGTGCTTCGAAACCGCTCGAAACGTGAGTTGCCGAGGCACTAGAGCCCCGGCACCTACGGGGAACACGTGCATTGCTCGGGTGGCCCCTCGCCGTCGTCGTGCTCACAACTAAAATCTTCCGGTGAGGAACAGTCTTCCGCCGTCCCCGGAGCGTCGTGTCGACACTCGCATTCAACCCATACATCGTAGCTGCCGCCAAAAAAATGGTCGCAATACAGAGCACCGTATCCGCCGCACTGTTCAATCTCAGCGGGAATGGACGTATTGCAACGACACTGCTCGAGAGGGTCGTAGCTTTCGCACTTATACTGCCAGCGGGCCTCACAATCATCAGGCCAAATGAGCGTGTTCGGAATGTGTAACGCTTCGCCATCGTCTTCCTGTTGAGAGGCGGCGCCCCCCATCGAGGTGGAATCGGTCGACTCCATGGACTCCATCGATTCCGCCCCCCCCAGCGAGCTGTCGTCATCGGGGCCGCTGGCTCCTGTCCCGTTTGCATCCTCCTCATTGTTCTCTACGGGGGGAGGAATCCAATCAACGCGATTTTTGCAGGCGATGGCGCTCATCCCACAGGCGAGCGCCAGTACTGCAACCCGTAAATTCGTTCCTCCTCCGAGGACGGCCCGGAAGCGGGCGAGCCTGCCCTGAGAGGCCGGCCCGGTTTTTGGCCTGGATTGTGCAGTTGAGTGCTTCATTGCTCGCTGGTTTGCATGCACCTAAAATGCGAACTCTGCCTAGCTTATCATCTCGCGGGGACGTGTGCTCTTCGATTTTGCGTGTTCTGACTCCTTCATGTTTGGCTCTCCGAGCTGACGTCCTGGTTCTGATGGGGCTTTTCGTGGTGGTTGCGGGATGCCTCTGCGGAGCATTTCCAACGGTGACGCAATTGGCTCAGTAGCTGACCATTTGGTCATTGAGCCGACACCTGTCGGTCGTTGACGTTGCTCGTCTGCCGTGCACACGAGCAATCAAATCACACACATCAACCTACCAGGGTGGTGGGCGATATGCTCCGTGGATGGAAATCACGCCCTAGCAAGATCGCGGGTCCTGTGTTGTCATGGGATCGGTTATGCCGTTTTTCAAAAGGGGCCGAATGGACTGTCTTGAGAGGTTCCCTTGAGGAGACACGGTGATTTGTTGAGGCCCATTTTCTATGCCATCCACGACCATTCTCGTTATTGATGACTCTCAATCCGCTGCACAAGCCGTCTGCAACGCTCTGGAAAGTCACGATCCGGACTATCAAGCGATCCATTCGCCGAGTGGTCTCGACGGATTCAAGACACTCATTGCCAAGAACATCGACTTGGTGCTTTGTGACCTCAATATGGATGGGATCGATGGTTTTAAGTTCCTTGGGCTCAAAGCCAGCCGTCCAGAGCTGATTGATGTTCCCGTGATTATGCTCACCAGTTCGAGCGCTGTGTCAGAAAAGGTAAAAGCTTTGGAAGGTGGCGCAGCCGACTATTTGACGAAACCGTTCGACGACGCAGAACTCATTGCCCGTGTGCACGTTCATCTCAAGGTGCGTACTCTGCAGAGGGAACTCCGGGAAAAGAACGAGAGACTCGAGGAACTCTCGAATACCGATGAACTGACCAAGCTGCGCAATCGCCGGCATTTCATGAGGGTGGCCGCTGTCGAACTTCTGCGAGCCGAACGCTATCAACAGCCCCTCTCTTGTATTCTGCTCGATCTGGATCATTTCAAAAAGATCAACGACAACTATGGTCATCTTGCTGGAGACGAAGTGCTGCGCAAGGCTGCCGGAGCCATTCTCAACGAGCTCCGGCAACATGATATCGCTGCGCGCTATGGGGGAGAGGAGCTGATTCTCCTCCTCCCCCATACGCCGCTGTCGGGTGCTCAAATTGCCGCCGAACGTTATCGCAAGCGCATCCGCGAGCTCGAGATCCATCATGAGAACAAGAGAATCAATGTTACGGTCAGCTCTGGAGTTGCGTCATATCCCCACACGACCCAAGGAACCCTCGAGGAGTTGATCGAAGCGGCAGACATCGCTTTGTACGAGGCCAAGAAGTCCGGCAGAGATCGGGTGTGCTTGGCCACGCCCGCATCGTGAGGCTCTTTGCTCCTCGAGTTTTCGAAGGTATGCAAATGAACGAGCAATGAAGGATTCACCGGCACAAGGCAGGAAAGAAGGCGGAATTCTTTTTTCCTTCCGTACCTTACTCATGCTTTGCGCCGCAATATTTATAGGCTATTGGCTGCGCGGCCACTGGGGCGATCGGCAGGAGGATGACCTTGAGCGGAGGGGAACCATCGAGAGAGGCTCGGCTACCGTCATCACGGCGGTTCGTGGCCTCTCGCGTCTCGAAGGCGCTGAATTCCACATGGAACGCATCATCGATCTTCGTCAGCGCCAGCAGTTTCTCGATGGCCTGATTGAAGCAGAAGACGCTCTCCTTCTGGTGGCCGTAGGGAACGTGGTGGCCGGTGTCGACTTGAGTGATCTCGTCCAAGCAGACATTCAGGCGTTACCCGATGGATCGGCAGTTTCGCTCAAGCTGCCTCCAGCACAGATTTTCTCCGCACGGCTCGACAGCAGTCGTACCTATGTGCATTCCCGTCAAACGGATCTTCTAGCGACCCGTCAGGAGAATCTCGAGAGCAAGGCGCGCGCTCGCGCCGAGGCGACATTGCGCCAAGCTGCTCTCGATGGAGGTATTCTCGGGGATGCCGAAAAGAATGTTAGAAGGACGGTGACACATCTTCTCTTGTCGCTGGGGTTCGAGAAGGTTCGGGTTTCCTTTCGTTCGACGCACGACAGGACAACCGAGGACTGACTGGAGCCTCGTCTCCCCAGGGGAGATCAGCGCGGCGAGCGCCAAGCAGACAACAAAAGCCATGTCCTCGAGTGAATCCGGGGCACTTCGGACGGCCTCGCTCTATCGCCGAGAAGCTCTACGGTCCGTCGCGTAGCAACTGGAAGGTAGGACGTCGCCGCCCTTTGGCGTGGGCTCAGAGATGCTGTGGGGAAAGGTCTCCCTTTCTGTCGAGCAACAAAAACACTACTATTTTACGAAAGGGGTATCTCTTCTCAGAACGGTCCAAACTTTTCTATGACAACTAACGGCTCTAGCGCCTCGCTTGCGGTTTCTTTATCGGCGTGTCCTAGCGGACGCATCGTCGGTGCCATTTCCCGTTTGATCCTAGAGTTCTGCCGAGGTCTCGTCGATGACCCCGACATTGCCGATAGGTTTTATATGGCGGCACAAGAGCTTGCCGAGAATCTCGTCAAGTACTCTTCAGGTCCCCAGGTGAGTTTGACGGCTGAGTTGCGCACGAGTGATGCCGGAGCGGTTCTTGAACTCGAAGCCAAGAATCACAGTACCCCGGAGCAGCTCGAGGCCGTTGAAAGAAGGCTCTCGGAACTTACGAATGCATCAGATCCCATCGAGCTCTACGACCGGCTTATCCTAGAAACTGCACCCCAAGAAGAAGGTTCCGGCCTCGGCCTCGCACGGATTCGCGCCGAGGGAAACCTTGAAGTCGACTACGCCATTGACGGTAGTGAGTTGACCATTTCCGTTCACGCCTCCGTTCACCCGCAGGAGATGGCTTAGTATGGTGTCCATTAGTGAAGTTTCAAGCGACTCTTTTCAAGTCAGTGTATCGGTTGATGATGACAAGGTGACTGTGGTTCTCAAAGGGACGGGGGACTTGACGGCGGTGGACGCGCACAAGGAGTGTCTCTCTCAAGTGAGAGAGACGATGAAAGATCCCAAATTGACCACCGTCGACGTCGACATTCGATCCCTCTATTTGCTGAATTCTAGTTGTATCAAGGCGTTCGTTCACTTCATCTACCTGACCCAGACGCAAGGTCCGGAGTTTTCAGTGCAGTTTCTGGTCGACAAGAACATTAGCTGGCAATCTCGTGCCTTGGCCGCTCTCTGCCGAATGGCACCAGATTTGGTGAGTGTGAAAACGCCTGAGAAGGCACCGACGCACAATGGTTGGTAGAACGGATATGCAGAGCTTGTCGTTGCTCAGCGAAAGCACGTTGGGGCCGCTTCGGGCGAGTGAGAAGCTCAATGACCGAGCACGATTCTCGAGCAGTCCTTGCGGCCCCACTTTTGGGTGGGGGCCCGCAAGGACTCTCGAAA
>CAYTRQ010000490.1:0-4156 GCA_964440025.1 uncultured Polyangiaceae bacterium | reverse complement strand
GGGAGGGCTTCGAAACCGCTCGAAACGTGAGTTGCCGAGGCACTAGAACGCCGGCGCGTCACCTGGAAAGCCCTCGCCGCCGCTCCCGAGCGGGCGGGTCAGGCGCGCCTCGGCGGCCCCTTCAGGTGTGAGGAGATACGGTCTGAGGAGTTCCACGAGCCGACCGATTATCGGTCGGCATGCGGGAACGAAAAACAACAAACGTCAGGTCATCGGGTTTGGAAGGCCCCGGCGCGACTCCACTCATGCGCTCTTGGGCCAGCTTTCTGAGACGCCCCGCCGCGTGCCTCAAAGGTCCCTTCCGAACGCACTCGATGATCTCGACCTGATGGAGATTGTCGAAGAGTCCATCGCTTCCTACGACGACCGTGTCCAACTGATTCAGTCGTAGGGCCGATCCCATCTCGATACGCATGTCCGCCATACCAATCATATTAGAAACCAGGTTGAGGTCATCATGGTGCAGGGCTGCTTCAACGTCGATCAGCCCTGCCTCCACCCCATACCCCACCGGAGAGTGCGGGATCGTCGAGAGTTTGAGTTTTCCGCGGTTACCACAGCAAACAACGCCCGAATCGCCCGCATGGTAGGATCTAAGCTCGAGGCGACCTTCATTTTCCGCAATCTCGACGACCGAAAGAGTCGTGGCAGCTCCGGACCCCAGATCGAGCACCGCGCGATTCGCTGCCTCGAACCCATCCAGAATCGCGGCTCGAACCAGCTCGGTCGGCTGAGAAAGACACCGGGCGAGACCTTGGAGACACACCCGAGAGGCGCGTTCGCCTTCAGGTGCACCACCGGCGCCATCCGCGACCGCGACAACCACGCAGCTCTCGGTCTGCCAGACCAAACAGCTGTCCTCGTTACTTCCGTGGGATAGGGGACTCCTGGCCGAAAACCACGCGACCTGACCATTTCTCACCTGCGCCACGTCGACCTGGGCAAGGTCCTGGTTAAACAGCTCGACAACGGTGGTCATTCTTCGTGTCAACCCACCAAGGGCAGACGCCGCCTTTCGCGTGAGACTACTGTAAGCCGAGTCTCAGGAAGAGAGAGCTTCTGATTCTTGGCGTAAACTGGGTGGCGGCCATGCTCCTTGAACCACTCCGCGACACTGGCAGTGCGATGCATCTTTTCCACGATCTGTCGGAATCCCGCACCGGTATTGTATGCGCAAAAGCTGATCTCTCCCATCTGGGTTCCGTACGGAATAATGCACATCTCCGTGCGCCGGAAGTCGTAGTTGAACAAATCTTGAAACCACATCCCCGCAACAAACAGAAATCGCCACTGGAACTGATCGGCGTCACCCTCGGTCGATCCCACTTTATCTCCACTGGCTCCAGTTTGGGAAAGCACCTGGCGAATCAACTCCGAAAGTCCATAGCCTTCCGGAGCCTTGTCGGAGCGGAAATTTCTCAACAAAGACAAGGCCATCTTCGTGATGGCCAGTTTCTTTCCGAAACCAGCGTCTGCGATGGCCTGGAAGTCGGAAAGCACCTGCTCGATATCGAGAAATTCGGCAAGCGGAACACAAACGTGAGTCTTTTTATTGACCAAAAAGATCGTCCCGATGCCGCAATTGGGATGACAGCCGCAATTCAGAGCTCCGAATTCGGCCTCAGCCCCCTGCATGACATCAATCACATCGCTGATCGAGTTCATGGAACTCAGCGGGAACCAGTCGCGCAGAGGCTCGGTCATTCCCGTCTGATTCTTCACATCATGAGCGAGGTGGCTGAGCGTGTATCGCTGCACTGCTCGATCTTCGTCGGTGATATCTTCATCGCGACCAGTAAAGCTAACTGGTTGAAATGAAACCACCGTCACCTTGTCGGCATTGTCGATCGCAAACTGAAGGATAGGACCGATCTGCTCGGAGTTGATTCCACCAACGACGGTCACCACCAGCACGACATCGATCCCGGCAGCAGCCAAATTCTCGATCGCGCGCATCTTGACATCAAAAAGATTACCAACCCGACGATGACTGTTGGCTTCATTAGTCACACCATCGAACTGAAGATAGCAAAGCCTGAGTCCTGCCGCCTTGGCCTGATGCGCAAAATCCGGCTCTTGAGCAAAGCGGATCCCGTTGGAAGCACATTGCACCGAGAAATAGCCAATCTCACGGGCATAGCTCACGGCGTCCAGAAAATGGGGGTGCAGGGTGGGCTCACCTCCAGAAAACTGGACACTCATCTGGCGACGCGGCTTAATCGACAAGCTATCATCGAGGATCTGCCGCACGTCATCCATCGACAGCTCGTGGACATAGCCCACCTGGTTGGCATCCATGAAACAGGGGTCGCACATCATATTACAGCGGTTCGTGAGATCCACGGTGAGCACCGACCCACGACCGTATTTGATGCTGGATGCCCCATGTCTCCGAAGTTTGGTCTCCTTGGCCTTGAAGTCTCGACCGGGGAAGAGTCGCTCAATCCGCTGCAAAAACTGCACGTCGATCGACATCACATCTTCGAAACGCCCATGTTGCGGACAGGTTTTGACCATCAAAATCTGACCATCCCTCTCGATGATCTCGGCCTTGAGCTCGCCGGGATTCTGCTGGATGAGATCCTCGACATCGAGATCCCCCATCAACACCGCCCGCCGCGCTTCCTTGACACAACGAGGACAAAGCGAGTCCGTGGTTCTAGGCCAGCCGAGCGGCGGCTTGCTGCGCTGGCGCCGCGCCTGGAGCGACTCGGGGGCCCACGGTGGTTTGATGCTCAGCCCATCGGCCGTCTCGGAATCGCCATCGACTAGTGGCCAAGCTGCTTGAGCAATTGTGGACAGCGCGCTTTCAACTGCCCGCCCTGCGGTGGAAAAGATTTTCATAGGCCGAACCGAACCTGCCAGCAGCCTACAGGGAGGGCAATCCTTCTGCTAGCTTGCCGCCCTGTGACTCAAGCTGCCTTGCTGCTGGGCGATGCCCATCTATCCACTGAGAGCGGACGGATGGCTTCTCGAAGCCTGGCAGATTTAACGGAAAAATACCGGGACTGTGAATTGATGCTGGTGGGGGATATTCTCGATCTCTCCCTTTTCCCCCCCGCAGTCACGCCCCAGGAAAGCGCCCCAGCGGCGCTTCGGCAGCATCCGGAATTGCTCGAAGCTCTCAAGCGACACGTCCGGAGAGGCAGTCCGGTCACGCTCATTCCAGGAAATCACGATGCCGGCCTGGCCACCGAGGCCACTGCCCGATCCCTCAAACGACTGCTGGCATGCCCTGACGACCGGCAGTTATCTATCTCCCCGTGGTTCGTACGCCGCGGAGCGCTTCACGTCGAACATGGCCATCTCTATGACCGGGACTGCGCGCCGAATCATCCCCTCGCACCCCCGGACTCGCGGAGTGAGGGACTCGGCACCGCACTCATGCGTCGGTTCATCGCTCCTAACGAGGCTTGGATTTTCGCCCATGCACACGCCACTACTCCTTTGGCGGGCTTGGGTACCGCACTGAATAAGTGGGGACCGAGAGCACCCCTGATCATTGCCAATTACTTTCGAACGGCCGTTTCACTTTGTGCTGCCTCAGTGACCGATCGGGAGCGATTTATCAAGGACGCGCAACAGGGCACCGAACGCCTGCCACAGCATGCGGAAAAAACTGGCATCCCCAAGGAAAAGCTCGACCGACTCCTTGGCTCCCTTCCCCCACCGACTCACCAGCGCTTGTCCGATACCTTCCTGCGTCTCTACTTCGATCGCATTTTCGCTTCCGCTTCGCTCGCGTTGGGTCTTTCGAGCCTGACCGCGGCAGGCCTGGGGCTCCGGGCAATGGGGGCCCTCTCTCCTGCCGGAAGCAGTCTCCTCACGGCTCTCGGCGCATCTTACTTGATCGGTAGCCTCATCAACGGAGGAAAGCGGTATGTCGGCCCGGTCAGTTCGCTGTCTCGTGCGGCCCAGCTCGTGAGAGAGACCACGGACGCTCATCTCGTTGTGTTTGGTCACACCCACGTCGAGGTCGACGAACCAAACTATATCAATCTCGGTTCCTTTGGTCTGAGTGGCCCGCCTCGTCCCTATCTCCTCGTCTCCTCACAAGGACGCCCAGAACGGCGCTACGCTGCCCGGGAGGCGGGGCTAAGACCAATGCCGTTCACTTAACGCTCCGGCGTGCGGTTTTTCGGCGTTTTCGAGGGAA
>CAYTRQ010000489.1:0-4164 GCA_964440025.1 uncultured Polyangiaceae bacterium | reverse complement strand
GAGAGAAAAGTGGTCTCCCTACCGACCACTTTTATGTGGTCGCAGCACTAGGTGGTTCTCGGCGCGGAACCCCGCTTTTTCGGCAACCCCTTTGGGGTGAGGGGTTGCCGAAGGCGCTCCTCTCGCCCGCTTTTGCCTCATCAGTTTTGTTGCTTGTTGGTTCGCGTCCGCGAACTAGTTCGCGTCCACAAATGGACGCGAACCAACAAGCAAGGAAGCGTTCAGCGTCACAATCCAGGCGAAAAAGCGAAGTCGACCGCCCTCGCCCCGCAAGGGGCGGGCGACGAAGCGCCTTTTGTAGACGGGAACGAACGAGGCGGGGAACCGGGGCGACAGGGAACTGGAACGGTGCCCCCGGCGCCCAGGCCCTGAACCGGGAAAAAATCCCTTGAAATCCTATGAAATGGCGTGGGGCAGCATTTCGTGGTTCGCCAGGCTGCGAGCGAGCAGTTTTCGAGCGAGCTCGAAGTGACGAGGCGCCCGCACGTCTCGGTGACCGCCAAGCGGTCAAAATCATGCTAGATCTTTTTAAGGGCGCCTTTGGGCTATTCGAATTTTTCAGGCAAGTGGGTCAGCTACGCAAGTCATTTGTAGGGGAGACCGTCGAACTCGTCGCTCGGGTCATTGTAGGGCGAGCTCCGGGCTGTGAGCTTCGACTGACCGACCGGCGCGTCTCGGGAGAGCATGCATCCATCTACTATGAAGATGGGTCCTGGAGGATCCGTGATCTCGCCAGCAGCAATGGAACTCGCGTGAATGGTACGGCTCTCAACCCCGGCGAGCGCCATGCTCTGCTCGAGGGAGACGAGATCTGCTTTGGGAGCTACGACGAGCAGTGGGAGCTTTGTGACGAGACTCCCCCGCCAGAAGAAGGGATCCGAGAAACGGCCCCGGTGACGGTGCTTCTCCAACAGGTTTCCCTGGTATTCCGCGTGAGTTCCGACGAGGAGGAGGTCGATCTCACGGTCGTGACGCCGCGCAGTCGAACCCGGGTGCCCCAAAGAACCTTTACCAGGATGCTTCTGTTTCTGGCTCGAGCTCGTGAAAACGACCGAGCGGCAGATGTACGTCCGTCTGAGCAAGGGTGGGTGCACGTCGATACGCTGGTTCCTGGCCTTTATTCCGACACGGACACTCTCAATTTGAATATCTTTCGCGCGAGAAAGCAGCTGGAAGCGCTAGGGGTCGGGGAATCCAATCATCTTATCGAGCGGCGCTTTCGTTCTCGTCGCGTTCGTTTGGGGGTGGCGGAGGTGCGGATCGTGAAGGCGCCACAGACGCACCGCCCAGACTCTTGAGCGGCTTGGTTCGAGTGGCTGTCGAGCACTCCGTGGTTGTGGGTCCTGGGCCCGTCACAGCAGGACGCCGCACCAGCGCCGGGCAACAATCGGGGCCTTCCTCATTGCCTCCGGTTGTGCGGTGTCGGTATTCTAGCTCGTGACCAAGCTTGGCCGGGTTGTCGCGCAGCGCTATCGCATGCTCTACCCGCTCGGAAGAGGTGGGATGGGTTCGGTTTGGGTGGGCGAGCACATCGAGCTTCGCTCGGCAGTGGCCATTAAGTTCATCGATCCCTATCTGGCCAAAGAAGTCAGTGCGCAAAAGCGATTTCGGATCGAAGCGCAAGCTGCCGCCGCTCTCCGGAGTCCTCACGTCGTCCAGGTTTTCGACTACGGAGTGGACGAGGGAGAGCCCTACATCGTCATGGAGCTTCTCGATGGTGAGACTCTTGCCGCGCGCCTCCGTCGGGAAGGGCGGCTCACGGTGGAGGACACTCTCATCGTTGCCAAACATACTGCGAAGGCTCTGAGTGTAGCCCACGAGCAAGGGATCGTTCACCGGGACCTGAAGCCCGAGAATGTGTTTCTGATGGGAGAGTTCAAGGGGCTCTTTGCCAAACTGTTGGACTTTGGAGTTGCCAAGGTCGCCGGGGAGGACCCGCGCTGGACGGAGCTGATCACCCAACCAGGCAACCGACTGGGAACGCTCTCCTACATGAGCCCAGAACAGGTGAAAGGAGAGAAGATCGGGGGCAGAGCCGATGTTTGGTCGCTCGCCATCATGCTTTTCGAATGTTTGACCGGGCAGCTGCCGTACGGGGGCATTCGAGGACCGGCGCTCATTTCGGCGATCTGTAAGAGTCGGCTTCCGGCTCCTTCGACGTTCGCCGCCGTCCCCGACGGGTTCGATGAGGTGTTCGCGCAATCGACCATCCGCGATGTTGAGGAGCGCCTCTCCTCTGCGGATGCCCTGGCCGAGAGGTTTGCGGCCATCGCTGAGGGGTGGAAGGGTAAATGTGAAGTTTTTGGGAATGAAGGTTCCCAGCCGGTCAAGCGAGTTCTTGCATACAGCTCGACGTCTCCGGGGACGGTTCACGATACCTTTCAGATGAGTTTCGATTCGGGATCGAGCAGTCCCCGTCAACTTGGTTCGGAGTACCGAGTGAATACTTCGATCCCAGCGGCGATCAATGGTCGTCGTGATATCGACCACGTTGCCTTGGTCGCCAAGCTCAGTCGGAAAAACGGGGTTCTTTGGACGAGGCATCGTGTAGAAATCGGTGAGAAGATTCACCTGGCGCTTCTTTTCGGAAAGGAAGATGAGCTCGGTCATATGACGCCGGCCAACGTCGAGGCCTTGACCGATGAACAAAGCACCGAAAGGCCTGATATGTGGCCTTATGAAGTGACCGTTCGTTTCGACAATCCGCTTCCCGACACAGATGAGTGGAAACGGAGTCGCTAGACGTCGGCACATCGCCCCCGAGGGGCAAGCGAGATGCGGTCTAGTCGATCTCTCGAGCTCTTTTTGCCCATGCCAAGCTCGCCTTGCGCGCTCCCTGGCGTGAAAGGACTTGGGACATCAAGTACGCTGCGCTGGCATTGTGGGGATCGAAGGTGACGGCACGACGAAGTAGCCGCTCGGCCCGTGGAACATCTCTTGCGCGCAAGGCCGCCAGGGCATTTTTGACCCAGCGGCTGCAGACATCCTTGAGGACCGCGGACTCGTCGGCATCGACATCGAGCACTTGGAGCCAAGCTCTCCGGGCCCCAGTCAGATCCCCCTTTTGATTGAGAATGTCTCCTAAGAGCTCCTTTGCCGAGGTGCTTTTGGGATTTGCTTGGAGCAATTCTCTTGCGATTTCCTCGGCGTTTTGCAGGGAGCGTTGGCCCAGATAAAGGCCTGCCAACATTTCGGCGCCGGAGCCGCCTGGATTCAAGTGAGCCGCCTTGCAGAGCTCCTTGCGTGCTCGGTTTTCCTTGCCGGTCATCAGATGGCGCTGCGCCCTTCTCTTGTGGAGGAGCGCTCGCTGGGGGCGCTCCTCCTCGATCAGAGGGAGCTCCGGTTGCCAATCGTCCAGGATCCGGGGACAGCCCGGTTCTTCGGAGTCTTCCATTCGATAGAGAACTTCGATCTCTCCGGGGGTGAGTCCCGTGATGGAGTCGGTTTCGCTGCTCTCGAACTCCGCAAGCGCCATGGCTCCGTCGGAGGAAGGCTTTTGGGGAGCGCTGCCGGTCGTCTTTCCGGCTGGCGCGCGCCCCTTTTTTGCCTGAGAAGGCTTGCCGGGGGTGCCGCTCGGGGAGGTGGCCGCATTGGAGGCCTCGTTGCGATCCGCGGAGGCTCCCTTTTGATGGGTCACTGGGCTGGCAGGAGTCGGTGGTGTTTCCGCCTCCTGGTCGACTGCGTCCTCTTTGCGATTGCTCGCCCAGTTGGAGCCGGCGCCGATCTGACCAAGGCTGGTCAGGGACACGTTGCCCTCCTCGACGTACTGGGCAGCAAAGAAACCTGCACTGAGCGCAGCCGCCCCTCCGAAAGCCATGGCTGCCAAAGACAGGGGGCTCTGGCCTTTCCTCGAGGATCTTCTGGAAGAGGAAGAGCCGCGATGGCTACTTGGTGTGACCGAGGTGCCCCCTGGGCGCGTGGGAGGTGTGCCGTTTCTGGTCGCATTCCGACGGGGAACCGCAATGACGTTGCTCTGAGTCGGAATGGGGCGCGATGATGAGGCCGGCGTGAGTGCTGGAGTTCCTTGAGGCCCCACGACGAGACGAGCTCCCGATGAAGGGGTGTGATGAGTCTCCTGAAACGCGGGCGCCGCGGAGCGCCGCTTGTGAGGGGGCGATGTCGTCGCTCGTCTCTGTTGCCGAGGTGGAGCTGATGCGGCTGGGG
>CAYTRQ010000488.1:0-4166 GCA_964440025.1 uncultured Polyangiaceae bacterium | reverse complement strand
GACCTGGGGGTCAAAACCCTCGTTGCCTTGTACCAAGAGCGGGAAGCCGTGATCGTCGCCATGGGCCTGGACCTCTTCGTCGCGAAAGTGCCAAATAGTCTGGTGGGTGAGAAAGTGCGGGATTCGGGGATTGCCGCGCGCACTGGCTTGAACGTGGCTGCGATCCAAAAACCCGACGGCAGCACGCTGACGCCAACTGCCGACATGCGTCTCGAAGGGGGCACGCGTTTGCTCATGTTGGGACAGCCCGAGCAACGGCGTGAGTTCGATCACATCTACGGATCGTCGTCGGGGCGCCGCACCCGGCATTCGGAGCGCCGGGGACGTAAGCAGAAGAACTCCGCCGCAAAGCTGCGTTCGGGCGCCTGAAGGCGTTCCAAAGGGCGCTTTTTGGGGCGAGCTCGGGCCCGAGCCCAGGATTTCGAGACACTCGAACACGAATGCATACAGGTTCGTGTCTTGGCCGACATCGAGCACGCTCGCGTCGTCCTCGCCGACACTTCGACAACTTCGACAACTCTGTCCGGCTCCACTCGACGAACGGCTTCAAGAGCCCGCTCGTCCGCGAGCTCCTTTCTCAGTCACAAGCTGCATCATCAGACCGTCCGATTTTCGGGGGGAAGCCCAGGAGAAGATTCGGTCTTCACAGCGTGCAGAGACCTCACTCTTTGGAGCGGGACGTTCGGCGAGCGACATGCATGCGCCCGCGGCAGTCGGGGCACGCGGTCACACGGGCGAGGAAGATCTTCATGAGCAGCCATGCCCAGGGATGCCTCTTTGGCCCCGGAGGCTCGTCCCCGAAGAGGTCTGTTTACTCAGCTGCTCCCAGCTCTGCGGCTGAATGCTCGGCGAATTTCCGAGCGTCCTTCTTCGGGACGACCTCGGATCACAAGTTGAGCTCTGCGGAGCACTGGGCCTCTCGAACGGACTGCTGCTCGAACCAATGAGAGCACGGACCGACGCCGAAGGTTTCGTCGAATCGATACTGAAGACAGGCCCCGCCATCGTATCCCCAATAGTTCTCCTCACCCGTATGGTTGGGGCCGTAGTATTGGAGCTGCTCGTCCGAATCGACGCGGTGGAACCATCGCCTGCCCATCCACACCGGGTCGGAGCATCCGCGGACGACAGCTTTGCGGTCCTTGATGAAAAGACATGCTCCACCGCTCAGTCCCCACGGGTTCGAATTGCCCCCCGAGGCCAGAAACTGGAGAGCTTCGTCCGGACGCGACAACCAGGTTCCCTGTGCTGTGTCACAAGAAACTCTGACCAGCTTACCACCGGAATCGACCTCGATGCATCGCTGGTTTCCCGTATCTTGGATTCTTCCATCGAGCATCATGGTGTCTATGGCTGAACGCCACTTCAATCGCCCGTCTTCAAGGCGCCACTTGTGGACTTCCCACTGAGGGACACACTCCTCGGTGCCGTAGGGGGAGGGTGGCGGGGAAGTAGAGAGCTGCGGGAGGGGAGCCATCTCATCGCAGCCCACGTTCACACAACTGCCCTCGTATTCGGATGCTCCACATGGGACGAGACCAAACTCTCCTCGACCGGCGTAGGCGAAGCAGGTTCCGCTGCGATGGCCCCAAGGGTTCGAGCTCCAAGAGGTATTGACGTACTGGAGCTTGTCGTCCGAGCGGGCGAGCCACTGTTTGGTCTCTTCGGCCGGATCGCTACAGCCTTTGAAGCCGAACTGGCCTCCGCCAAAATAGTAGAAGCATGCCCCTCCCGTATGCCCCCAGGGGTTCCAGTTTCCGCCCCAGTTGTCGAGCCTGTACTGAAGCTTCCCTTCGTCCTTCAACCGCCAGGTACGCCCCTGCCAGTCGGGATCGTCGCAGCCTTGGAAACCAAAAGTGCCGCTTCCTGTGTAAAAGAAACAAGCTCCGCCCGGAAGCCCCCACGGGTTCCAGCGCCCAGCCCAATTGGACACCTTGTGTTGAAGTTGAGCCCTCTCGTTGAGGAACCATTTTCCGGGATTGCGGCGTTCGACGACTGCACCACTTTCGACTGTAGTGTTGCCGCTTATGGACCAGAGCCGTACGTCGGTGGCGGTGTCGCGAATAAAGGCCTTGTGGGACGTTTCGTTGATGAGGATGACATCGGTGGCCCCATGCTTCGAGGGGAGCAGGACTCGATCGAACTTGGGGCCGCGGTCTCCAACGTTGATGGTGCGAGTGACACTGGGGGGATCGTGTTCAGCGAGTCCGATTTGGTGCCCGCTGCCATTGATGCGTGCCACCGGATGAAAATGGGAGGTCTCTTGATGATGGACGAGCTGGACGTCGAAGAACGTGTTTTTGGGGTTCGAGCGGTGCACGATCGCCGGCCCGCCGACCAGATCTGCTGTTGAATGAGTTACGCTGGAGTGAGACGGGATGGAAAACCCGCCATTACACTCGCGAACATCGACGTTTCTGACGAAACTTGCCTTCTTGGCAATCTGGTTGAGATCGCCGTCCTCGAGGCGTACGCCATTGTCGAAATCGGACTTCGACTCGGAAACAGAAGCGATTCTTGCGAGCTGAATCCCGTTTCTCATTCGGTGCACGACCGTATTTTCGACCTGGATCGTTCCCGTGGCGATGTTGGGGCTCGAGGCGTCTTCCGGGCGCCGTCTCGCTTGTCTGTAGGCGCGGATTCCGTCCTCCGATAGACTGTAGAGGCGCGTCGCTTCGATCAGATGATCGCGATACTCGGGAGGGTGAAACTGTTTCCAGCAATAGCGGGTGGCGAGGGAACATGGTCCTTCGGCCAACATTTCCGCTCCGACACGTGCGCGGCCGAGCACCTTGGAATTGCGAATCTTGGTGACCGAGTCCGTGATGTTTCTCGAGTTTCGTCCTCGCACGAAGATGCCATGGCCGAAGGCCGCTGTATCGACGGTCACCCGGTCGAGGATCGTGCCATCGCCGGTGATCAGGATCCCTGAATGCTTTTTGGGTATCGCGATTCCTTGGTGGTTGATCGCCCACATGCTTCCGTAGCCGTAGGGGAATGAACCGCGGACCTTGACGGTGACGTCTTCGAGCGTGATGCGGTTGCCGTCGAGTGAGAAGTCCACGACACCAGCCCGGGGGCGCAGACGGCTATCTGCGTTGTATCGGCCATAGTCCAATACATTCCCCTCGCTGTCGATGTAGCCCCCTGATTCTACCAGGACGTCGTCAGGGTAGATGGTTTCAAAGGTGAGGCCCCGTATCTTCACGTCGTTCCCCGTGACACGCCACAAGGCGCGTTTGCCGTCCTTGGCCAGGCCGGTGCTGAGGAGCTCGACTGGGGTCTTGATCGTGACCCCCGTCAGATCCAGCGTGAAGTCGCTGCGTGATATGCGGAGGAGAGTGCGTTCGTCAGCAAGCTGATCAACGATGTATTCACCGGGACATACACGCACTGTTTGCAGGGTGCCAGTCGAGAGCTCTTCTCGGAGGGCTGTCGGATCGGTTGCATCGAGGCACGTATCGTTGTGTTGTTCGATCGAACGGTAGTCCTCGGTTCCGGCGGGTGAGCACGAGAACAAAACCAGGAGCATCGATAGGAGTCCTTGGACCTTCCAAGAGTAGATTCGAGCGAGGGTTGGCATAGCGAGCAAGGCTCGCGAATCTCCCCGGGTAAGTCAACGGCAATCTTCGGCAGAACATCCCCCGACGCAGGCGAGTGAGCTACATATCACCCACCTCCCCTATGTCGAGCATAGGATGTCGAGCATAGGTGCTTTCAAACCGGTTTCCACCTGAAGTCCATCCACACAATTGCCCCAGCGTGCGCAGGCACACTTCGGACAGGACGGCCGCGTCTTCGCCTATCGAAAGGGGCACCAGCCATGTCCTTCCGGAAGACTTCCTCATGCCCACGTGCCTCAAGTGTGGGAAATGTTCGTCGACACCGAGTTGGAAAAGGCCGCGAAGGAACTCTTGCGGGTCGAGTCGAGGTGAGTCCGTTCGGCTCAACTGGCGCGCGACACTTCTGCCAACCATGTACTCATCGACAGTGCGCGCGGGCAAGCTTCTCCAGGAAAACTGGAGTGCGGAAACGGATACCCTAGAGCTGGCTAGTAGATGCCGGGGAGGTAGCGTGAGCTTCGTGGGGCGCCCGGAGCGGGATGGGAAGAACCGAGCTACATTGCCAAGGCTGCGCGGAGCAGAGCCTCGAAGTCGGCGCGGGCT
>CAYTRQ010000487.1:0-4180 GCA_964440025.1 uncultured Polyangiaceae bacterium | reverse complement strand
ATGTCGGACACCACCTGTGCGCCGAGCAGGCTGGCGGATGGGGGCTGACCCTACCGGAAATAGGGAGATATTTGTCGCCAGAGCCTTTGGGTCTCATGGGGGGGCTGAGTCCTTTTGGATACGCCGCCAACGATCCGATTCATTTGGTGGATCCGGATGGGTTGGCGCCGGTATTTGCTTCGTGTATCGGAAACAAGCCCCATACTCGAGGAACCAATTCTCTTCGCGGAAGTAGTAGCTCCACCCGCTACGGCAATGAAAGGAATTTACGTGCAGACGAAACGTTGCACCCTGTTGTCAGCAATGCTATAACGGGTACATCATTGGAGGGAACCCGCCGTCCGGATGCGTGTGCAGACCCCTACGCCTTATCGGACTACCTCAAGGCATACGAAGAAAGGCACGGACCGTTGGATCCCAACGACAGGGAGGGTGTGGGAGCTGCACTCTCAAGCTTCAGGTTTCAAGCGAAGGAGGAAGGAGGGCCAAATCGTGCACCGTGCCGGAACTGTAGTCAGATGTTCGCCAATCTAATGGCGGAATACGGTGCCCCCGACCCAAGCAACATCAAGCCCGGAAGAATGACGGGCGGTCGCGGTCATCGAACAAACTTTACTCCACCAACCGACGAACAATTGGAGCAGAACCCACGACTATTTCAAAGCTATGGGGGCGTGCTCAAGCACTTCCATGCCGATCAGTAGAACGAAAGGTCAGCCTCATACTCCAAGCACCAGGCAGCCCCTGGTCGCGCACATCAGAGCGATCGAAGGTTTTGAAGTTCATCACGACGAACAACGTCTGGAAGAAGCCGTTCGAGCGGCGTTCTCTCATTGTTTTGACGTTAGAGATCTCCAGATACTCATGCCTGTGCTGGTGACCTTGGCAGTTGAATTTGAGTACCACTCGCAAGCAGCGATGGATTGCCTGTTTGACAAAGCTAGTTGTTGGAAGGACCGGCGCGCGACGGTACTTATGGTGTTGGCGGACTACATTGAAGGCTCTCCCCTGGAGCTGCTTCGTCCGGTATCTTTGAAAGTCGTATGGGAGGAGGGCAACGACGGCGATGCCCTGCGGATCCAAGGCTTTCTGGCGGACCACCTCACCGAATTGTGGGATCTGGCTCTAGAAGAAACTCCTGCTCGCTACGCAGCAGCATATCTTTTGGGCGAGTATCATGATCACGGCCTGGACGATCTGGAGTTGATGTTGGAACTCATTGAAGGCGAAGTGGATACGACCTGGGTGGCAACGGTCTTGTTGGCACTCGGCACAGCTGGCCGCTTCGCGGCGCATAAGCAGCCTGGCTGCCCGAAACTCGTTTCCCTAAAGCACGAACTGGAGCGGTGGTGGGCCGCACCTGATACGCTTGTCGCGACGCTCGCGGTATGTGCGCATACGTTGTTGGAGAAGCGTATGAAGCATCCCGCGTCGAACGTGTTGCGGAAGGGAATACTGGAACGCGTTCCCGTTCCGCGCGAATGGGACGGCAGTCTGGAGCAACCACGGGGTTGGAAAGGGTGGGACACTCTCTACCTCGCTTGTACGATTATCCGTTGGTATGAAGTTGACGATTCCGCGCTGCTGCTTCGCTCGCTCAATGAGATGTCAGAGGGCTGGCAATCAGCGCTTGTCCTTCCAGCTATGAGAGTTCTCGGCGGACCCGCGGACTCAAGTGCATCATGAAATGGCGGCCTGGGTGTTAAATTTGCATAAGCTACACATTAGCGTCGCAATCGGCCGATTCAGGAATTGAGGTTCGAAAATCAAAGTATGTGTAGACTCGAACCATACTCCTGCATGGACAATATGTCCTGAACCGCCCCTTCGTCGTCGTCGCTTTCCAGTGCCTCAGCTGGTTCCTGCTGGTGGTCCTTCTGGCCCCTTCAGCACTCGCGGCTCATTGTTCTTCACTCGAGTTCAGTACTTCACTTCCTTCCCCCACCCGCGCGGAGCCCGGCCGGCAGAGCGCTGAGTGGGGCGGCGACGCCTTCCTGTCCTCATCGAAAGCCGGCGGGCGAGTACGGAGTGAGGGGGAAGCGCAGCCCGCGCAGGCGCAAGCGCCGCCGCTCGAGCTCAATGTCGGACACCACCTGTGCGCCGAGCAGGCTGGCGGATGGGGGCTGACCCTACCTGAGACTGGAAGGTACCTGAGCCCCGAGCCTCTCGGGCTCATGGGGGGACTGAGTCCTTTCGGGTACGCGGCCAACGATCCGATCCACGTGGTGGATCCGGATGGGCTGGCTCGAAGAAAACCGCACCCGGGTATGACCGCTAGAGCCTCCGGTGGAGGCGTCACTGGTTCCGGCCTCAGTGCGGGACCATCCGGCACTTCGGGGGAGGATGTGTTCGAGGACCTACACCCTGCGGTACAAGATGCGCTGCTTGGCCCTAATCGACGGCTTGAAGGTGGGCGCCACGCAGCGAATTGTGCCGATCCTAGGGCTGTTTCCGACTACTTAAAAAGGCGCAATGCGTACACAAGAGAAGAGATTACCACAGCCCTAAGCGAAATGGAGTTTCAGGCGTCCGTCAACAAGGAAGGCGGGAAAGAGCGAGCGCCGTGTCAGAATTGCAGCCAAATGTTTGCGAATCTCATGGCAGAATATGGACAACCACAACCTGCTCAGGTTGGAGGAGGAGCACTAGCTGGACAATCTGGTAACGATCCATATGCGACGAACTTCAGCCCGCCTCCCGAGAATCGCCGGGGCTTCTGGAAGAGCTACGACAATGCGCTCGCGCGATTTCGAAGGAACAACTCATGAGTGAAAACTCATCGCAGTTTTCAACTAGACTTCAACGTCTTCGCAGCGCGATGATGAAGGGCTGGCGGGTGAGCTCGAAGGCGCAGCAGGCAAGTTATCTCAACTTAGCCTTATCCGCTGCTAGCAATGCTAGAGAATTATGGGAGGCCCTAGACGTGGTAGTGGATGAGACAAATGGCAAATACCCATTGCCAGAGAGTTCGGTCCGTTGCGTGCTTGATAAGTTAGCTATCGGCTGGCCCGAGGTGGATCAGATCCAGGTCATTCAAGCCGCTCAGGCGCTTCTCCTGGACTTTCGAGAGCTACTTCAGACTCCGACTCGCACTCGCGTAGGACAGTCTATCGATACTCCCGCACAACGTGCTTTCAGAGACTATGTCGGCGTGGTTGAGAACCTTACGGCGTCGAAAACTAGGGACATGCGTTGCGCTGCCAAGTATGTCCTCGCGTGCTGGGAAATGAGCACGGAAAAGCAGCTGCCGCTACTCCATAACGGGATCGATACAGGAGCTGAACCTGTGGAGAGAGCAACGAGTTTGCTTACCTCAGCAGTGATAGCATCCAGACTCAAGTACAGAGCTACATGGCTTCCGCGAATTTTGGGCGCAGACTTTTGGGGTACAGGTGAAACGGATCGACTAGTATCAGCCACCGCAGTTGCTTCTGAAGCCTTGCTTACCGATAGACTCAGACCGGGTGCGTCGGATAGTGCGATTAACGCGCTAAAGCGTCCAGTCTCCGTGCCCGAGACCTGGTGGTGGCCAGAGACAGCAGACAATACTGCAATGATGATGCTTTGTGTGCTTACCTATGCACGGGTTCCAGAAGGAAAAGCCAAAGGGATAGCACGAGCGATCGTCGAACTTGGCGATTCTCCTTATTCACCAAGTCCGGAGTTTTTGGGCCAAGCCGTTTTTCAAGTTGCATTCGGGAGAAAGAAGATTCCCGAATCCGACACCGGACTCGATGAATGGCAGTTGGGCATCCTTGAGAGATTCACCCGGGCTCCTCTCAGTCAAGCCCCAAAAAGCCTCAAAGAAATGGGCTTCCCCTCTCAGAATGATCTGTCGCAATACCTTCGTGCTCAAAACACGAATTGTTTTTAGGCGTGGAGCCGCAACGCTCAGGGGATGTGCCTACATTATCCGCGAGCATGATGGCGCAGGGAGATTCACCAAGGCGAGGTAGTCCCGAGCAGTCTTATCGTAGCGTGTGGCAATGTGTGGATTTCCAATGCGCCAGGCAAGCCTGGCAGTGAAGGACGGTGACGATGAAAACCTGAGATCACTCAAAGGGATCGAGTGAGGCAAAGTCCTGACTGTTGATTTCGAAATTGCCGTCGCAATCGGTGAGCGAGTTGAGGTCGTAGGATTTCGGCGCGCTTGCTGAATTGCGGTCCGAAAAATTGGCCC
>CAYTRQ010000486.1:0-4205 GCA_964440025.1 uncultured Polyangiaceae bacterium | reverse complement strand
CAGCTCGCGCAATCGCTCTGCATCGATCCGCATTCCGTTCGTCCAGGGAGAAAAGGGCAAGCGCATCGAAGTCCGCTTTCCCGACAGCACCGCCAATCCCTATCTGGCGTTCACCGCCATGATGATGGCCGGCATCGATGGCATCCTGAACAAGATCGACCCCGGCAAGCCCGGTGACGAAGATCTGTTCGAGCTCACTCCGGAAGAGGAAAAGGCCCGCCCCACCGTGGCCCACTCCCTCGATATGGCCCTGGAGGCACTGGACAAGGACCGGGACTTCCTCAAGGCCGGCGGAGTCATGAGCGACGCCATGATCGATGCGTACATCGAACTCAAGATGGAAGAGGTCACCGCCCTGCGCATGACGACTGCCCCCATCGAGTTCCAGCTCTACTACTCGGTCTAAGCGCCAGCTCACTCGCATCCGCCGATGCGAGCCGGGCAAGCAGCCAAGATCCACTCGTAGCTCGCCGCCTCTCTCCTCAGCGAGATGGGGCGGCTTTTTTGGGGCAGGCAACGGCGCCTATCTATCAGGTGGGCGAGTCATCCCTGACTCCTCAGCGAGATGGGGCGGGTTCTTGTTGAGTTTGCATCCTTTTGAATGGGAACTCGAACGCCAGCACATCATTCCCGAGGGGCGGCGTGCTGGCGATCCACCAAGCAAGGGGACGCATCGAATCGACCCTGTGGAAAGAGGCTCCGCCGCTGCTTGCCTTACCCCCACGGACTGGGGCCTTTGAGGTGATGTACGGGCGTCCTAGACTCCGGAGCGATGGACGATCAGGTCAACCTTTTTCGCTACGGCGTCGAGTTCCCAGCAATGGTCGCCACGGCTTGGACCGAATATGGGGATCCCCGTGGCATTGCCAGCATCAAAGAGATCAGTGAATCGGTCTCCACCAATCACGTGTATTTGGTCCAGCTGAGCGATGGCCAAGAGATCGTCGCCAAAACTTCGAGCTACGGATCGTACGTGCACTTCCGCCAGGACCATCGCATCATCGCCCAGTGGAGCCGGCGCTTAGTCGGAACGCGGTACCGATCTTTTCTAGCCAGGATCCTCGAGAAAGAGGGAGACGTCTACACCTATCGAGAAGGCGACTACTGGGTAGTATTCTATCAAAAAGCTCAGTTCTATGACTTTCTCCCCAAGGTCCTCTCCATTCCGCAGGTCGAAAACTTCGCGGAAGAGATGGCCGAATTTCACATAGCATCGGAAAAGGTGGCTCCGCTGCTGACCCCCGCGTGGCAAACACTCGGCTCCGACGTCACTTCCCTCTACGATGCTCTGGGCAACCCTGCCTGGCGGGAAGCCAGGAACTTCGAGGACTCTCTGGAAAGCTTTCTCCGCCGCCAGTGTGAGCTCTTTTTGACCAATGCCGAGCAACTCGGCTATCACAAAATGACCAAAATGCCGGTACTGCTCGATTGGAACATCGGCAATTTTTCGATCGGCCACGATAAAGATGGCTTCCGATTCTTCTCTCGTTGGGACTATG
The DNA here is from genome assembly GCA_964440025.1 of uncultured Polyangiaceae bacterium. Taxonomy (GTDB): domain Bacteria; phylum Myxococcota_A; class Polyangia; order Polyangiales; family Polyangiaceae; genus NIC37A-2. The sequence goes on along the minus strand of CAYTRQ010000486.1, from coordinate 2,706 downwards.
ATTGGTTCCGAGTCGAGCCTCGCGCCATGGACTTCTATTTCTGCGCGCGAGTCGCACGCGAGGAGGGAGACCAACCGGTCTTCAGCTATACCCTCGATCCGTTTTTCGAAGAGCGATTCGCCATCTTCCTCCGCGCCTACCACAGGAGGAACCCACTCGCCGATGAAGAGCTCCTCTTCCTGAAGGAAGCCTACCGAGTCTTCCTTCTCAACTACGTGATCCGGAGTGGCGAACACTTCTTCCGTGAGGACTTGTGCCGTCGGCTGCAGAGAGAAGCGGTCGAAAGCTATTTTCCCGCTTTGGAACAAGCCAACTTCTATCCTCTCCTGCAGGCGATTCACCAATAAACCGCCACGCGACTGGCGGACGAAGCCTGGGTCATCACCCCTTCGAGATGAGGTAGGTAGGTCCTTTAGAAGTTTGTCGTTTTATAGCTCTTGATGGTGTTTTATGGCACCAGCTGTCGCTGGAGCACCAGCCTCCTTCGCGACAGCGCAAAGGCTGGAGTGGCGCGGGCAATGAAAATTTGTCGTTTTATAGCTCTTGATGGTATTCTATGGCACCAGCTGTCGCTGGAGCACCAGCCTCCTTCGCGACAGCGCAAATCGTGACCCAGAAGGACGGAAAAAGGAGGAGGCGCCCCCTTTCGAGACGGAACTCAGCTCAGAATCGATTCACAAACGTAGTTGGGAACGATGCCCGTGGAACGAATGTGCACATCGTAGTCGTCCTTCGAGGTCGTCCCCGAAAGCACTAGTGCGGTGTCGATTCCGTATTTGTTACCCCCGAGAATGTCGGTTGTCAGCGTATCCCCCACCATGAGCACGTCACGCTTGGTCAAGCGCGGATTGCGATCGAGCGCGTGATGATAGGCATAGCTAAATAGCATTGGATCGGGCTTTCCAAAGAGGATGAAGCTGCGCTGGAGAGCTCCTTCTAGCAGATGACCCAAACCTCCGATGGCGATCCCCACCTCCGTGCGACTGCTCGGATACGTGATATCAGTATTGGCGACGACCACGGGCATGTTGTGTTCGCGCACCAGGTTGACGATTCGATTGAGATCTCGAAACCACTCGAACCCTTCATCGTCGAGGAGGACGAGAGCTCGGGGACTATGGTCATCAGTGAGCTCCGAAACGGGCACCGGCATCAGTCCCGCTTGCTCGATGTAATAGGCAGACGGCTCTTGCCCCAAGTAGGCCACCCAGCCACTGGGGACCTTGTTTTTGAGAAACTCGGTGGCAAGGCGTCCGGAGGTGATGATCTGCTCTTCGGGGATGACCGGCCCGTGCCCCGGCAAGGAGTAGGCCTGTGCCATCCGCGCCGGGGATTTGCTCGAATCGTTGGTCACCACGTAGACCTCTTTCCCCTGCTCTTTTAGCTCCTGGAGGCGCTCCATCGCCCCCTCGTAGACTCCTCGGGAGCTCTTCAGAACCCCGTATGCGTCGAAAAATATGCAGCGGTAGGAGTCGGCAAGTTCCTCGAAGGAGATGGTCATGAATAGAAACGGGAAGAGCCAGGGTGGAAAGTAGAGTAGAAAAGCCTCGCGCGGGGCCGGCTGGAGCGCGCTCGACGCTCGCCCACGATGCGCTCCATCCATATCGTGGGAGCGGACTTCGGGCCAGGAGGCCTCAAAGACGGGCCAAAAATCGGAGCATCCGTTTGCACGCCCCCCCGGTCTCTGATTCACTTCGCATCCACTTTGAGCGCCCCGGCGCTTTCCAACTCGTCCTCTAGTTCGCATCCACAAAAGGATGCGAACCAACAAGCAACAATATGTTCGACGGCAAAAAATGGCCAAAACGCCGAGTCGACCGCCCTCGCCTTGCGGCGGGCGACGAAGCGCCCTGGTTTCGCCGCGAACCATCCACTCGTTCTAGGAAAAACCAGTGACTACCGTAGGTATCGTCGGCTGGCGCGGCATGGTTGGCTCCGTTCTGTTGGAGCGCATGCGCGCCGAAAATGACTTCGCATCTTTCGACCCCGTCTTTTTTTCAACTTCCCAAGCCGGACAAGACGGACCGGATGTTGGCAAGGGCAGTCAACCCCTGAGAGACGCCAACGACATCTCGGCTCTCGCGGAAGTCGACATGATCGTCTCCTGTCAGGGTGGGGACTACACCAAGAAGGTCCACCCGGAGCTACGGAAAGCAGGCTACCAAGGGCTTTGGATCGACGCCGCTTCCGCACTGCGCATGGAAGAAACTGCGACCATCATCCTCGATCCGGTCAACAGAAAGAAGATCGAGCGCGATCTTGGCCGCGGCGTCAAAGACTTTATCGGTGGAAATTGCACCGTGAGCTTGATGTTGATGGCGGTGGGCAGCTTGATCGAGCAAGGCTTCGTCGAGTGGATCAACGCCTCGACCTATCAAGCCGCTTCGGGTGCCGGAGCGCGCCACATGCGCGAGCTCGTTTTGCAGATGGCCAGCCTCTCCAGTGTGGCCGCTGCCACCGATCCCAGCGCTAGCGCGGTCGAACTCGATCGCCAGGTCTCCGAAGCCATGCATTCGGACTCATTCCCCAAAAGCGAGTTTGGTGCCGCGCTGGCTGGCAGCCTGATTCCCTGGATCGATCGGGCCATGGAAGGAGGCCAGACCCGGGAGGAGTGGAAGGGCCATGTCGAAACCAACAAGATCCTCGGCTCGTCCCCCGCCATTCCGATCGATGGCACCTGCGTCCGTATCGGCGCCATGCGCAGCC